>DASWON010000137.1:0-3881 GCA_036398735.1 Rhodopila sp.
GTTCCAGTAGTTTGCGCTTACCCGGTGGAAGCCGGCCCGGCGCAGCATCGTGGCCGTCGCCCCGGCGGTCAGGCGGCGAACATTGTGGACCCGCCGGTCGTGCGCCGACAGCATCCACTGATAGGCAGGCATGTTCACCACGAGGCGCCCGCCCGGCCGCAACACGCGCTTGAGTTCCTCCAGGGCGGCGGAGGGGTTCGCCGCTGCATGGCACAGCACGTCGGCGGAGACCGCGGCGTCAAAACTGTCATCGGCGAAGGGCAGGGCGTTGACACTGCCACGTGCGATTGCCGCGCCGGATTTGCCGCGTGCTCGGATAGCCGCCGCCCGGTCCCATTCGACACCGAAGCGGGCGAGATCGGGGCGTTCCGCACGCAGCATCGCGAGAAATCCGCCGGTGCCGCAGCCAGCATCGAGCACCCGTCCGCGAACCTCCGAGAGGGTGTCCAGCAGCCGAACGTGCAGGGCGCGGTACCACCACATCCGGTCCTCGGCGGCGTCCATCAACGCGTATTCGGCTGGTTCCATATACTAGCCGCCGGCGCCATCGCCCGTCGTTGGCGGCGAGCGGCCCACGCCTGGCGGCTGTGCCGGATCGCGTGTCAGAAGGCGTGCTTGACGGTGCCCCGCATCGTCGTCACGCACCGCAGCCCTCGTCGCGGAGCAGTTCGGTCACCGCCTCCGGCGGCACCTCGGCGCTGGTGAACGCCTGGCCGATCCCACGTGCCAGCACGAAATGCAGCGCCCCGTCGCGCATTTTCTTATCGCGGCGCATGTGCCCGATCAGCGTCTCGGCCGAGAACCGCCGGTTCAGCATTGCCAGGTCGGCCGGCAGTCCAACCGCCGCGACATGCGCGATCACCCGTTCCGCATCGGCCGGCGGGCACAGCCCAAGCCGAACCGACAGCTTGAACGCCAGCCCGAGGCCGATCGCGACACCTTCGCCGTGCAACAGGCCGCCATCATAGCCATACTCCGCCTCGAGCGCATGGCCGAACGTGTGCCCGAGGTTGAGCAGCGCCCGCCCGTCGTTCGGCTTTTCCTCACGCTCATCGTCGCCGACCACCGCAGCCTTGAAGGCGCAGGCGCGCTTGATCGCCTCGGCCTGCGCCTCCCGATCGCCGGAGACGACGCCCAGGCCGTTACGCTCGCACCAGGCGAAGAACGCGGCGTCGCCGATCAGCCCGGCCTTGGCGATCTCGGCGTATCCCGCCCTCAGTTCCCGGGGGGGCAACGTCCCGAGGGTGGCGGTGTCGGCCAGCACCATCTTCGGCTGGTAAAAGGCACCCACGAGGTTCTTGCCGCGCCGCGTGTTCACCCCGGTCTTGCCGCCGACCGATGAATCCACCTGTGACAGCAGCGTCGTCGGGACCTGGATGAACGGCAGCCCGCGCAGCGTGGTCGCGGCGGCGAAGCCGGCGAGATCGCCGATCACCCCGCCGCCGAGAGCGATCACCGCCGTCCGCCGCTCGACCCGGGCTTCCAGCAGCTGATCGACGACGTCGAGGTAGGTGTCCATGTTTTTGGACGCCTCGCCGCCCTTGACGACGACCGCGGTGGCGGCGATTGCGGTCTGCGCCAGGCCATCCATCAATGTCTGCAGATGCAGTTCGGCCACGTTCCGGTCGGTAATGACGACCGCGCGTTTCTGCGGCAGCTTCGGCGCCAGCAGGGCGCCCGCTCTGGCCAGCAGATTGTCGCCGATCACCACGTCGTAGCTGGTGCTTGGCAGCACCACGTGCAGCCGGCGCGCAGGTTTCCAGTCGGCCAGCGCATTCATCACCGCCGCGGTGGTGAAATCCGGCGCTTCATCCCCGCAATCGACGATCAGGTCGGCCTCGGCGTAGACCGGGTGGCGCTGTTCCATCAGCCGGCGCAGGGTTTCCTCCCGGTCAACGCCGTTCAGCAGCGGCCGGTTGTCGCGAGTTGCCACGCGGCGCACCAAGGTCGGCAGCGAGCACCGCAGCCAGACGGTGATGGCCTCCGCCCGGGTCGCCTCGCGTGTTCTCTCGTCCATGAAGGCGCCGCCGCCAAAGGCCAGGACCATCGGGTCGCCGGCCAGCAGTCGGCGGATCACCCGCCGCTCGCCATCGCGGAAGGCCGCCTCGCCGTACCGGGCGAACAGCTCGGGAATGGTACAGCCGGCCGCGAGTTCGATCTCCTGATCGGCATCGCGGAACGGCAGTCCCAGGCGCGCGGCCAGCCGCCGGCCGATGGAGGTTTTACCGGCCCCCATCAGGCCAACCAGCACGATGCTGCGTCCGGCGATTGTATCGGGAACCGGAATCGTCTCCCGCAGAGCAGTGTTGCGTGTCATAATTCGCGACGCTAGCACACCGGCCCCGGAACAGGCGATTGGTCGCGAGTCGATTTGCGCGTGTCCGATCGCGCGCGGCTCTTCGCGGCCTGGGCGTCGGGGGAACGGGTTTCAGGAGCCTCGATGATTCGCATTTTCTTTTTTGTCGTGCTGGCCGGGCTGGTCGCTATCGCCGGTGGCGTTCTGATGCTGGGCATGTTCCCGCCCACACCGCATCAGCAGGCGGTGGAGAAGGTCGTGCCGAACGACAAATTCTCCACGCACTAGGCCGCCTGGTATGGCGGTTCTGAAGTCCATTGTGCTGTTGTCCCATGGGCTGTTGTCCCGCGCCACAGCAGATCCTGGAACCATGGTCCACCGCGGAAACAATGCTTTGCCGATGTCCGTCTCGAGGCGAAAGTCCGGTGGGGGTTGATCCATGGCACGACGAGCTTTCGAGCGGGGACGTTAGCGGTTCATGGACCCGAGGATCGACGCCTTCCTGGAGATGCTGACGGTCGAGCGCGGCGCCGCCCGCAACACGATCGAATCCTATTCCAATGACCTGAGTGACTTCTCCGAATTCGCCGCTGGCCGCGGGCACGCGGCGGCCGGCGCGGACGCATCGACCTGCCAGGACTACATGGCCTCCCTGCATGCGCGCGGCCTTTCGGCACGGACCGCCGCCCGCCGGTTATCGGCGTTGCGGCAGTTCCATCTGTTCCTGCTGAAGGAGGGGGTGCGCAGCGACGATCCGACCAGCCAGCTTGATACGCCACGGCTGCCGAGGCCGCTGCCGAAGTTCCTCGCGGAGGCTGAGGTGGACGCCCTGCTGGAGGCCGCCGCCCGCAAACCCGGACGCCCGGGTGCGCTGGCGCGGGCCGCTCTCGAACTGCTTTACGCCACCGGCATGCGGGTTTCCGAGTTGCTGTCGCTGCCGCGAGCAGCTCTGGGTGCCAAGGCCGACGTCATGATCATCAGGGGCAAGGGCGACAAGGAGCGCATGGTGCCGTTGTCGGGTGCGGCAAAGGCAGCCGCCGCGGCCTTGTTGGCGATCACTGAGGCGAAGAGCCGGTGGTTGTTCCCGGGCCGGGACCCGAAGCAGCCGCTGACCCGGCAGGCGTTTTTCCTGTTGCTGAAGCAGGTCGCTCTGGAGGCCGGGCTGGATCCTGAGCGCGTCTCACCGCATGTGCTGCGGCATTCGTTCGCGTCTCACATGCTCGCACGCGGGGCCGACTTGCGTAGCCTGCAGATGCTGCTGGGGCACGCGGATATCTCCACCGTGCAGATTTACACCCATGTCCAGACCGAGCGGCTGCGAAGGATGGTGGCGGAGCACCATCCCCTGTCGGAGACCTGGAAAGGCCGACAACCTGACAAATCGGATCTCGATCAGGACGGGCCGATCGACGTGGCCGCGAGACAATCGCCTTAACGCAGTTGCACGGTTATCGCGTGATGCCGCGGTTGCGTCTGCCTCAGGCCGGTTCACTCCGGCAGCCCGGCTGCCTTGAGCGCTTCCGCGTACGCCTTCGCCATGCGTTCGACCGGGACCGGTATTCGCGCGAAGAAACCTGAGATGGTC
>DASWON010000138.1:0-4986 GCA_036398735.1 Rhodopila sp.
ATGTGCGGGGGTTGCTTGCATCGTGCGCTGGCTGATGCCGCCGCCGGCGCACCGGAACCTTGCGGATCCGCGCCGACGTGATAGCCGGGGCACGGGATAGAAGCGCGGACGTTGCTTCGGCTCCCCGCGACGGCGACCGAACCGGCGGTGCAAGCCGCCGGTCGCCGGGGACCGTCAGCTCCGGCACAATAACACGCAGGAGGAACAATGCGCCTGAAAGACAAAGTCGCCATCGTCACCGGTGGCGCGCACGGCATGGGTGAAGCCGAGGCCCGGCTTTTCGCCAAGGAGGGGGCCGCGGTCGTGATCGCCGACACGCTGGTCAAGGACGGAGAGACCGTCGCGTCCGACATCAACGCGATCCAGGGGCGCGCGCGGTTCGTCCGCACCGACGTGACCTCGGAAGCGGACTGGCAGGCGCTGATCGCCGAAACGATCGCGAGCTATGGCAGGCTCGATATCCTGGTGAACAACGCCGGCATCAGCGGCAGCGCGGTGGGTGACCCGGATGGACTGGAAGGCTGGCAGAAACTGCTGTCGGTCAATGCCGCCAGCGTGTTCCTGGGTACCAAGCTCGCGGCGGCGGCGATGATCCCGAACGGGCGCGGTTCAATCGTGAATATTTCATCCATCATGGGGTTTGTCGGCAGCGCGGACAGCCACCCGGGCTACGCGGCGTCGAAAGGCGCTGTCCGGATCTATACCAAGGCGGCAGCGGCCAAATACGGGCCGTCCGGTATCCGGGTGAATTCGGTGCATCCCGGCTACATGCCACCGATGCTGAACGCAACGAATGCGGCCGGTCGTGCCTCAAAGATTGAAGCCACGCCGCTGCGTCGGTTGGGCGAGCCGATCGAGGTCGCTTATGGCGTGCTGTTCCTCGCGTCAGACGAAGCTTCGTTTGTGACGGGGACGGAACTGGTCATCGACGGCGGATACATCGCGCAGTGAGGCGGCCCGACGCAGCGCCGGCGCGCATCGTCGGCGGGCGTCGTCGATGACAACAGTGGATACATGATCCGTTTACAGGAGATGATTGCATGATCGAGGTTCCGGGTTCGCAGATCCCAGGTGTCTATCACAGGAAGATCGGCGACATCGTCGTGACCGCGCTGTCCGACGGCTATCTGGATGGCACCGTGGAGGTGATGCAGAACATCTCGCCCGGCGATGCGACGAAGATGCTGTCTGATCAGTTCCGCCCGGGCCGGCGGACATCGGTCAACTGCTATCTGGTCTACTCCGCCGGACGGCTGGCGCTGATCGAGACCGGATCGGGCGACTATCTGCTGCCGACGGCGGGGAAGCTGCAGCAGAATCTGAAGGCCGCGGGCGTCGACCCGGCGGATATCGAGGCGGTGATCCTGACGCACATGCATCCGGATCATTCCGCCGGGCTGACGGACCCACGGACCGGCCAGAAGTTCTTTCCCAACGCCGAACTTGTGGTGAATGAGAACGAGCCGCGGCACTGGCAGGATGACGGGGCGATGAGCCGGGCGGACGAGCGCGCGAAGAAGATGTATTTCCAGTGCGCACGCGAACAGATGGCGCCGTATCACAACCAGATGCGGACGTTTGCCGGGGCCGTGGAGGTGTTTCCCGGCGTGACGTCGGTTCCGCTGCACGGACACACGCCCGGTCACTCCGGGTACATGATCGCCTCGGGCGGACAGTCGTTGCTGATCTGGGGGGACATCATTCATGTCCCCGAGGTGCAGGTGCCGCGACCCGAGGTGACGATGGCGTTCGACACCGATCCGCACGCCGCCGCCGCGACGCGCAAGCGGACGTTCGACATGGTGGCGACCGACCGGCAGCTGATCGCCGGCATGCATGTGCATTTCCCCGGGTTCGCCCACCTGGTGAAGCAGGGCGACGGCTACCTGATGCTGCCCGAACCGTGGGATCAGGCGTTCGGCGGATGACGTTCGGGCTGCTGCTTGCCTCGGCCTTGTCCGGTGCCGCCTATACGCTGGCCCCAGGCCCGGCGTTCCTGGCGCTGCTGGGAATCGGCGCCAGCCGGGGCCGTCGGGCCGGAGCGCTGTTCCTGGGTGGTCATTTCGTTGGCGACGTGCTGTGGGCGTCGCTGTCTCTGACCGCCATCATCGGCGCTCGGACCATCGGCACGTTGTTCTTCGATGCGCTCGGCCTGGCCTGCGGGATCTATCTCTGCTGGCTCGGCGTCCGTTCCGCCACCGCCCGCCGCGGCGCCGATGGAATGGTAACGACAGAGCCGCGGCGCCCGCTGCTGCGCGGCCTGGCGTTCGGGCTGTCGAACCCGAAGGCGTATCCGGTGGCGGTGGCGATGTTCACCGCACTGCTGGCGCGTTACGCCAGCGCGCTGGACTGGAGTGCGTTCGCCCCGTTGCTCGCCGCGGCATGCCTCGGGTTCGTCGCGGCGGACGCGGTGCTGATCGCGGTGATCGGGGCAGGGATCGTGCGCCGGTTCTATCGCAAGCATGCGTTGTGGGTGACCCGCGTTTCGGGCGTGCTGTTCCTCGGATTCGGGGCACACGCGATCGCCACGGCAGCACCCGGACTGTGGCGGCGGGTTTGACCGGCGAGGCAATTTCCGGCGCTCCGCCGCGTCCGGAGCGGCCAGATTCCGTGCCCGCCGTTTGCGCGTCCAGTCCGGACGTCGCCGCCGGCCTGGACTGCTGGGGGGGCGCATGCGGACCCTTCGTCGAGTTGGCTTGCCCAGCCCGGACGCCACCGCCGGTCTGGACGAAGCGGTCGCCACGCCAGTGTTCCAACATCGACGCTCGCGATCCACGACGCTGGGTGAATCGGCCCATCAAATCAAAGCCTGGCGGGTCAATCTGACGGTGGCTTCCGTCAGACTTTGACCACTGGGCTAGCCTCCGACGGCCCCCTGCGCCTCGACGTAGAGCGCATACACCGACTGGCTCGCGGCCATGAACAGCCGATTTCGCTTCTTCCCGCCGAAGCAGACATTGGCGCACCGTTCCGGCAGTAATATTCGCCCGATCAGCGTGCCGTCGGGAGCGAACACCGCGACCCCGTCCTCGGCCTCGCCGCCGGAGAAGCCACACCACACGTTCCCCTCGGTGTCGCAACGGATCCCGTCGGCCCAGCCGGCGCCGTCGAAGAACACCCGCCCGTCCACCGCGCGGGTGCCGTTGTCCACGATATCGAAAACCCAGGTGCTCTTGGGTCGATCGCCGGGTGTATCGACGACGTAGAGCCGCTTCTCATCGGGCGAGAAGCACAGGCCGTTCGGCCTCGCCATGACCTCGACCGCAATGCTCAGCGTGGCGGTACGGGGATCGTAACGATAGACCCGGAAGGGATGCTCCTGCGGCGCGGTATGGCCGAGATAGTTGCCCCGCGTCCCGGCGCCGTTGTCGCTGAACCAGATCGTGTCGTCGGATTTCACCACCACGTCATTGGGGCCGGTCAACTTGCGACCCTCCCACTGGTCCGCCAGCACGACAACGGTTCCGTCATATTCGGTGCGGGTCAGGCGCTGCGTATCGTGCTCGCAGGTGATCAGCCGCCCCTGCCGGTCGCGGGTATTGCCGTTGGCATAGTGGGAGGGGTTGCGAAACACGCTGATTCCGCCTGTGGTTTCGTCCCACCGGAGGATCTGGTCGTTGGGAATGTCGGAGAACAGCAGATAGCGCCCGTCGCCGAACCACACCGGCCCCTCGGTGAAGTCGAAGCCGGTGGCGATCCGCTGGATGCCGGCATTGCCGATGAATATTTTCTCGAACCGAGGATCGAGCACGACCACGTCCGGATCGGGGTAGCGAACCGGAGTGGACGACTCCCAGCGCGATGCGGATTCCGGCATGGGACGCTTCCTTTTTTCAGCCTGCATGATTGCTTGAACCGGATTTAAGCCGCCATCGGGCAGGGCCGGCAAGTCAGGGCCTGAAATCGTCCGCATCCGACGCGGAGCCGCTGGCCGAACCGCGCCGGGCAGCCGGCTTCGGGCGCAGCCACCGGGCCGCGGCGCCGCAATCTGCCGGACCCACGTTCCTTCGACGCATGCGTCCGGTAAAGCCTACGGATCAACGCGTCGGATAGGTGCGCGGATAGATGATCTCATTGGGTGGTCCCGGCGGGTCGGGTGGCCCCTTCTTGCCGCACCCGGCCAGCACGCCGAGGGCCATCGCCAGGGCAAGCACCATTCTCATCATGCCAGTGCCTTCAGCCACCGGGCGGCCTGCGCCGCCACATTCGCCGGAGCGGTGCCACCATAGCTGGTGCGGGAGGCGACCGAGGCCTCCACGGTCAGCACGGAAAACACATCTTCCGTGATCCCCGGCTCCACCGACTGCATCTCCGTCAGCGACAGATCGGCGAGATCGACCCCGCGCGACTCCGCCAGCGCCACCAGCCGCCCGGTCACATGGTGCGCGCTGCGGAACGGCAGCCGCAGCACCCGCACCAGCCAGTCCGCGAGATCGGTGGCCGTGGCGAAGCCCGACCCGGCGAATGCACGCATCCGCTCGGTATCCGGCGCCATGTCGCGGACCATCCCCGCTGTCGCCGCCAGGGACAGCGCCCACGCCTCGGCCGCATCGAACACCGGCTCCTTGTCCTCCTGCATGTCCTTGGCATAGGCCAGCGGCAGGCCCTTCATCACCGTCAGCAGTGCGACCAGCGCCCCCGTCACCCGCCCGGTCTTGGCCCGCACCAGTTCCGCCGCGTCGGGGTTGCGCTTCTGCGGCATGATCGAGGAACCCGTGGTAAAGGCGTCGGACAACCGGATGAAGCGGTAGGGCGCGCTGCACCAGATGACGATCTCCTCGGCGAGGCGCGATAGATGCATCGCGGAGATTGCCGCCGCCGACAGGAATTCGAGGGCAAAATCGCGGTCCGACACGGCATCCAGCGAATTCGCCGTCGGCCGCTCGAAGCCCAGTGCCGCTGCGGTCATCTGACGGTCGATCGGGAATGATGTCCCGGCCAGGGCGGCGGAACCGAGCGGGCAGGCGTTCAGTCGCCGCCGGCAAT
>DASWON010000139.1:0-50453 GCA_036398735.1 Rhodopila sp.
TGAAAACCCTGATCTATATTCACGGCGAGGAGATCAGCACCCGCACCCGCTACGACGAAGGCGGGCAGCGGCGGCGCCGGGCGTTCGCCGCGGCAGACGGCATCGTCGCGGTGAGCCGGTTCACGCGCGACACGCTGATCCAGGCCTTCGGGGTGCCCTCCGGCAAGATCGAGCTGGTGTCGAATGGCGTCGATCTGGTGCGCTTCGTACCGCGGCCGCGATCCGGGCATCTGGTGGATCGATACGGTCTGCAAGGGCGGCCTGTCCTGCTGACCGTGAGTCGGCTCTATGCCCGCAAGGGTATGGATCGGGTGATCGAGAGCCTGCCGAGCGTGCTGCGGCGATTGCCCGATCTGGTCTATCTGATCGTCGGCGAGGGGTCGTATCGTCCGTCGCTGGAGAATCTGGTGACGTACCATGGCGTGGGCGGCAACGTGGTCTTTACCGGCGCGGTGCCCGGCTACGAACTGACCGACCACTACAGCCTGGGCGACGTGTTCATCATGGCCAACCGGGAGATGGCGGATGGTGAGACAGAGGGCTTCGGCCTGGTGTTCCTGGAGGCCAACGCCTGCGGACTGCCGGTGATCGCCGGACGGGCGGGGGGCAGCGTGGATGCGGTGACGGATCAGGTGAACGGGCTGGTCGTGGACGGCGACGACACCGGCTGCATCGCCGCGGCCATCATTCGGATGTTCGAGGATAGTGCGTTGCGCGATCGCCTGCGGCTCGGCGGGGCCGACGTCGCCCGCGCCTGTGGGTGGGACCGGCGGGTGGAACAGTTTCTGGCGTTCTGCGACCGCCTCACCGACAGCAAGGGATAGGGTTCGAAGGCGATCATCGACTGCCTGCCGGGTAGGGGATAGCGTTCGCAGGCGACCGTCGCCCGCCCTTATCAGCCGCCCCCCCTTGTCAGCCGCTCGCCCGGGTCGGCCCGCTCGTGTCGGCCGCTCCCGTGGCCGGGTGCCGCCGGCTTCTGAGCGACCCGGCGACGAGCAGAAGACTGGCCGTGGCGTCCCGCATACCGGCGGGCAGGCGAGCGACCGTATGTTTGAAGTGGATCGCAAATGACCGGGCGGACGCCGGCAACAGCCGGTAGATGCTGGTGACGCCATCAAAATCGCGGCGGGCGAACGCGGTATCGAAGGCGTGTCGCCGCCGGGTGGTGACGCTGTCCTGGATGATCGACCGGTACGGCGCCAGCGACGGCCGCGTGGCCAGGACATGCTCCAGAATTCGAGCGTCACCCAGGTTCATGGCCTGGACGTCGGCCGAGAAATTCCCCGTATGCTTGCGAATGCCCACCAGTGGATGTTGCAGGACTCCGATCGGGGAATGCTCTGCCAAGCGCAGTATGGTTGCGAAGTCTGTTCCGACCATGCGGGTCACCGCCTCGTCCCAGCCACCGAGGCCAAGAAAGAACGCGCGATCGGCGACCAGGGCGGAGGGGAAGAACGGTTGAAATCGGACCAGGCGCTCGATCACCGGTTGGTCAAACACGGCCAGGTCGGGACCAACCTGCCGCAAACCGTCCCAGAACCCGGCAGGTGCCCCGCTGAACTTGTCCTCGGCCTCCCAGCTTCCGTCGCGGATTACCACGAAGTTGCCACAGGCCGCCTTCAGGCGTGGTTCGGCGCGCCAGAGCGCCGCCATGGCCTTGAGGAATCCAGGCCTCCAAAGGTCGTCGCTGTCGCAGAACGATACCAGGTCACCGGAGGCCGCGCGCAGCCCCGTGTTGCGGGCGACGAGATCGCCCGAATTGGCGATGCGGATGGCGCGCACGCGTGGCGCATAGCGCTGCAGCAGGGCGCTCGTCGCGTCCTGTGATCCGTCGTCGACGACGATGACCTCGTCCGGCGGCAGGGTCTGCGTGAAGATGGCGTCAAGCGTCCCCGGCAGCAGGTCGGCTCGGTTGTACGTTGGTACGATAACACTGATGGTCATGCGATTACCGCCTGCCATCCATCAAGCGCAGCCAGAACGCCGGGTGCCGGCCGAGCAACCGGCGCAACGGCGCGGGCATACGCCGGTTGGGATCATAAGCGCCGCCAACGCCGCGGCAACCATCCCACAGACCGGCCAGCACCGCATCCACCCCGGCCGTGCTGTCCGGCATACGCTGGATCTGCCGCAGCTGGCGGCGCAGGACCCAGAGGACGGATCTGTGGAATGAGGTGCCACGGCAGAGCGAGCGCCACATCAGGATTTCGTTTCTCGACATGAAGTAATAGAAATGCGGTTTGATGGCCCCTGGAGAGGCGATCGTGGGCTTCGGCTCATGAAAAATGGATGCCTCGGGTATTAAGACGTTTCGGAATCCAGCCGCCGCACTGCGGATCGAATACTCGATGTCTTCCCAGTAGGCAAAAAGCCGGTCATCGAGGATGCCGGTCTTCTCATAGACCGAACGGCGCACCAGCATCGCGGTGCCGGAGAGTGCGATGCGCCGCGGGAATTGTTCCAGCCACTCCCGAGCCTGTTGCACCTCGAAGCAAGGTATGTAGGAAGGCGTGGAGAGGTCGAAAAGGCCGCAGGCGAACTGTACGCTGCCGTGGCCGTTTGCCTCGCGGACGAGCGGGCTGGCGAGACCGATGCCTGGATCCGCTTCGCAGACTTCGACCAGCCTTGCCAATGTGTCGGGTTCAGTAACGGCGTCGTTGTTGAACAGCCAGACGTAGTCAGCACCCTGCACGAAGGCCGTGTGCATGGCTCTGTTGTTGCCGCCGGTGTACCCGCGATTGTCCGGGTTTTCGTGCAGGATGATACGATCGCCGAGCCGCCTCAGGGCTTCGACCGACTGGTCGGTTGAGCCGTTGTCGACGACAAGGATGCGGCAATTCTCGTAGCGTTGCCGTTCCAGCGAAGCAATGCAACGCATCGTATCACGATAACCATTCCAGTTGAGAACGATAATGTAGACCAACGGCTGCATCAGTTGATCCGTCCCGGGTCGGCATCGCAGGGGGAATGCATCAGTGATGATTACTTCCACGTCGGGGTGCGAAGTCACGCCGGATACGCACCGACGACGTCTGAACACCGACTGAGAGGCGCTGCTACCCCGGCTCCTGGCCTGGTGCTCTTACTCGGATTATGTAGCGGTAATCAAACAAAGTCCAATCAGGCAACCAGTTCATCAGTCTTGTCGCGTACCACCGCAGATGGGTGCCGCCAAACCTGGCTGGAATCCTGCTCAGGAGGCTGGGCGGAGCGCGGACTTTCTCGATATGCTCCAGAACACAGCCTGAACTGGTCATCAATTCGATGGCGGTGCGTGCAACAAAAAATCTCAGGTGGGTGCGATCAAGCAAGCCCTCATCCTGATACCGCCAGTCTCCCCGAAAGATCAAAGGAAATGCGACAGAGTAGTGTCCGACGTTCGGGATCGAGGCAATCAGGGCACCGCCTGGCTTGAGAGCATGCATACATGACCGGACGACCTCCCACGGATCGACCAGGTGCTCCAAGATGTCGAGAGCCAGTATGAGGTCAAAGCTCCTGGGCGGGACCTCGAGGATGAGAGTTTCGACACCGCCCACCATAATCTGCTCGAACACGGCCGCTGCCTGGCTGGCCATTTCAGGGACCAGTTCGATCCCGGCCGCGTATTCGATCCGGCGGGTGTCGCGCAGCCACCGCATCGTCGCACCGGAACCACAGCCGATCTCAAGCGCCCGGGACAGATTCGCGGGAAGGAGCGGCTCGATATCGGTACGCGGGTGTGCGAAATAGGTGCCGTCTTTGCCGCTGTACAACTGTGCTGTTGTTGTCATGACCGACCGGCCATGCTGGACGCGCTGGCAAACGTCCGGCGCGTTGCGGATGGACGCAATCGCAATCGCAATCGCAATCGCAATCGCAACCGCCGCGCCGATCGACGAGGCTTCGGCGCGGAGACACCGGTTGCAAAGCAGCCATGATCGGACCGGGGGCGGTTGCCTGTGCCGCCTGCGGCGGCAGACGCAGTCCAGAACATAAGAATGACTCCGTCCAATTGATACGGCCGAGCCATCGCGAGCACGCACCCGCCGGCGGCAAAACCCGATCGCGGCGGGTGCTCGGCTGGCCGCGGACCGGCTTCGCGGATCCGCGTCATGGACCGACCGGCTTCGCGCGCCGGATGCGCTGACGGGCGAGGGCTACGACGTCCGTCTCCAGGCCGGCCGGCCGGCCAGCCAGCCACCACAATACCAGGATCAATATCACGTACGTCCCCGCCCCCGCGACCACCGCCAGAGCAAGCCGTCCGACCAGATCATGCTCGATCGAGCCGCTTGGTCCCGGCGATACCAGATCGAGCCACTTCACGATCGCGGTCATGCCACCGGTGGCGAGCAGCGGGCGGATCGCCACGCCTGCGAGTCCTCGCAATGAACCAGGCAGGGAGTACCGCTTCGTCACGAGATAGGCGATCGATTCCAAGGCCAGGGATAGCGCGAAACCGACCGCGCCGCCCATCAGGCCGTACGCCGGCACCAGGGCGGCGACCAGTATTCCGCGCGCGGCGGCTGCGAACAGGATGACCGCAAAATCCTGTTTCAGCATCCCAAATGCGTCGAACTGGGCATGGCAGGCGTGGCCGAACACCGAGAACG
This sequence comes from Rhodopila sp., assembly GCA_036398735.1. Taxonomy (GTDB): domain Bacteria; phylum Pseudomonadota; class Alphaproteobacteria; order Acetobacterales; family Acetobacteraceae; genus Rhodopila. Next base: position 4,596 of record DASWON010000139.1, read on the forward strand.
CGCTGCCCACCGCAAAGACCGCCAGCAGCGGGGCGGCGTCCATCCATGCGGGGCCCAGCATCAGTTGCACCAGCGGCAGGCCGACCAATGCCAGCCCGACACTTGCGGGCAGCGTCACAAATGCGGTGAGGCCCACCAGGCGGCGGAAGATCGCCTCGACGTCTTCGCCGGAGCGCCGCGCCAGGGCAAATGCCGAAAACATCGAACGGCCCATTGGCAGAATGATCTCACTCAGCGGCAGCAGCGCGATCTCCCCCGTTACCGAGAACATCCCCACCTTGGCCGGGCCGAGCGCGCGCCCGATGATGAAGGTGGTCGGCTGGTCGCGGGCGACCCGGGCCACGCAGATCGCCCAGGTCCATAGCGAGAACCCGATCAGGTCCCGCCACGCGGCCAGGGAGAATCGCGGGCGCAGCGGATGGATGACATAGGACATGCCGACACGGGCCATCCGCGTGACCGTGGTGCCGATGACGAGCGCCCAGTAGTCTCGCCAGATCAAAGCGGAGGCCACGGTGACCACGATGCCGAGCAGCCGGGGCACCGCCTGAAATACGAACTCCTGGTCAAATCGCATGTCGCGCCGGAAGTCCTGCACGCCGACATTCTCAAGCCCCGCGATCAGGGTGGCGCCGCCGATGACCAGCATGATCGGGGCAAGCCGCGGTTCGCTGAAGAAATATGCGACTGGCCAGGCGGCCGCCATCACGACGGCGGCGATCAGCGCGCAGCGCAATGCGATCATGGTGAACGCCGTGTCGTAGGTTCGCCGGTCGGGTGCGGGCAGCCGGATCAGCGCTTCCTCCACCCCGATCTGGGAGAACTGGTCGATCGACTGGATGAACGACATGGCGATCGCGACGATACCGAATTCGGCCGGCGCGAGCAGCCGCACGAGGATCAGTGTGCTCGCCAGCCCCATCACCCGTGTTGCCATCCGCCAGGCGAACACCCACGCGAAGCCATGCGCCGCCCGCGCCATCAAGGAGCGGGGAACGAACACAGTGTTCCGACTACGCGACATGCTGGCTCTGCTTCCGCCCGGGGGGCGGCGTGACCGCCCCGCTCCGGTGGGAAGCGGTCATGAATCCGGGAAAGCCCCGCTCGATGATGGCGCGGTAGTCGGTTGCCAGGGCGGCGGGCAATCTGCCTGCGCGGATACGTCGCAGATTGGCGACCTGGCGGTCATACCGGTCCTGGTCCGGGCTGCGCACGAGCGATTCGATGGCGGTGACCATCGCCGCGTGATCGGCGCAGAGGATGCCGATGTCGCCGAAGCGGGCGAACAGGTCCACGACGATCGGGACGGGGGTGGCAATGATTGGTTTGAGCCAGGTGATGGCGTCGATCAGGGCGCCGCTGGCCGACAGCCCGTAGTAGATGGGCTGCAACGGCAGGCACACGTAATCCAGCCGCTCAAGCGCTTCCAGGAACCTGGGACGCGAAAGCTCTCCGTACGGCTTGGGATCATCCAGGATATCCAACGCGGCGGGGTCGAGACCGGCTGCCGGCGTTCCGACCAGGTGGAATGTTACCGCGCCCGGGAAGGTCCGGCGAAACTGCCGGGCAAGGCTGAGGAACGCGACGATGCCTTTCGCCTCGGTCGCCTGGCCGACCAACCCGATCCGGACCCGCCGTGCCAGCTTGCTTGGTCGCGCCGTTTCAGCCTCCTTCTGGTTGATCGGCAGGGGCAGCACGTCGGTGATTTCCGCTACGCCGGCGATCTGGGCCGAAAGCGCCGCCTTGATTGCGTGTTCCAGCACCAGGAACCGGACGCGTCCGCCGTGGCGCCGGCTGAGCGCGGCGCGCAGGTCAATCGCGCGTGCCGCCGGATTGCGCGTGCGCCAGCCGAACGCATCGTTAAGATTGCCGTGCATTCCCACTTGCACGCGGATTGGTCGGCGCAGCACGCGGGCCAGAAATGACGCCGCGAAAATCGCCGTCGGTGTCGCGGACAGCAGCATGATCAGGCACGGCTCTTGTCTTGGGACATCGCCCAGCGCCCGGCACAACGTCCAAAGCTCTCGCAGGCCCCGCCGAAGGGATACGATCTGTGGGCGGAAGATGAAGTGCGGTGAGATCGCGATGGGATGCAGGGATACGTTCGCCCGCTCCAGAAGAACCGGATCGGCGTGAAGCTCCTGCAGGTGGGAGGCCTCAGCGAAGACCCGCACCGTTTGTTCCGGGAAGCCGCGGGCGATCGTCTGGATCATGGTGCTGTTGGTCACGGCGTGTGCAACGCCGGGCCAGATCATTTCGAAGACGAGGATCATGGCCCAATCGGCGGGCCTCGGAACGCCGCGACCGGTCGCCAGGGCGGGTCGATCGGTTCAGCGCCCCGCGGGGCGCTGGTTCGGCTTGCGCACATGGCTGGGCTCGATTGATTTCCTTTCGGCTTCATTCCGCCATCTAGCGCGGATCGAGTGTTCCGAGCGAGCAGAACTTCACGTATTCGTGGGCGAGGCGCGCGGACGCGGAACACGCGCGTCACCCCGATCCGGGATCAGGCCGATCCGGGATCAGGCCGATGCGGGATCAGGCCGATGCGGGATCAGGCCGACGCATGTCGACCCGTTGCTTGTCGGCCCCCGCGCGTCAGCCGGGAAGCTGGTGCGTCAGCGCCAGGAGCACGCCCGGTCCGCCGGCATCCCGAAGTCCCGCGGACGCAGGCCGGCGTGAAACCATGTGATCATCGAATAGATGTCGAAGACCGGGACGCCCAGAGCCTCGCGAAGGGCGTGCGCATAGGGCGGCATGTTTGTGCATTCCAGCACGATCGCGCCCACGTCCCGGTTCCGGCTTATCAGTCTTCGCCCGGCCTCCAGAATGTCGTTTGCCGCGAGCGCCACGTCCATGTCCTGTTTCTCGCCCAGGATCAGCACGCGAAAGAACTCGGCCCCGTCTTCGGTTCCGACCACGGGTATGTCCGGAGGAACGCCCGCGGCCGCCAGATGACGTGGCGTCAAGGTCGAGGCCGAAACCGTGATCAGGCCGACGCGCTTGCCAGGTGGCAGCGTCGCCTGCACCCAGGGCACCTGGATCAGCGCGCTGGTCGCGACCGGGACCTGCACGTGGCCGGCCAGCTCCTGTTGAAACAGCGACAGAAAGCCGCAGTTCGTGGTGATCGCCTCGGCACCGTTTGACACCAGGTCGGCGGCCGCCTCCAGAAACGCCGGCAGCAGACCGGCCGCGCCATGCAGCACGACGCGTTCGGGACTGGCGCCCTTCACCACGCGGTAAAGTACCGGAAATGGCCAGGTCGTGGCGTTTCCCATGTCTCCCGGAATGCGGGGAAACCGCGCCTCCAGCATCAGAATGCCGAGAGGCGCACCGTAGATGGCTTTGCCGCCAGTCGCGATGGATGTCATGCGGGGCATCTTGCCGCAAACCCGTCGCGGGAGCGAGTATGTCGGCATGAGTGATCCGATCCCAACGCCTTGGTTCTCAAGCGTTGGGTGAATCGGCCCGCCAACTCGCAGCCCAACGGACAAATCAGACGGTGCTCAGCGTCAGATTTTATACATGCGTATGACGAAGCCGGACGCGAGAGAATCCCTGCCCGGAACGACCCGCACGTGGCAACGATCCCGGTGTACCCAGATCCCAGCCTGGCAAGCACCCAGCCTGGCAAAGACTCCGATATGGCAAAGACCAGTGTGACAGAGAGAGGAAAATCATCATGGCCGACCGCCCTTTCACCCAGGCCGACCTGGACGTCCTGGCCCAGTGGGACACGCCCACCATCTGCAACGGACTTGAGGTCGTGGTGCCCGAACGCCGCGCAATCGGATTCACGGTCGAGCCGATGGTCTGCATCGACCCGAAGGCCAAGCCAATCGTCGGCGTGGCGCGCGTCGGCATGATCCGCTCGACCGAACCGCCGCGTTCGAAGGTCACCGACCGCGCGGATTGGTACGATTACGTCGCTCGGGTCGATTTTCCGACGATCGCGGTGCTGCAGGACATCGACGGCCGGGTTGGCTATGGCGCCTACTGGGGAGAGGTCCAGTCGACGATCCACAAGGCGCTGGGTTCCATCGGCTGCGTCACCAACGGCTCATTCCGCGACCTCGACATGTGGGCTCCGGGTTATCAGATGATCGGCGGGAGGATCGGCCCAAGTCATGCTCACGTCCACATGGTCGATTTCGGCAAGCCGGTGAATATTTTCGGCATGCAGGTGGCGCATGATGACGTGGTGCATGCCGATTTTCACGGCGCGGTCGTGATCCCCGCCGAAGCGGTGCGCAAGCTGCCTGCGGCAATCGACCTGGTGTCGCGGCGTGAGGCGGTGATTCTGGAGGTTTGCCGGGCGCCCGACTTCACTCCTGCCAAGCTGCGTGATGCGCTGCGGCGGGCCGGCGAGATCCATTAATCAATCCATGCATGAGGCAGGCTGGCCATTCACCGCTGAAGTGACAAGCCGATCTCAGCGGAGAATGGCCGTCCGGGAGGGCGACCCGGGAAGACGATGCCGTGGCGCCTCGGAACCCGACCGCAGCGCTCGCCCGGGCTGGTGCAGGTGGTCGGCCCGGACGGCGACTGTCGTGATGGGCGCTGGCCGACGCTGCCCCACAAACAAATTTAAGACACCGTGCAACCGCGGGGCGGTGCGGGTTTAGTAACCAGTCGGTGACGCGCTGCATCAAAAGCAATAATAGCAGCGGCTTGTGCGGTAACAACGGGCAACAATCATTGACTCGGCGCGGCGAGGGGAACGGGTTATCGAGCATCATGGCATGAGCGATCCTCGCCGATGCCATATGGGATGCCTTTGATGGATGGCTTCGCCAGATTGCCGCTTACTGAGTCCAATGCCGCTACGGGCTGGCGGCAGCGCACCCTGAAGACGACGATCAATTGCGTCGGCGTAGGCGTGCACACGGGCCGTCGGGTCAACTTGACGCTCCGCCCAGGCGCCGCCGGGCGCGGCATCGTTTTTCGCCGCACCGATCTGGGGCGTGAGGTCGAGGCTCGCTTCGACAACGTGGTTGACACACGCCTGTGCACGGTGCTGGCCGACCCCGCGATGCAGTCGGCCAGGGTCGGTACCGTCGAGCATCTGATGGCGGCGCTCTCGGCGCTCGGCATCGACAATGCCCTGATCGACGTGGACGGCCCCGAGATCCCGATCCTGGACGGCTCCGCCGCGCCGTTCGTGTTCCTGCTGGACTGTGCCGGTTCGGTGGAACTTGATGCGCCGCGGCTCGTCATCGAAGTGTGCCGCACGGTCCGGGTCACCGCCGGCGAGGCGTGGGCCGAGTTGCGGCCGCTGGGCCCGACGGCGCGTGCGGTGCAGCCTGTGCTCGAGATGGACCTGTCAATCGACTTCACCGCGGGCGCGATCGGCCGCCAGTCCGCCTCGCTGCGCCTGACCCCGGATAGTTTCCGCCACGAGATCGCCTCGGCGCGCACCTTCGCTCACGCAGCGGAGGTGGAACAGCTTCAGGCCGCCGGCCTGGCCCGCGGCGGAAGCTTGCAGAACGCGATCGTCGTCGACGGTGAGACCATCCTCAATCCTGGCGGGCTCCGTATGGACAACGAGTTCGCCAACCACAAGCTCGTGGATGCGGTGGGTGATCTGGCGCTGGCGGGTGGCAGGCTGCATGGGCGTTACGTCGCGCATCGCACCGGGCATGCACTCAACAACCGCCTGCTGCGGGCGCTGTTCGCCGATGCCACCGCCTGGCGGGCCGCCGCGACTGATCCTCTTGCTGCCGATGCGCTCGTGGCTGCTGCCTGAGAGGACGTCGCCCGAGGAGCTGTTGCCTGAGAGGGCCTTGCCGGAGGGGTGTTGTCGGTGCCTCAGGGGCAGCGCCCTGTGAGAGCGGCTGCCTGGGCAGGTGGCCTGTGGAGGCGAGAGGCAGCAACCCGCGGAAGCGCGGGCTAAGCGCCGCTCCCGACCGGCGCCGATCAACCCAGTATTCGCGGATCGCGATGGCATGATATAAGCCGCGCGATGAATCAGAGTCGCACCATGCAGTCCAGGATCCCCAGGCGCTTCCCGCTCCGCTTCTGTGTCGGCTTGACAGTGTTGTTGCCACTGTTGTCCGGCTGCGGCGGTGGAGGCTCGTCCGATGATGCCACCCCAAAGGCCCATGTCGGTCCGGTCGAGGAGCTGTACAACAACGGCGTGGATGCCCTCAATGAGCGCCGATTCACGAGCGCGGGCGATCAGTTCAACGCCGTGGAGCAGAACTATCCCTACTCGTCGTGGGCGGTGAACGCTCAGCTCATGTCGGGCTACTCGCTGTATCTGCAGAACAAATACACGGACGCCATCGGCACCCTGGATCGCTTCATCCAGTTGCATCCGGCCCATCGCGACATCGGCTATGCCTACTACCTGCGGGCGCTGTGCTATTATGAGCAGATCGCCGATATCGAGCGCGATCAGAAGGGCACCGAGCAGGCGATGAACGCGCTGCGGGAGGTCGTGAACCGGTTTCCCGACACCAGTTATGCGACCGACGCCAAGCTCAAGATCGACCTGTGCTTCGACCATCTTGCGGGCAAGGAGATGGAGATCGGCCGCTTCTACCAGAAGCAGCACCTCTATGAGGCCGCGATCGGCCGGTTTCAGCGGGTTGTTGATGACTTCCAGACCACCAACCACGTCCCCGAGGCGCTGGCCCGCCTGACCGAGGTTTATCTTGCGCTCGGACTGAAAGATCAGGCCCGCAAGACCGCGGCGGTGCTCGGATACAACTACCCTGGCAGCGAGTGGTACAACGACAGCTACGCCCAGCTCGTGGACGATGGCCTGGCGCATCCCGACGGCACAGCCCGGACGGCGAATGAGCCCGAGCAACGCGGCTTCTTCTCCCGTGCCTGGCATGCGGTGTTCTGATCGCCGCTTGTCGCGAGATCTGAGTGGCGCGCCATGCTGACTGCGCTGTCGATCCGTGATGTGGTGCTGATCGAGCGGCTGGATCTGCTCTTCGATCAGGGGCTGACCGTGCTGACCGGCGAAACCGGTGCCGGCAAGTCGATCCTGCTCGACAGCCTCGGCCTGGCTCTTGGTGCCCGGGCGGACAGCGGTCTGGTGCGGGCATCGGCCGAACAGGCCAGCGTGACGGCCTGTTTCTCGCCGCCCGACGATGCGGTTGCGGCTGCGCTGGATGAGCACGGACTGACCGCCGAGGATGAGATCGTTCTGCGGCGGATCGTCACGCGGGATGGCCGGTCGCGGGCCTTCGTCAACGACCAGCCCGTAGGTGTCGGCCTGCTACGGCGGATCGGCGCATTGTTGGTCGAAGTCCAGGGTCAGCACGAACAAATGAGCCTGGCCGATCCCGCCAGCCATGGCGGTCTGCTGGACGCGTTCGGGGTGCCCGCACCGCTGCGGGGGACGGTGGCCGAGGCGTGGCGCGCCTGGCGCGACGCGCTGACCCGTCTGGAGAGGGCCAGGGAAGCCATCGCCGCGGCTGAACGGGACGAGGACTGGCTGCGTCACGCGGTCGATGAACTCGCGACCCTGGCGCCGCGCATCGATGAGGAGGAAACCCTGGCGCGTGAGCGTCAGCGGCTGCAACAGAGCGAACGCCGTGCCGAGGCGATCGCCGCGGCTTTGGCGGAACTGACGCCGCGCGATCGCCGCAACGCCGGGCCGGCGGCTTCGCTGCGGGCGGCATCGCGGTCATTGCAGCGCCTGGCGCCGTCGGGTCAGGAACAGCCTGGCGGCAATCCCGCTGATCCTGCCATGGCCGCGCTCGAACGGGCGGAAGAAGCCTTGGCCGAGGCGGAGACGCTGCTGACCCGCCTGATCGCCGATGCTGACGTTGATCCGCGCCTTCTGGAACAATCGGAAGAGCGGCTGTTCGCCCTGCGCGCCGCGGCCAGGAAGCATGGCGTCGCGGTTCCGGACCTGCCGGCGTTGCTTGACACGCTGACGGCACGCCTCGGTGCCCTGGAAACCGGCGCCGCGGAGATCACCGCGCTCGAGCAGGCGGCGCGGGACGGCAAGGACCGTTACATCGCGGCCGCCACCGCCGTTTCGGCGGCGCGACGCTCTGCCGCCGAGAAGCTGCAGAAAGCGGTGGCGAACGAACTGCCGCCGCTGCGTCTGGACAAGGCGCGTTTCTTCGCGGAGGTTGGCGCGTTGCCGGAGAGCGGCTGGGGGCCGCACGGGATGGACCAGGTTCGCTTCCTGATCGCGACCAATCCGGGCCAGGAGCCGGGTCCTCTGGCGCGCGTCGCCTCGGGGGGCGAGTTGTCGCGACTGATGCTGGCGATGAAGGTGGTGCTGTCGGCCGGTTCCGCGGTCCCGACACTGGTGTTCGACGAGGTGGATTCCGGCATCGGCGGGGCGACGGCGGCTGCGGTGGGGGAGCGCCTGGCCCGCGTCGCCGAAGGTGTCCAGGTGCTCGTCGTGACCCATAGTCCGCAAGTGGCGGCGCGGGGAGCGGCGCATCTGCGGGTCGCCAAGGCCGCCCACCGCGACCGCACCTCGACCACGGTGGATCATCTGGCCCCGGCGGCGCGACGCGAGGAGATCGCCAGGATGCTGGCCGGCGAGACAATCTCCGACGCGGCGCGGGCGGCTGCCGACGACCTGCTGCGCGGGCAGCGGCCACCGCAGGGGCTGCTGGTATGAGCAGCACCGGCCGTGAAGACGCCCAGACGATCCCGCCATGGTAGGGACGAGCCATCAAAGCCCCGTCGACGCGCTGACCGAAGCGGAGGCCGCCGAGGAACTCGCGCACCTGGCGCGGGAGATCGCGCATCACGACCAAGCCTATTACACGCATGATGCTCCGGAAGTCTCCGATGCCGACTACGACGCCCTGCGGCGCCGCAACGCCGCCATCGAGGCGCGCTTCCCGGCGCTGATCCGCGCGGACTCTCCATCCAACCGGATCGGCGGCGCGCCGGAAAGCGGATTTGCCAAGGTCCGCCACCGTGTTCCGATGCTGTCGCTGGACAACGTCTTTGATGCGGCGGAGTTCGTCGAGTTCTGCACGCGGGCGAAGCGATTTCTTGGCCGCACCGAACCTCTGATGTTCGTTGCTGAGCCGAAGATCGACGGGCTGTCCATCAACCTGATCTACGAGCACGGTCGTTTCGTGCGCGGTGCGACGCGCGGCGACGGCACGGAAGGCGAGGACGTCACACCGAATCTGCGTACCATGGATGCCGTGCCGGACAGGCTGGCAGGCCATGCACCGGCGCTAATCGAGATCCGCGGCGAAGTCTTCATGACCAAGGCGGACTTCCTGGCACTGAACCAGGCGCAGGCTGAGGCGGGCGCCAAGGTCTTCGCGAACCCGCGCAACGCCGCCGCCGGCAGTCTGCGGCAACTCGATGCCCGGATCACCGCGGGCCGGCCGCTGTCGCTGTTCGCCTATGCGCAGGGAGAGAGCAGCGAGCCCGTCGCAACCACGCACTGGGCCTATCTGGAGCGGCTCAAGGAGTGGGGATTCAAGGTCAATCCGCTGTCGCGGCGGCTGCACAATGAAAGCGACGCCGAGGCTTTCCAGAATGAGATAGGGCTGCAGCGCTCCGGCCTCGGCTATGACATCGACGGCGTTGTTTACAAGATCGATGACCTCGGGTTGCAGCGGCGTCTCGGCTTTGTCGGCCGAGCGCCGCGCTGGGCGATTGCCTGGAAATTTCCGGCGGAACAGGCAACGACCGTTTTGCGCGAAATTCGTATCCAGGTCGGGCGTACCGGAGCACTGACGCCGGTCGCCAACCTGGAGCCGGTCAACGTCGGCGGCGTGTTGGTCGCGCGGGCAACATTGCATAATGAGGACGAAATCGCCCGCAAGGATATCCGGGTGGGCGACACCGTCGTGCTGCAGCGGGCCGGCGACGTGATCCCGCAGATCGTTTCTGTCGTACTGGATCGCCGGCCGTCTGACTCCGCGCCATACGTTTTCCCGGAGGTGTGTCCGGCCTGCGGCAGCCATGCGGTTCGTCCGCCCGGCGAGGCGGTTCGTCGTTGCACGGGCGGCCTGATCTGCCCGGCGCAACGGGTCGAGCGATTGATCCATTTCGTGTCCCGACCGGCCTTCGATATCGATGGCCTCGGCGAGAAGACCATTCAGGAGTTCTATAACGAAGGGTGGCTGCACGGCCCCGCCGACCTGTTCAAGTTGCCGGAGCGGGAGGCAGAAATTGCGAAGCGGGAAGGGTGGGGCAGGCAGTCGGCGCGCAACCTGTCGCGCGCGATCGCCGCGAGACGGACAGTGCCGTTGGAGCGCTTCATCTACGCCCTCGGTATCCGTCGCATCGGGTCGACGAATGCGAGGCTGCTCGCGCGGCACTATGGCAGTTTCGCGAACTGGCGGGCGCAGATGCTGGCCGCGACAACCGTTGGCTCCGACGAACGGCTGGAACTGGGAAGCATCAGCGGCATTGGGCCGACGATCGCGGAGGAACTGACGGATTTCTTCGGCGAGGCTCGTAATATCGCAGCTCTGGACGAGTTGGCTGCCGAACTGACGATCGAGGACGCCGCACCGTCCGATGCCGTCGACAGCCCGATCGCTGGCAAGACGGTGGTTTTCACCGGCACCCTGGAGACCATGACCCGTCCGGAGGCGAAGGCCCGGGCCGAGACACTTGGCGCGAAGGTTACGGATTCGGTATCGAAGAAGACCGACATCGTGGTGGTCGGCGCCGACGCCGGATCGAAGGCCCGCAAGGCGGTGGAGCTCGGGGTACGAACTATGACGGAATCGGAATGGCGGGATCTGGTGGGATAACATCAGCCGGCAACAGGATTGACCGACGACTGATGGCCGGCGACCGATGACCGACGACCGATGACCGATGACCGGGGACGACCCGTTCGTCAGCGCGACGTTTCTGCATGTGACCACGACTGATGACCGATGACCGACGACTGGGGACGACAACCGCTCTGTGTCATGGCCGGACTTGTTCCGGCCATCCATGTCTATCCAGACACTGGCGTCAAAGTCGTGGGTGGCCGGGCCAAGCCCTGCCATGACAAGGGGAGAGTCGGTCCCAACGGAAGCTGGCATTGATTTCGCGCCCAGCCGCCACGCCAACGCTGCGCGCATACCCGTCAGCGTCGCCGCGGACGGGTATCATCCAGTGCCGCGATGAGACGGGTCTTGGCCGTTCGGTCGCTGTGGGCGGCGGCTCGCCGGGAGTCAGCGGATCGGCGCGGGCAGCCCTGGCTCACGGCATTCGCCCACCCTGGTCATGATACGAAGCGAGCATGACCGGCTTGTGGCAAGACCGGCTTGTAGCGGCGCCGGTTGGCGGCGGGACCGGTTCGTTTCAGAACGGGTAATTGATCCCCGAGAAGACGGCGCTGCCTTCGCTGCCGTAGCCGACGTCGACGTAGCCGACGATCGAGGGCCGAGCCAACGCCCGGAAACCCATTCCGCCTGCGGTATGCAGCGACGACAGGGGATTATCGCCAATCTCGTGGAAGACGCGTCCCGCCTCGGCAAATGGCGCCAGTTCGAGACTGACGTTCGTTGTAAATAATTGCAGATCGAGCACCCGATATCGCAGCTCGATGCTCGCCGAGAACGAGTCCCGGTCGATGAAGCGGTTCTCGCCGAACGCGCGCAGCGGCTGTGCACCGGCCACGACGCTGCGGTCGCCACCGAGGCTGCTCAAGGCCCAGAACGGCGCATTCTGATCGCTCGGCATGTAACGCAGAGCGGCATGACTGGCGATGATTAGCTTTTGCGTCACGGGCCAGTAATTCCGCGCATCGAGCCCCATGATCGAATAGGACGCGGAGCCAGCGAAGGCCGCATCGGACAGTCCGGCATAACCGACGAATTCAACGCCCCGGCTTGGAATGGTCAGAGAATCGCGCGTGTCGTAGGTGACGGATATCATGTTCAGAAAGTCGTGCTCATTGCCCAGCCGGCCGACCACGGGAAAGCGCGTCTGGATCGAGGGGACCGTGTCGAGCACCCCGGCCTCGACATCTTCGAAGCGCGGCCGTGCCATGTAGGCCACCTGCCATGCGTGGTTCAAATTCCAGCCGAGACGCGCTTCCACGTATGCCAGTTCGTTGACGTAGGTCGTTTCGTTCGACAGGTTCGACTGGTTGCCAATGCCGTAGAAGCGGCGTGTGCCGTTCCGGTCGTAGACCGTCTGCATGGAGAACGACCAGGTGTCCTGACGGGTGAGGCCCGTCGTGTAAAAAGCATCGAATTCGCGTTCGACTCGCTGTTTCAAGCCGCCGACGACGTACCATTCGGTGTCTTCCGACGGATAGCCGAAGATGCGTCCTCTGGCACCAAGGCCAAAGTTCGGATCGTAGATGACGTCGGGAGCGAGAATCCGGCGAATTTCCCGGTTTTCATCGGTGGTGAGGAACACCGGCAGGAACCCGAGTATTGTGCCGCTGTCGGGGTCTGTGCCGACTTCCGGGATGGGGATGAACGGCATGTCGCGGAAATCCAGGGAATCGAAAAAGCTTCCGGCCGAAAACTGTGGCTCCGCGGCCCGTGCAGCACCGGACAGGGTGATGCAAACGTTCAGCGTGCAGACAACAAGCCCCCAGCGATGGCGGCACGCGAGCGACCCGAGCCCATTTTCACGACGATTCAAGCCTGACTCCTTCTCAAGAGCGGACTTAGCCAGCCCCCGCCTCAGCCGTCGTTGATCGAGGTCATTCCCAGCGCACCGGTTTTGCCAGCGACAGACCGGGAGGGGAAGCCGACTGTGCCAGACCGACATTGCCTCGACTTGTCTGCTCAGCCGTGGTGCGAGCGAGATGCGAGGACGCCACTCGCCACGAGGTGGTGTCAATCGCCTCAGGCGGGCGGTTCGCGAATTGCCGCGTCATCGTGTCACCGGCGTCCATGTCAGCGACGCGGAAACCTGAAACGGAGCGCCATGTTTACGACCACCCGGCAAGGACCTCGACCCGTCGTCGGAGGCGGTAATGTTTCTTGCGCGGTTGATACGCCTTCGCCGCGTGCCTCCCCACGAAGCGTGGGGCGCCGCGTCGTAAGGTCTTTGATGACGCTGGTGCAATCCGCCGGATCACGACACAACCCAGCCGGCAAACCCGCGGCGGCGGGGTCAGCGTCTCAGGTGCCGGACCCGGCGAATACCCGCCCCTGGCGGATATCCCGAAGATATCATCGATCCTCTCAGTGCGGGTCGGACGCGGCGGAGGCCGGGGCTTGCGGAAACCAGACCGGAACCGTAGCCCGGTCGTCCTCGCGGATCTTCTGCACCTTTCCTTTTTGGTACTGGCGGTAGACGCTGCGGAACGTTCCGTACGGATCCACGGCCGTTGCCTTGGTGGTCTCTATGAAGCTGTCGGTCCGATCTCGTTGATCCACTCCGCCGATCACGATGCGGGATGCCTGCAGCGCCTCAACCGCGGCCCCCTGGCCGATCCAGATCAACGGATTTGACGTCACATCGAGACCGTATCCCAGCGTGTCGCGGGGGTTCGAAGGACCAAGGATCGGCAGGAACAGATAGGGCCCCTCCGGCACATCCCAAAGGGCGAATGTCAAACCAAAGCTGGCGTCGTGGTCCGGATAGCCCCAGTCGGTTGCAACGTCGAACAGTCCGAGCACGCCGACGCTGGTATTGATCAGGAACCGCATGGCGGTGTCGCCCGCCCGCCGCGGCTTGCCCTCCAGCATGTCGTTCACAAGCTTGACCGGGGCGCCCATATTGCCCAACGCGTTGTGAATGCTGTTCCGAGCCGGCTGGGGCAGCACGGCGCGGTAGGCGAGGGCGGCTGGACGCAGGATGACCGTGTCCAGTCCGTTATTGATCGAATAGACAACCCGGTTCGTCGGCTCCAGCGGATCGTTCGTCGCACGAAAATCCGCCAGCGCCTCGGGATCGCTTGCCGGCGGCGGAGTGGCGCAGCCGCTCAGGAGGGCAACGACGAACCCCGTCGCCAGCAGTGAGCCGGTGCCAAATGAAAAGCGCATCGTCATGTCCTGGAACGGGCCGGCGTCGTGCCTGCCATTGCCTCGGGAAGGTGTGTGGAGGGCGCGATGCCATGCGCATCGATCCGGGTCAAATCCGGTTCTGCCGGCGGCCCCGCCATTGCGACGGAATTACCGTGACCCGCTGAGATGGCAGGCGCCACATCCCTCGCGCTCGGTCTGGGCCAGTTGCCGGCCGACTGCCTGCCGATCGCCGGTGCGTGTGGCCACCAGAAGCTGCTCGGCGGTCCGGCTCATTGCGGCGGGAGCACCAATCACTCTGTCGGGGGTCATGTCGACATAATCCGTGGAGGCTTGGCCGGGAGGGAACAACTCGGTCATGCGCCGCGACCAGGTCGTCAGATCGAGCGCGGCCTGCTCGGCATCGCTCTGGTTGCCGCTGCCATAGACATAAGTCCGAATGGCAAGGACATCGGACAGCATCCGCTCCATCGACTGGCCCTGTACAGTGGGCTGGCCGGCGTGCGGTGCGTTTGGTCCCGCGCAACTGCCCAGAAGTGGCAGCGCCGCGCAAACCAGGAGAGCTACTCGTATCCTCATGATGATCCGGCTCCGGATAAAGTCTCGTGTCCAATCGTGCGGGCATGCCCAGGGTTACAACAACGCCCCGGCTGTCCGGAAAGGCCCCCGTCAGCGAGGTGCGACAACTTCAACGATCTTCCAATCGCCCTCCGGTACCTTGCACCAATTTATTACGTAATGATCAGGCCGATCTCTGACCACGTTAAATCGAATCGTATAGTCGAGCCTGCTGCATGGCATGTTGTGTGCCTTGAAGCTCTTGATCAGCTTGACCTCGCCCGCATCCTTGGAATCGGGGCTGCGCCACCGTTCGATTGTGCCGATCGACCGCCCCTCATACAGCCGGCTCGCCGCAGCATGCATGCGGTCGATATCATCTTGCGTGAGTCCGGGCCAGGCAACGTCGGTGCTGAACACGGTCTGTGCGACTGACAGACCGGGAGCCAAAAAAACGGGCAGCGCAAGGGCGAGGCCAGCCATGCGTCTGCGAACCGAAGAACTGATTGAAGGCATAGGGACCCACTTCTGCTGAACGGTTTATCGCCGTGGCGGCAGCCACCGGTCACTCCTGGGCCCATGCGTGCTCTGGGCCCAAACAGCGCCACCTCCATGCCAACGATGGCAGAAACGACGAAATCGGGGGGACACTATGTGAGGCAGCGCCATGCCGCAATCTCCGCGTTTGGATGCGGATGCGCAATTTCGTGAAACCAGCTTGCGTGCCGGGCGCCGAATTGGCGTCAGTGAACGCCATCCCCGTGCAAGGGGGGCCCGGGAGCGCCGCTGCCACATGAGGTCGCATCTCGCGCACTCCGGCGTCGCACGCGAACACCGAGGCAGGCCGCCGGAGTGTGTGAGGCGGGCGAGACGGCATCGCGCATGCGTCGCGGTGCGCTGCGCCGTTCACGGTTGACCGCCGGCGCGCCAGCGCCAGTGCGGTGAGGCCCGGCGTGCGGGCGGGCCGAATGTCCATAACGCCGACATCATTATTCGGGAGCTGCGTCGATGCGGTTGCCGGCCCATCCGTCGCGTCGCTCAGCCCTCGGCCGCGCCGCATTGACCCGTCGCCCCGCATCGACGAGCAGCCGCGCCATCGCTGACGACCCGGCGATGCACCGACGTGCCTTGTGTCCACGCCTATGGCAGTATCTCAGTACGGCGTTGGGGCCGAGCGACAACGCCGAACATCGCGGCGGAGGGCGGCGGTGCATGTGGCCCCGATCTTGCGTGCGATAGGGATCAAGAACAGGGAGACTTGCCGCACTATGTCCGAGGCTACCGCAGACCCCCGGCTCGTGGCCGCTCGGGCCGCGCCCAAGCGGCGCATGCGGCTGTCGTGGAGCGACCCGGTGTTTCGTTCCGTCGTCTGGCAGATCGTGATCGTCGGTGTCGTCATCGCCATTGGCTGGTATTTCGTTCGCAATACAACGGCGAACCTGGCCGCCCGCCATATCGCAACCGGGTTCGGGTTCATCGATCGGGTAGCCGGCATTCCGATCGGCGAGTCGCTGCTGCCCTATGATCCGGCGGTCAGTACGTATGGCCGGGCACTGCTGATCGGCGTGCTGAACACACTGCAGGTGGCGGTGATCGGCGTGGTGCTGGCGACTATCCTGGGCACGCTGATCGGCATCGGGCGGCTGTCGAAGAACTGGCTGCTGTCGAGGCTGGCGGCATTCTACGTGGAGACGCTGCGCGACATCCCGCTGCTGCTGCAGCTACTGTTCTGGTACACCATGCTCCAGGGCCTGCCACCGCCCCGGCAGGCCTGGCACCTGGGGAACGTCGCTTTCCTCACCAACCGCGGCATGCGGCTCCCCGAACTGGACTGGCAGCCGGCGCACACCTGGGCGCTGCTCGCGTTCATCGTCGGCCTCGCCGGCACGCTGATATGGAACCGCCGCGCCGGGAAACGCCAGGAAGCGACCGGGGTACGGCCCACGGTCTGGCCGGTCGCGGTCGCCCTGCTGATCGCGTTGCCGGTCATTGTGTGGGCGGTGCTGGGCGCCCCCTTCCAGGTCGAACTGCCGGTGCTGCGCGGCTTCAACTTTCAGGGCGGCGGCACCCTCAGCCCGGAATACTTCGCCCTGATGTTAGGCCTGGTGATCTACACCGCATCCTACATCGCCGAGATCGTCCGCTCCGGCATCCAGGCGATCCCGCAGGGACAGTGGGAGGCCGCTGGTGCGCTTGGCCTGAACGCGGGGCAGGTGCTGCGCCAGGTCGTCCTGCCGCAGGCGATGCGGGTCATCATCCCGCCGATGACCAGCCAGTACCTGAACCTGACCAAGAACAGTTCGCTGGCGGTCGCGATCGGCTTTCAGGACATCGTCTCGATCGCCAACACCGCGTTGAACCAGACCGGCCAGGCAATCGAGGGCATCGCCATCATCATGGCAGTCTACCTTACCATCAGCCTGTCGATCAGCACGTTCATGAACTGGTACAACGCGCACATCGCGCTGGTGGAGCGGTAAGTCCATGAGCCAGGCCACCGCAACCGCTGAGCACATGCCAGCCGAGAGCCAGGCCCGCCCGCCCGCCGGGATCGTCGGACCCTGGGCCTGGCTGCGGACCAACCTGTTCGGGTCGTGGTGGTCAACCGCGGTCACGCTGGTGCTGGGCTACATCATCATCCGCGTCGTGTTCAGCCTTTTCGAATGGGGCGTGGTGCACGCGATCTGGAGCGTGCCGTACGGTCCGACCGGCACGCCTGACACGGCGGTATGCCAGAACGCCATCGGCATAGGCGCCTGCTGGGCGGTGCTGACGGACAAGTACCGGCTGATCCTTTTCGGCCGTTATCCCTATGATGAGCAATGGCGACCGGCGATCGTCGTGCTGCTGTTCATTGGCCTGTTCACCGTGTCCGGCGTGCGCCGGTTCTGGCGCAAGGAACTGGCGCTGATCTGGGCCGTCACCCTGACCGCGGTCGGGGTGCTGATGTGGGGCGGCGTGTTCGGTCTGCCGCTGGTGGCCGAGGACTCCTGGGGCGGTTTGCCCATCACCCTGATCCTGGCAACCTTCGGCCTCGCCTTCGCTTTTCCTCTGGCCGTGCTGGTGGCGCTCGGCCGAAGGTCGACCCGGCTCCCGGCGGTCAAGCTGCTGTGCGTGCTGTATGTGGAGATCATCCGCGGCGTGCCGCTGATCTCGGTGCTGTTCATGGCCAGCGTCATGTTCCCGCTGTTCATGCCGGCCGGGGTCAACATCGACAAGCTGCTGCGGGCACAGATCGCCTTCATCCTGTTTGCCGGCGCCTATCTGGCTGAGGTGGTCCGCGGCGGTCTGCAGGCATTGCCGCAAGGGCAGGGCGAAGCGGCGGACGCCCTGGGGTTGAGCTACTGGAAGAAGACCTGGCTGATCATCCTGCCGCAGGCGCTGCGCCTGGTCATCCCGCCGCTGGTCAACACCTTCATCGGCTTTTTCAAGGACACCTCGCTGGTGCTGATCATCGGGCTGTTCGATCTGTTGACCATGGGCAAGGTCGCGCTCAGCGACCCACCGTGGCAGAGCTTCTCCACCGAGGTCTACATCGGCCTCGCGGCCGTCTACATTGCCTTCTGTTTTGCCATGTCGAAATACAGCCGCGGCCTGGAGCGTGACCTCAACCGCTCCCGCGCCCGCTGACGGGGATCTGCTGCAAATGAGCCAAACGACGCGGAACGGCGGCGAAGCGGGCGTGATATCGGGTCCGCCGGCGATTGTGCTGGACAAGGTGAACAAGTGGTACGGCACGATGCACGTGCTCCGCGATGTGTCGCTGACGGTGACGGAGAAGGAGAGGGTGGTGGTCTGCGGCCCGTCAGGGTCCGGTAAGTCCACGATGATCCGCTGCATCAACCGGCTGGAGACCCACCAGGAGGGCCGGATCGTCGTCGACGGCACCGAACTGACCGACGACCTGCGGGCGCTGGACACGATCCGGCGTGAGGTCGGGATGGTGTTCCAGTCGTTTAACCTGTTCCCGCACCTGACGATCCTGGAGAATTGCACGCTGGCGCCGATCTGGGTGCGCAAGATGCCCAAGGCCGAGGCGGAAGAAGTCGCCATGAGCTACCTGCGCCGGGTGAAGATCCCCGAGCAGGCGAAGAAATACCCGGGGCAGTTGTCGGGCGGCCAGCAGCAGCGTGTCGCCATCGCCCGCGCGCTGTGCATGAAGCCGAAGATCATGCTGTTCGATGAGCCGACCAGCGCGCTGGACCCCGAGATGATCAAGGAGGTGCTGGACACCATGATCGGCCTGGCCGACGACGGCATGACCATGGTGTGCGTGACGCACGAGATGGGATTTGCCCGGCAGGTCGCGCACCGGGTGGTGTTCATGGACCGCGGTGAGATTGTGGAGAGCGGACCGCCCGGGGAGCTGTTCGAAAACCCGCGGACCGATCGCCTGAAGCTGTTTCTCAGTCAGATCCTGCGCGGGCATTAGCCGGAAGCCGTGTTCCAGCCACGGTAGCATCGCGACCGTAGCTGCCGCGGCCGCCGCAGCCTGTGCGACAGCGTGGTTGAGGTCGAACAACCCCCCCATCGGCTGGGCTGTCGCCGCCATTCCGGTCGCCACGACGCGCCGTGCCCATCAGGCGGTCTGAAAGCGGCCGACGATCAGCGTGCCGGTCGGCCGACGGTGTCGGCCGTCGCCTGGAGCGGCCGGACCGCCAAGCCACGCGGCTTGGAGGCAAGCCGCGAGCCGTGAAGGACGGTGACGACGATGGCGAGCATTCCCCGGTGCATCGGGTACGACGCCGCCGCATCGCTCAATATCGGATGCCGCGCGACACGAGGTCGGCCGCTCGTCGAGGCGACCGGCGCACCTCGCGCGGCCGCTTCACGCGATGGCGCTGGTCGCCGTCACGGTCTCGAGGAAGCCGCCTAGCGCCTGGATGAACCCCTTGGTGTTCTGCCCGTGCACGTTGTGGCCGCAGTCCGGCACCGTCACCAGCCTCCCCTGAGGCAGCGCCGCGGCAAACCGTTCGGCGGCGTCCGGCGCCAGGATGTTGGAGTTCGCCCCACGCACCAGCAGCACCGGCAGATCGAGCCGTGTCGCATCCTCCAGAGTGATGTTCTCCTGCGGTCCGCTGCCGCGCACGATGTTGAGTCGCCTCGGGTTGGAATCGCATTTGCTGACGAATTTGCCATCGGCCCGCTGCAGCATGTTGTACTTGACGGTCCGCTCGATGTGCTCGCGCGGCCGGTACGGATCGTACTGGCGCACATTACGGACAAAGTGCTCCAGATCGTCGAACTCCTGGTTCACCTGCACGAAGCCGGCGATCGCCGCTCGGCCTTTTTCGGATAGTTCGGGCCCGACATCGACAATCACTGCGGCGCGCAACGATGCGTGGTTGCGCCGCATCAGCAGCATCGCGTTCCGCCCGCCCATCGAGTGGCCCATCAACACCGGGTGGCGCAGGCCCATGGCACCGATGAACGCCTCGGCATCCAGTGACATCTCGTGGTTGGAATAGCTCACGTCGCGGGCCCATTCACTGTCGCCGTGGCCGCGCTGGTCCAACGCCAGAACCCGGTAGCGTTGCGCCAGATGCAGACTGACCAGGTCCCACGAATGCGCCGACTGGTGCCCGCCGTGCAGCAGCACGATCGGGGGAGCGTCGGCGTGACCCCATTCCAGGAAATGAAAACGCATCTGCCGCAGCACGATGTTGCAGGACCGGTATGGGACCTCCGGCGCATGCGGAATGCCAAGATCGGCCGCGCTGGCCAGCAGGCTGCGGAACTCATCCGACCCGGTCATGTCGAATGGTGCCGAACCGTGGGCAAATATGTTGAGATACATGCCGCGTCCTCTCCCCTGTTGCCTGACAACAACACCGCGCCAAAACGGACAACGCAATACCCGCGTGCTGCGACACGGTCTGCCCGCCATGATCCAGGACACTGCATGACCCAGTCTCCACTCGATCGCGTCCGGCTTTACCAGCACGAACTGACCAGGATCCGCCGGGATATTCATGCGCATCCCGAACTTGGTCTGCAGGAGGTGCGCACCTCCGATCTGGTCGCCCACAAGCTGGCGGAGTGGGGTGTAGAGGTGCATCGGGGTGTCGGCGGGACCGGCGTGGTGGGCGTGCTGCGCAACGGCAACGGCGAGGCTTCGGTCGGGCTGCGGGCGGATATGGACGCACTGCCGATCCAGGAGGCAACGGGCCTGCCGTATGCCAGCCGGAACCCGGCCTGATGCATGCCTGCGGCCACGAAGGCCATACCGCGATCTTGCTCGGTGCGGCGAAATACCTGGCGGAAACCCGGTCGTTCAACGGCACCGCGAACTTTGTCTTCTAGCCGGTTGAGGAGGGGCTGGGCGAAGCGCGGGCGATGCTTGACGATGGCCTGTTCGCGCGGTTTCCATGCGACGCGGTGTTTGCCCTGCACAACCGTCCCGGCCTTCCGGTCGGCCAGTGCGCCACAGAAAGGGCGTCCGTTTCGCCGGCGCCGCGGTGTTCGACATTACCGTCACCGGGGAAGGCACGCATGGGGCCCGGCCGCAGGCGGGCATCGATCCAGTCATCGTGGCGTGCCAACTGGGCACAGCGCCACAGTCGATTGTATATCGGAATATTTCCGTACACGACACGGCGGTGCTCTCCGTCACCCGCATCGCGTCCGGCGACGCCTATAACGTGATCCCGAACGGCGCGCTTATGGCCGGGAGCGTGCGGACGATGCAGCCTGAGGTGGCGGCGAAAATCGAGCGCGGAATACAGTGCCTCGCGGCTGGCATCGCCGCTGCGTTTGGTGCCGAGGTCTCGGTTGATTTCCGCACGCTGTTTGCGCCGGTGGTGAAGGACGAGCAGGAGTTCATGGCATGCGCTGCCGCCGCCGCACGCGTGGTCGGGGAGGCGAACCTGCAGCGCGATGTGCCGCCCGCGATGGCATCGGAGGATTTCAGCGCCATGCCGGAGCAGGTGCCGGGCTCCCCTATCCTGCTGGCCAACGGCGACACCGCCGCGGTCCACAATCATCTGTACGATTTCAACGATGAGGCGATGTCCTGCGGCGGAGCACTCCTTGCGGCGATCGCCGAGAGGAAGCTGCCGCCGGGGATGTGATACCTGGCGGCGCTGCCGTCCGCCCATGACCAAAGCCTCGAAGTGCTCATTTGAGGGTAACGCGAGGCATGGGCCGGCGCGCACCCCCGGTGCGATTGTCCGCTCGTCACCGCCTGGGCTTTGCCCCTCTGGGCTTCGTTCCCCTGGGCTTCGTTCCCCTGGGCTTCGCCGCTCGGCTTCGTCCCCTTTGGGCCTTCCACGCCTGGCCGCCGGGCCGTGGGACGGCACAACTCTGGCCACTGGCGGGCCACGTGATATGGTCGCTGACAGACAACAGGCCCAGGAACCCCGATGACCCAGTCCGCGCTCGATCGTGCTCGTCTCTACCAGGACGAACTCATCGCCATCCGCCGCGATATCCATGCCCATCCGGAACTTGGCCTGGAGGAGTACCGCACCGCGGATCTGGTCGCGCAGAAGCTGGAGGAATGGGGGATCGAGGTGCATCGCGGCGTCGGCAAGACCGGCGTGGTCGGGGTGCTGCGCAACGGCAACGGGCAGGAGGCCGTCGGGCTGCGGGCGGACATGGATGCGCTGCCCATCCTGGAAGCAACCGGGCTGCCGCATGCCAGCCAGAACCCCGGACGGATGCACGCCTGCGGCCACGATGGTCACACCACCATGCTGCTCGGCGCCGCGAAATATTTGGCGGAAACCCGCAACTTCAACGGCACCGTCAACTTCATCTTCCAGCCGGCCGAGGAAGGCGTCGGCGGCGCGTTGGAGATGTTGAAGGACGGACTGTTCGAACGTTTCCCATGCAACTACGTCTACGGGATGCACAACCGGCCCGGGCTGCCGGTCGGCAAGTTCATCACCGGTCCGGGCGCCCGCGCTGCCGGCGGAGCGTTCTTCGACATCACCATCACCGGCAAAGGCGCGCACGGCGCTCATCCGCAGCAGAGCATCGATCCCGTGGTTGTCGCCTGCCATCTGGGCACGGCGCTGCAGTCGATTGTCTCGAGGAACATCTCCGCGCAGGACACGGCGGTGCTGTCGATCACCCGCATCCAGTCCGGCGACGCCTACAACGTGATCCCGCAATCGGCGGTCATGGCAGGCACCGTGCGCACCATGAAATCCGAGGTGATGGCGTTGATCGAGCAAAATATGCGCCGCCTCGCCTCCAGCCTTGCCGCGGGCTTTGGCGCCGAAGCGGAGGTGGATTTCCGGGTGATCTTCGCGCCGATGGTGAACAGCGAGGCCGAGGCCATCGCCTATGGCGATGCCGCGGCCGAACTGGTCGGCGAGGCGAACGTGCGGCGTGACGGCCCGCCCGGCATGGGTTCGGAAGATTTCAGCTTCATGATGGAGCAGGTCCCGGGGGCGCACATCAACCTGGGAAACGGCGACAGCGCCGCGCTGCATAACCATCTGTATGACTTCAACGACGAGACGATTCCCTACGGCGTCGCGTTATATGCGGCGATTACCGAGAAGAAGCTGCCCAAAGGCTCCCCGGACTGATGCTGACGCGCCCGGTCCCGGGGGCCCCGTCGGGTGATGACCTGACGATCTGGTTCGGCGGTCAGCCAATCCGGGCCCGCACCGGCGACAGCGTGGCAGTGGCGCTGCTCGCCGCCGGGATCACGACCACCCGCGCCAGCGCGGTTTCCGGTGCGCCACGCGGTCCGTTCTGCATGATGGGGGCATGCTTCGACTGCCTCGCCGAAGTAAACGGCCGCCCCAACGTACAAACTTGCATGATGCAGGTGCGCGATGGGATGCGGATTGAACCACTGCAGGGCGTCAGGACGCTCGGCACGCAGTAGAGCAAACGGCATATCCATGTTCGCTGCAGTGTGCGTTATGGGATGACCGCGCCGCCGCGACCGACCGTGAGGCGGCGGCTCTAGGGGGCCCACGGCCTGCCGCGTCCGAGCTCCCGCAATCAGCGGATGATCGGCGGGCGTGCTTTCTGATGGCTCCGAAGGGGGATTCGACATCTCCCGTTGCATTCGCTGTCAAACCGTGCTTGAAGCCGCGCCTTCCCTGCCGGGCGCGACGGCATCGCTCCCGGCTATGCCTGCATTTCCATCGTGGGAATGAGACCATGTCCGGTCGGGGCAGAGACAAGCCATAGGGGGTTCATCCATGCCGCTTTACGAAACCGTGCTCATCGCACGGAACGATGTGACGCAACAACAGGTCGAGCAGATCGCCGACGACATTGGCACCGAACTGGAAGCCGATGGCGGCGCGGTGAAGAAGCGTGAGTATTGGGGCCTGCGTGGCTTGGCCTATCGGATCAAGAAGAACCGCAAGGGCCACTACATGCTGCTTGGGCTCGACGCCAAGCCGACATTCGTTACCGAAATGGAACGAAAACTCGGCCTCAACGAGGACGTTCTGCGGTTCATGACGATCCGGATCGAGGCGATCGACGAAGCGCCGTCCGCTATCCTGTCGCGCAAATCCGATGAGCGCGAGCGTGGTTTCCGTGGTCCCAAGCCGGCTGGACGGTTCGAGAGCGGCCGCCGCCGCGGTTTCGACGATCGCGAGGAGTTCCGCGCCCGCGACGGCTTCGGCGGCGAAGAATTCCGCCCCGGCATCGAGGAGTAGCCTGCAATGTCCGATACCGAAGTCAATCCCGCCGCACGGCGGACCGCCGTTGGCGCGCGCCGGCCGTTCTATCGCCGCCGCAAGTCCTGCCCTTTCTCCGGACCCAATGCGCCTAAGATCGACTACAAGGACGTGCGTCTGCTGTCCCGCTTCCTGTCGGAGCGCGGCAAGATCGTCCCCAGCCGGATCACCGCCGTATCCGCGAAGAAGCAGCGGGAACTCGCCGTGGCCATCAAGCGCGCCCGATTCCTGGCGTTGCTGCCGTACATCGTCGCCTGAGGAGCAAGGTTCCATGGCCGCCGTTGAACTGATCCTGCTCCAGCGCGTCGAAAACCTGGGGCAGATGGGAGATGTGGTAAAGGTGAAGCCGGGCTACGCCCGCAACTTCCTCTTGCCGCAGAAAAAGGCGCTGCGCGCCAGCAAAGACAACCGCGCGCGCTTCGAACAGCAGCGCGCTCAGCTTGAGGCGCAGAACCTCAAGCGCCGTGAGGAAGCCGAACGGATCGCCGAACGCGTCGGCGGACTCTCCGTCGTCATCATCCGCCAGGCCGGCGAATCGGGTAGCCTCTACGGCTCGGTGTCCGCGCGTGACATCGCGGATGGTGCCACGGAGGCCGGCCTGACCATCAGCCGTTCTCAGGTCATTCTCGAGCATCCGATCAAGACCCTTGGACTTTCGCAGGTCCGTGTGTCGCTGCATCCCGAAGTGTCGATCATGGTCACCGTCAATGTCGCCCGCAGCCCTGAAGAAGCCGAAAGGCAGGCACGCGGTGAACGCGTAAGTGGAGAGGCAGAAGACGAAGAGCAAATGCCGACCGCAGAGACAATCTTCGAGGGCGATACGCCGCAACCGGCCTAAACAGCCGCCGCCTGTTGATCAGCGCTGCTTTTTCACGTGGTGCTGGCCTTACGATGCTGACCGCCTTCCCCGTTTCAGATCGAAACGAGGAAGGGGTTGGCACGAGCTATTGAACCGTCATCGCTTGCGACACTTTGACGACACATACGTTGCTGATCCATTCTTCCCGGCCTAGGCTGAAGACGATGGATTGGCAAAGCGATGCGTGCGGCCCTTGATGGCATTTTTCGACGTCTGATCACGATTGGCCGGCTGACAGTGATATGGCCGGACGGGACGCAGACCGTATATGCGGCGAGTGAGGGACCTGCCGCGCGGGTACGCGTGCATGACCATAGAACGTTGCGCCGATTGCTGCTGAACCCGTCGCTAGGTCTGGGCGAGGCCTATATGGACGGCTCGCTGACCGTGGATGGCAGCATCTACGATCTGCTGGACGTGCTGTTGGCCAACCTTGCGGGCAATCCGGCCGGCCATCCGATCATGCGCCTGCGCGAGATCATCGGCGGCATCGTCCGGCGCATCGTCCAGTACAATCCCGCCGGCCGAGCGCAGCGCAACGTCGCGCATCATTATGACCTGAGCGGCCGTCTGTACAGCCTGTTCCTGGACCGGGACCGGCAATACTCCTGCGCCTATTTTCCGCACGGCGATGAGACGCTGGAGGAGGCACAGGCAGCGAAGAAGCGCCATATCGCTGCCAAGCTGCTGCTCAACCGGCCGGGTCTGCGGGTGCTCGATATCGGTTGCGGCTGGGGCGGCATGGCGCTGACGCTGGCGCGCGATTTCGGCGTCCATGTCACCGGCGTCACGCTGTCGCACGAGCAACTGGCGGAGGCGCGGGCGCGCGCCGCGTCCGAGGGCCTTGAGGACCGCGTGCAGTTCGAACTGCTGGACTACCGGGCGGTGACCGAGACCTATGACCGCATCGTCTCCGTCGGCATGTTCGAGCATGTCGGGATCGGTCATTATCGCACCTTCTTCAACACTGTCGCCCGCTGCCTGAAGCCGGACGGCGTGGCGTTGATTCATGCGATCGGCCGCAGCAACGGGCCGGGCAGCACCGATGAATGGCTGCAGAAATACATTTTCCCCGGCGGCTACTCGCCGGCTCTGTCCGAGGTGCTGCCGCCGGTTGAGCGCTCCGGCCTGATGGCCACCGACATCGAGATCCTGCGGCTGCACTATGCCGAGACGCTGCGCCACTGGCGCCGGCGCTTCGCTGCCAACCGTGACGCGATCATGGCCCTCTACGATGAGCGCTTCTGCCGGATGTTCGAGTTTTATCTCGCTGGCTCTGAGCTTGCGTTCCGCCGCGGCGGCCACATGATCTGGCAGTTGCAACTTGCGCACGGACACGGAGCGGTGCCGCTGACCCGCGACTATATTGCGACGGTGGAGGCGGGCGAATCGGTGGGGTCCATGGCCGAAGCGACGAATCCGCTCCGGCGATAGCGGTGGCGGCGGATCCGTGCCAGTCTTTCGCCAGACCTGACACGGAGACGGACCATGCATTTCGGCGCTTCCATGTTCTTCACCGACTATTCGATGACCGCGGCGGCGCTTGGCAAGGCGCTGGAGGACCGTGGCTTCGAGTCTGTCTGGGCTCCCGAGCATTCGCACATCCCGTTGTCGCGCCGCTCACCCTGGCCGGGCGGCGGCGAGTTGCCAAAGCAGTATTACGATGTGATGGATCCGTTCGTGACGCTGACCGCGGCGGCGATGGTGACCACGAAATTGAACATCGGCACCGGGGTCTGTCTGGTCAATCAGCGTGATCCCATTCAGACCGCGAAGCTGGTTGCCTCGATCGATCAGGTGTCTGGCGGGCGCTTTCTGTTCGGCATCGGCGTCGGCTGGAACGCCGAGGAGATGGAGGATCACGGCACGGCGTTCACCACGCGCGCCAAGCTGGTGCGGGAGCGCGTGGAGGCGATGAAGGCGATCTGGACGGAGACCAAGCCGGAATACAGCGGCGAGTTCGTCAAGTTCGGGCCGATGATGACCTGGCCCAAGCCGGTGCAGAAGCCGCATCCGCCGGTCATCGTCGGCGGCGCCTTCCCGCACGGTGCCCGCCGCGCGGTGCGGTACGGCGACGGCTGGATTCCGCTGGCAGGGCGGTCAGGGTATGGCGATATATTCGAGACGGTGCCGAAGTTCCGTGAAATGCTGAAGGAGGCGGGTCGCGATTCCGCCTCATGCCCGGTCTCGATCTTCTCGGCGCCGGAGGATGCGGACACCCTGAAGCGCTATCGCGACCTTGGTATTGTCCGCGTGACGCCGAGCCTGCCGTCGGCGAAGGAGGACGTTGTTCTGCCGATCCTGGATCGCTGGGCTGCGTTGATCCGCCAAACAGCGTAGCCACCAGCGTAAATTCGTTTGTGTGCATCAGCGTGGGGGCCCGGCCAAGAGCCGGGCCTTTTGCGTACCCGACGGCCCGCTGTCTGTTCGCCGGCGCGCGGCAGAAAGCTGGTCCGCAACGGCGGCTACTGGCTGGTAGGGCTGGTTTCCCACTGCTATATGCGGACCATCGAAACGATACAAACAGACATACGAGGAGGAACGCCCCATGCCTGCAAGCCGCCGTGCCGTGCTGAGTGCCGCGATCGCCGCCGGAGTGATCCCGTTCCGCGGCGGATGGGCCCAGACCTCCGACGTCGTCAGGATTGGTGTCCTGACAGATCTGTCTGGCAATTATCGTGACGTGACCGGCCCGACCAGCGTGATCTGTGCTCAGCTCGCGGTGGACGAGTTCAAGGCAGCCAATCCTGGGATCAAGGTCGAACTGATCAGCGGTGACCACCTCAACAAGCCGGACATTGCCGCCAGCGTCGCCCGTCAATGGTTCGATCGCGATGGCGTGGATGCCATTACAGATGTCGGGAACAGCGCCGCGGCGATCGCGGTGACGACAATCGCGCAGGAAAAGGACAAGATCCAACTCAACTCCGCCGCTGGCTCCTCGGAGTTGACTGGCAAATACTGCAGCCCGAATCTGATCCACTGGACCTACGACACCTGGAATCTCGCGCACACCATGGTCAAGGCGCTCGTCGCGCGTGGCGGCGACAAGTGGTACTTCGTGACCGCCGACTACACGTTCGGGCACGCGATCCAGAATGATACGACGGCGCTGCTGGCGGCCGAGGGCGGCAAGGTCGTGGGTTCCAGCGCTTACCCGTTTCCCGGCACCACCGACTTCTCGTCCTATCTGCTGGCAGCCCAGGCGAGCGGCGCCAATGTCGTGGCGTTCGCCAATGCCGGCGACGATCTGGTCAACTGTGTCAAGCAATTGCGTGAATTCGGCATGGCCGGCGGTAATCTGGCGATCGCCGCGATGGTTGGCTCCATCACCGCGGTCACCGGTGCCGGGCTCGAGACGATGCAGGACGTCAACCTCGCCGAGTGCTTCTACTGGGATCAAAACGACCGCACGCGGGCCTTCATGTCCCGGTTGAAGCCGCGACTCCCTGCCGGAGTGTATCCGAACGAGGTTCATGCCGGCGCCTATGCCTCGGTCGCGCACTACCTGAAGACGGTTAAGCGGCTCGGGGTCGCGAAGGCCAAGGCGTCCGGGCGCGACACGGTGGCGGCGATGAAGGCGATGGCGACGGATGACGACTGCTTTGGAGCCGGCTCGATCCGCGCCGACGGACGTACCATCCATCCGTGCTATCTGTTCAAGGTGAAGCGCCCCGGCGACACCCACTATCCCGGCGACTTCTTCACCACGGTCGCGACGATCCCGACCGAGGAAGCCTTCCGCCCAATGAGCGCGGGCGGCTGTCCCATGATCCGCGCCTGATACCAACGCGCCTGATACCAATCGGCACGGCCCCAGCGCGAGCGGGCCGCCCGCCGCGCGCCCGGATGCGGCTGTTCCGCGGGCGAAGTATGGAGCGGCCCGATCGATCGCGGCGGCTCGCGTCACGGCGGCCGATGCAGGCTCGCGTAGATCCATGCGAGACGGCTCGATCCGGTCCTTCTTCCGCGTGACCGCCAGCGGCAGAACCACCAGAGCGGCCGCTGGCGGTCACGCGGCCGAGCCTGCTTACCGCGGGTCGCATTACACCATTCCATTACATCAAGCGCACTATCCCGTGGCAATCTCCCGCCGTGATGAACCCATTGTGTGGTCGGCAACTCAGCACCCGGATTCGTGTTGTGGGGCTACACTTTTCGAAATCGGGAGCACGCCATGACTATCGGTACGCTCGAAAAGGCGGGCGACATCCATCATCGCACGTCCACATCCAGTAGGCCGCTGGAGAGTGTGGCCCACGATGTGGCCTGTCGATGACGCCGGGGACCGCACCGATTTTGGTTGACGCTCGCCGTTCATTCGGCGGGGAGCGTCGCACTCGCGATTTCGATTTGTGAAGACACCGGGATGGCGGGAAACGCCCGCCACTCGATCACACGTGCGGAGCGCGAACGCCAGGGCGGCCCATCCGACCGTCGAGGTGCGGCCCGTGTCGGCTGCAACGACGATCGGAACCCATGGCCCGGGGCCGGTTGGCGACCCTCGCCGCATTAAGTCGCAATTGTAACAGGAGACTTGGCATGAAATCGGAAGTTCGTGAACTGCTCGTCGAAGAGCTTAAGGACGCCTACAGCGCCGAGAAACAGGCGCTCCGGTGCATGCAGAAGGTGCTGAAAAAGGCCAGCGCCGAGGAACTGCGCGAGGGTATTCAGCTGCACATCGAGCAAACCCAGACGCAGATCGAACGTGTCGAGCAGGCGATGGAGAAACTCGACGTCCGCCCCGGCCGCAAAGTGTGCGAGGCAATGCGCGGGCTGGTCGACGAAGCGCAGCACGAGATCGACGAGCAGGATGGCAAGGGCCCGATCCTCGATCTCGTGATCGTCGCCGGCATGCAACGAATCGAGCATTATGAGATCGCTGCATACGGGACGAACGTGGCTCTGGCCAAGGCGCTCGGTGAGCAGGAGGTTGCTGACCTGTTGACCGAAACGCTGGAGGAGGAGAAGCAGACCGATCTGAAGCTGACGGACGTGACGCAGACGGCGATCATGCCGATGGCTCTGGCGGAGGAGTCGGGCGAAGAGGATGAGGGCTCGTCGAGCCGCAAGAAGCCGAGCGCGGGTCGCGCCAAGGCGGCCTGAACGCCCGATAGCCTGAGCGCCGGGTAGCTTGAACGCCGGTAGCTGAACGCCCGATAGCCTGAGTGCCGGGTAGTCGTGGAACCGGCGGGAGGTGGACGAAACCTTCGGCTGGCACCCCTGCGATACCGATACAAAAGACGTGACGCGGGAGCGAGGACAACCTCTCTCCCGCCGACGGTCCAGCGTCATCGATCCGCAGTCGCACCATTATGGTCCCCGATCGAGCCGGTGCCGACCAAAATGGTTTGCCGGCAGGTCCGGTGGCCCCCGATGCGGTGCAGCGGATGCGAAAGCAGGCGGTTCGACTTGCACCCGCTATCCACAGTGCTCCACAGGCAGCCGCACATGCGTCGCTTATCCGCTTGGGCTAGGATGCCTGCGTGAACACCATCGACTCGCCTCTTCTCGGCATCTCCCAACGTCTCCCCCCCTCCAATGTCCAGGCGGAGCAGGCCCTGCTGGGCGCTTTGCTGGCCAACAACAAGGCGTATGAGCGCGTCTCGGAGTTTCTGGCGCCCGAACATTTCGCCGACCCGATTCATGGCCGCATCTATCAGGCGATCTCCCGCCGGGTGGAGGCCGGCCAGCTCGCGGACGCCGTTACCCTCAAGGCCGAATTCGAGCATGCCGGCGTCCTCGAGGAGGTCGGCGGCACCGCCTACCTGACCCAGCTGCTGACAGCCATGGTCGGGATCATCAATGCCGGCGAGTACGGGCGCACGATCCTCGACACCTGGCTGCGCCGCCAGCTGATCGACATCGGGGAGACCGTCGTCAACCACGCGTTCGGTGCGGACGCCGAACTGGACGCGCCTCAGCAGATCGAGTTCGCCGAACAGTCGCTGTTCAACCTGGCTGCGGACGGCGGCACCAGCGGCGGGTTCGTCACCTTCGAGCGCGCCCTGACCGATGCGATCCTGGGTGCGGAGCGTGCCTTCCGCCGTTCCGGCAGTGTATCTGGACTGACCACGGGGCTGCGCGACGTGGACAGCAAGATGGGCGGCATGCATCCATCGGACCTGCTGATCCTCGCAGGCCGTCCGGGTATGGGCAAGACGGCCCTGGCCACCAAGATCGCGTTCGGAGCCGCCAAGGCGTTGCAGGCCGAGGCTCGGGTGAACGACCCGAACGGCGTTGCCAAGGCGACCGTGGCCATCTTCTCACTGGAAATGAGCGCCGAACAGCTTGCCACCCGCCTGCTGAGCGAGGAGGCGCGGATTTCCGGCGACCGCATCCGCCGCGGCGATATTGGCCAGAAGGACTTCGACAAGTTCGTGCAGGTGTCGCGTGAGATCGCCTCGCTGCCGATCCAGATTGACGACACGCCGGCGATCACCATGTCGGCGTTGCGCACCCGCTGTCGGCGGTTGAAACGGACCAAGGGACTGGCGCTGGTGATCGTCGACTACCTGCAACTGATGCGGCCGGCCGCGGGGACCAAGCCCGATAACCGCGTGCTGGAAATCAGCATGATCACCCAGGGCCTGAAGGCGCTGGCGAAGGAGCTGGCGATTCCGGTGATCGCGCTGTCGCAGCTGTCACGCCAGGTGGAGAACCGTGAGGACAAACGGCCGCAGCTGTCGGATCTTCGCGAGTCGGGCTCGATCGAGCAGGACGCCGATGCGGTGATGTTCGTCTATCGCGACGAGTACTATCTGGAGCAGAAGATGCCCAAGGAGATCGCGTTCGAGGGCAGTTCGGATAAGTTCAATGCGGCGATGGATGAGTGGCAGCAGCGCATGGCGAAGGCACATAACCGGGCAGACCTGATCATCGCCAAGCAGCGTCATGGCCCCACCGGCTCCATCCCGCTGCTGTTCGAGGCCGAATTCACCCGCTTCGGCGACCTGGATCTCGCGCACTCCGAATATGTCGAGTGACAGCGGGCCGGACAGCGGCGCCATGGACGGCGCGGTTACCGGCTTTGGCGGGGGAACTGCGGGAGGGCCTGCCGGGGGGGCTGTCGCTGGCCACGCGGCGATCCTCGAGGTCGATCTCGGTGCGGTCGTCGCCAACTGGCGGGCGCTGCAGGGGCGCCATCCGTCCGGTCCGGTTGCCGGTGTGATCAAGGGCGATGGCTACGGCCTGGGAGCCAGGCGGATTGCGGCGGCGCTGTATGCAGCCGGCTGCCGGCACTTCTTCGTGGCGTATCTGGATGAGGCTCTGGCTGTCCGCGATGTGGTGCCCGGTGCGATGCTGGCGGTACTGGGCGGGCTCATTCCCGGCACCGAGGCGGCCTATGTCGCGCACCACCTGACGCCCGTGCTGGGCTCGCTGGACGAAATCGCCCGGTGGCGCGGGGAGCAGCGGGGCGCGATCCTGCATATCGACACGGGCATGTCCCGCCTGGGTCTCGATACCCGGGAACTGGCGGTGCTGGCGGCGGATCCGTCCCGCCTGGAGGGCCTGTCGATAAGCTATGTGATGTCGCATCTGGTCGCCTCCGAGGTGCCGGACGATCCGGTGAACCAGGCACAGCGGCAGCGGTTCGCCACGGCGCGGGCGATGCTGCCGCCGGGTCCGGCGAGCCTGGCGAATTCCTCCGGCATCTTTCTGGGGCCCGATTTCGCGTCGGATCTCGCCCGTGCCGGCGCGGCGCTTTATGGCGTCAATCCGACCCCTGGGCATTCGAACCCGATGCGCGGGGTCGTGCGGCTGTCGGTACGTGTGCTGTCGGTGCGGGACGTGCCGGCGGGCGCAACCGTCGGTTACAACGCGACCTGGGCCGCCGCCCGGCCGAGCCGCATTGCGACCGCGGCGCTGGGGTATGCCGATGGGTTTCACCGCAGTCTGTCGGGGCGGGGGTCAGCATATTTTGACGGGACCCCCGTTCCGCTGGTAGGCCGCGTCTCCATGGACCTGACCACCTTCGACGTGACCGACCATCCCGCCGTGCATCCGGGTTGCTGGCTGGAGGTTCTTGGCCCACATCTGTCGCCCGACGACGTCGCCGTGGCGGCGGGCACCAACGGATACGAGGTGCTCACCTCCCTGGGACGCCGCTTTCATCGGGTGTATCGGATAGCGTGACCATGTTTCTGGATTTTCTGGCGGCGATCGGCCAAGCGGTGATCGCGCTGTGTCATGGCGCCGGCAAACTGGCGCTGTTCGCGCTGGAGGGGCTGTCGCACGTCGTCCGGCCGCCGTTCTATGGTCGCCTGTTCGCGCGCGCCCTGCTGGAAATCGGCTATTTCAGCCTGCCCGTGGTGGCGCTGACGGCGGTGTTCACCGGCATGGTGCTGGCGCTGCAGTCGTATACCGGTTTCTCCCGGTTCTCGGCTCAAAGCGCCATTGCGAACCTCGTGGTGCTGTCGGTCACGCGTGAACTGGGGCCGGTGCTGGCCGGGCTGATGGTCGCGGGCCGCGTCGGCGCGGCGATGGCGGCGGAACTCGGCACGATGCGCGTGACCGATCAGATCGACGCACTGTCGACCCTGTCCACCAACCCGATGAAGTATCTCGTGGCGCCTCGGCTGCTCGCCGGGATTGTCGCGCTGCCGCTGCTGGTGCTGATCGCCGATATACTGGGAGTGCTGGGGGGGTTCATCGTATCGACGCTGAAGCTGGGCTTCAATGTCGATACATATGTCACGAACACGGTCAACTTCGTGCAGATGAACGACGTCGTGTCAGGCTTGGCGAAGGCGGCGGTGTTCGGGTTCCTGATTTCTCTGATGGGCTGCTATCAGGGCTACAACAGCAAGGGCGGCGCACAGGGCGTCGGCAGCGCGACGACCCTGGCGGTAGTAAGTGCGTCGATCCTCATCCTTGCGTTCGACTACGTGATGACGGAGATGTTCTTCGCCCAGTAAGGCGTCCGCGAGGGGGGAACCTGGCGCTTCGTTGGAGGAGGCTGGGGCGACGCGGACGCCGAGGCCGCCCACGCCGCCGGTTCCGGGTCCGTCAGGTTGTCACGAACCCCTCATATCCCTTGCCCGCGATCTCGGCGCAAAGTTGTCGGTAGGCGCCGACTCCACCGGAATAAGGCATGAAAACGCGCGGCTTGCCGGGCACATTCGCCCCCATGTACCAGGAGTCCGCCTGCGGCAGCAGCGTCGTACTCGCCGCCTCGTTGACGTGCGCGACCCACGCAAGCTGCGCTGCCTCCGTTGGCTCGATCGAACCGAGGCCACGGTCGCGCAGGTACTGGATGCAGTCGGCGATCCACTCCACATGCTGCTCGATCGAAACGGGCATGTTGCTGAGCACCGACGGACTGCCGGGGCCGGTGATGATGAAGAGGTTCGGAAACCCCGCGGTCGCCACGCCAAGATAGGTGTGCGGCCCGTCCGCCCATTTCTCCTGCAGTGCGGCGCCGTCCCGCCCGTGGATACCGAGGTTGAACAGTGCCCCGGTCATCGCGTCGAACCCGGTCGCGAATACGATCGTATCGAGCGTATGGTCGGCATCGCTCGTGCGGATGCCGGTTGGCGTGATCTCCTGGATCGGTGAGCTTCTGATGTCGACGAGACTGACGTTGTCGCGGTTGAATGTCTCGTAATAGTTGGTGTCGATCGGCGGCCGCTTGGTGCCGATCGGATGACTCCGTGGCGACAGTTTCTCCGCCGTTTCCGGATCCTTGACGATTTCGCGGATTTTGGCCCGAACGTAGTCCGCCGCGGTTGCGTTGGCGTCGGCGTTGGTGATCAGATCACTGTAGCTGTTGAACAGAAACCTGAAGCCGCCGACCTCCCACAGGGCGTCATAGACTTGCTTCAGCTCTTCCGGCGAAGCATCGAGCGCGGAGCGGTCCGGAGGGTCGAACGGCATCCCGAAGCCGGATTCGCGGATCTTCCGCCTGATCTCGGCGTAGTTCGCCTTTACGTCCCGCTGAAAGGCCACGGGCAGAAGCGCGTTCCTGGCCGGAACACTGAAATTCGGCGTCCTCTGAAATACCGTGAGATGGGCAGCCTGGCTGGCGATCACCGGAATGGCCTGAATGCCGGTTGATCCGGTGCCGATAATTCCGACCCGCTTGCCGGTGAAATCAACGCCTTCATGCGGCCACGTGCCGGTATGGTACCATTCGCCCTGGAACGTCTCGAGGCCCTTGATGTCCGGCATCTGTGCAGCCGACAGACACCCGACCGCAGTGATCAGAAACGTCGCCGATGCGCGCCCGCCATCCGCGGTTTCGATATCCCACCGTCTGGTCCGTTCGTTGTAACGGGCGCCGGTGACGCGCGTGTCGAACTGGATGTCACGGCGAAGGTCGAGCTTGTCGGCCACGTAGTTGAGGTACCGCAAGATCTCAGGCTGTTCGGGATAGCGGCAGGTCCATTCCCATTCCTGCTGGATCTCGTCGGAAAACGAGTAGGAATAGTAGTAGCTTTCCGAGTCGCAACGGGCTCCCGGATAGCGGTTCCAGTACCACGTGCCGCCCACACCTTTGCCGGCTTCATAGACCCGCGTCGAGAAGCCAAGTTCCCGAAGCCGGTGCAGCATGTAAAGGCCGGAGAAGCCGGCGCCGACAACAACGGCATCGAATGTCGCCGCGCGTCTGGCCGCATCGTCAGCAGTCCGCGATTGCACGTCACTCATGGCTCGTCTCCCCTGTGGATCCGGACCGAACGCTTCATCCAGGCGGTTGCCTGGCGGGAGCGTCAGACCGTGATCTGCTTGCGCAGTTCGTCGCCTGTTTCGGCGATCAGTTCTTGTCCGCGTTGCAGCACCCCGGCCATCCAGAAGATGCCGTGGATCATGCCCTCGTAGTGCGATGACCTGACGCTGACGCCGGCCTGTCGCAGGCGTTCGGCGTAGGCGAGCCCCTCGTCGCGCAACGGGTCGAACTCGCAGGTGACAACCATGGCCGGCGGCAGTCCGCTCAGGTCGGCGGCCAGCAGCGGCGAGGCATAGGGATTGCTGCCGTCCGCGGGGGAGGCGAGGTAATGGTCCCAGAACCACTCCATGCTGGCTCTGGTCAGCAGGTAACCCTCGGCGTTGTCGCGATAGGAGGCGAACGACGTGCCGGCCGCGGGTGCGGTCACCGGATAGAGCAGCAACTGATACGACAGGGCCGGTCCGCCGCGGTCCCGGGCCATCAGCGCCACCACCGCGGCGAGGTTGCCGCCGGCGCTGTCGCCCGCGACCGCGATGAACCGGTTGTCGGCGCCGACGGCCTGTCGGTGTTCGGCGAGCCAGCGCGTGGCGGCATAGCAGTCCTCGGCCGGGCCGGGGAACTTGGTTTCCGGGCTGAGCCGGTAATTCACCGAGGCCACCACGCATTGTGCCGCATTGGCGAGCGCTCGGCAGGGCCTGTCGACGACTTCGATATCCCCGATGACCCAGCCGCCGCCGTGGAAATAGATCACCAGCGGCAGCGCCTTTCCCGGCGACGGATGATAGAGCCGCACGGGCACCGCGCCGGCCGGCCCGGGAACCAGAATATCGCGGATCTCACCGATGTTCTCCGGCTCGCCTTGCAGGTCGCGAAAGCCGAGGGTGACGAGGCGGGCCTGTGTGACGCTCATTTGTTCGAACGGCGGCAGACCCTGCTTGCTGAATTCGTCAAGGAGCGCCTGAACCTGGGGATTGATTGGCATGTCGTTATTCCATTGCAAGAAGTTGGCGAGGGAACCAGGCGGACCGGATTGCAAGGGAGGATGGGGAGATCTCGATGTCTTGGCGGTCGACCGCGTCGCCGGCGATCAGGCGGGCAGAGCCCTGGATAACCGCCATTGCGTGCACGGCGCCATTGCGTCCATTCGTCGTCGGAAATGAAAATCCGACGCGGCAGACTGCTGATGTCGGGGGCTGAGCAAGTGCCGGCCGGGGCGATGGAAATGCCGTGACAGGCGGCTACGGCGGATCGCCTCGTTCGGGGCAACGCCGACCGCCCGCCCCGCCGAACACCCGCGGCAGCACCTGGACAAGATGGTCAAGACACGGTTCTTCGACCGGTTCACTGCCACACTCCCTTTCCGGTTTACGGAATACGAGTATTACGGACGCGTCAAGCGTAGCGGGGTCGGTGGATCGGCAGGGCGCGGTTTGACCTGGGTCAACACCTGGCCTCGCGAGATGGCGCATGCTGGGGTAACAAGGCCGCCGAAAGGCCGAAAGGTTGACAGACCATGCGCATCGGTTGTGACAGGCTCCGTTCCAGGATCGTGAGCGCGGAGGAGGCCGCATCGTTCATCACTAGCGGCAGCACGGTGGGCATGAGCGGCTTCACCGGTTCAGGTTATCCCAAAGCTGTGCCGATGGCGCTCGCCGCGCGGATCGAGGCGGAACATGCGGCGGGGCGGCCATTCAGCGTCAGGGTCTGGACCGGCGCTTCCACGGGGCCGGAACTGGACGGCGCGCTGGCCAAGGTCGATGGAATCGAGTTCCGCCTGCCGTACAACTCTGATCCGGTGGTTCGCGACAAGATCAACCGCGGTCAGATGGAATACTTCGACATGCACCTGAGCCAGGTCGCGCCCATGGCCTGGCAGGGGTTCCTCGGGCCGCTCGACACCGCGGTGATCGAGGTTTCCGGCATTCGGCCCGACGGCGCGCTGATCCCGTCGTCTTCGGTGGGCAACAACAAGACCTGGATCGAACGTGCCCGGCAGGTGATCCTGGAGGTCAATGCCTGGCAGAACGAGGCCATGGAGGGGATGCACGACATCTACTACGGCACCGCCCTGCCGCCCAACCGCGTGCCGATCCCGCTGCTGCGTCCCGACGACCGCATCGGCGAACCCTACCTCCGATGCGACCCGGACAAGATCGTCGCCATCGTCGAAACCCATGCGCCAGACCGCAACCTGCCGTTCGCGCCGCCCGACGCAGTGGCGGGCGCCATCGCCGGGCACCTTATGGAGTTCCTGCGCCATGAGGTCGCCAAAGGTCGCCTGCCGCCGTCACTGCTGCCGCTGCAGTCCGGCGTTGGCAATATCGCGAACGCGGTGCTGCACAGTCTCGCCGTCAGCCCGTTCGAGGGCATGACTGCCTACACCGAGGTGATCCAGGACGGCATGCTGGCCATGCTGGCGACCGGCAAGTTGCGCATGGCCTCCGCCACGGCGTTTTCGCTCAGCCCCGAGGCGGCCGCCACGCTGAACGCCGACATGCACCGGTTTCGCGACAAGATGATCCTGCGCCCGCAGGAGATCAGCAACCATCCCGAACTGATCCGACGCCTGGGCTGCATCGCCATGAACGGGCTGATCGAGGCCGACATTTACGGCAACGTCAATTCCACCCATGTCATGGGATCGCGGATTCAGAATGGTATCGGCGGATCAGGGGATTTCGCGCGGAATGCCTACGTGTCGATCTTCCTGACGCCGTCGACGGCCAAGGGGGGCGCGATTTCGGCGATCGTGCCGCAGGCAAGTCATGTCGATCACATCACCCAGGACGTGCAGGTTCTGGTGAGTGAACAAGGCCTGGCCGATCTGCGCGGCCTGTCGCCGAAGCAGCGTGCCAAGGTGATCATCGCGAACTGTGCGCATCCGGATTACCGGCCGGCACTGGCCGACTATTTCCGGCGTGCCAGGGAGCATTCCTACGGCCAGCATGCGCCGTCGCTGCCGGGCGAGGCGCTCTCCTGGCACCAGCGCTACATTGAGACGGGATCGATGCGCGGGTAATGCCGGCCGGCCGAATTGTTGCCTTTTCGGCGTCAGCTGGTGTCTCATTGATTTCGTGCGCAGCCGCCACGCCAACCCTGCGCCCGTGCCAGTCAGCATCGCCGCTGACCGAGATCCAATTCACGAGGCCTTCAGTTGCCGGGTCTCTGGGGGCGGACAAGCCTGCTTCTGACGCCAACGGGCTTGCTCATGTGGACAACCGTGCCGCCGCTGAATGCTTCTTCGCGATCCACGCGATAGCCGAGTTTGGTATAGAGCATGACGTTCTCGGCAAAGAGCTTGTTGGTGTACAGCGTGATTTCGCGATACCCGAGCGATGTGGCGACCGCTTCGGCATGGGCCATCAGCCTTCGACCGATGCCTTGGCCCTGAAACGCCGGCAGGACCGCGACATTCTCGACCAGCAGATGCCCCGCCGCGGGGATCATCTCGATCAGAGCCGCCAGCGCACCGCCGACGTACATCAGGTCGATCGGGTGGCTCTGCACAGCCATCTCATAGTCCGCGGTCATCGGCTTGGGCTCGCGCCCGATCACCGGGATCCATCTTGCGTAGGCCTCGCGGGTGAGCCGGCGTACCGCCGCGGCGTCTCCGATCCCGGCCCGCCTGATCAACATGCGAGGGGTCTGCGGCATCCGGCTCATGTCCCTGCTCGATCCATAGGCCGCGTTAACCGCTTGGTGCCCGGGTCGGGCAGGACCGCAATGCCCGGCGCAATTCCGACGCCGGGCACAGCCGTAACCCCCGATCTCCGCGAGGCGGCCGAATGGGCGGCACGGCGGCGGCTGCGGGCTATTCCGCGATCAGCCGATTGCTGTCCCGGTCGCCAAAAAAGATGTCTGTCGAGATCTCGTCCACACGGTTGCAGCCGGTGTAGGCCATCGTCTTGTCCATCTCGGTCTGGATGAAGCCGACGGCCTTGGCGGCGCCGGCCTCGCCGCCGGCCGCCGTGCCGTACAGCGTCACCCGCCCGGTCAGCACGCATTTCGCACCCAGGGCCAGCGCCTTTACGATGTCGGAGCCGCGGCGGACCCCCGAATCGAGGATCACCGTCGCCTTGTCGCCCACCGCCTCGGCGATGTCCGGCAGCATGTCCAGCGTGGCCGCCGCGCTGTCCATGTTGCGCCCACCGTGATTGGAGACAATGATCCCGTCGACGCCGTAGCTGATCGCCTTCAGTGCGTCGTCGACCCGGTTGATGCCCTTCAGCATCAGGATACCGGGCCACTTGTCGCGGAAGATCCGGATGTCGTCCCAGCACAGCGAGTCTTGCCGCATTACTTCGCGGGTGCCCGGATCGGTGCCGATCGGTCGCCGGTACGGATCAGGGTAGTTCTCGTTCCGCGGCATGCCGATGGTGGTGAAATACTTCATCAGCACCGTGGTGAACCAGGTCGGATGCTGCATGATGTCCCAGGTGAAGCGCCACGTCGGGTGGAACGGCAACAGAAACCCGTTCTTGGCATTGTATTCGCGGTTCGGCGGCACGATTGTATCAGTGGTGACGATCAGCGCCTCAAATCCGTTGTTCTTGGCCCGCTCGATCAACTGATAGGATAGCTCCCGCTGCTTCCATACATACAATTGGAACCACAGCCGGAAGTTCGCCTCTTTGGCGATCTTTTCCATCGACGTCATGGCGCCGGTCGCCAGGGTGAACGGGATCTTCGCCCGAGCGGCGGCTTTAGCCAGTTCGAGTTCGCCTTCGTGCCAGCACAGGCCGGCGGCGCCGGTCGGGGCGATCGCCATCGGCAGTGCGATTTCCTTGCCGAACAGCGTGGTCTTGGTGGATCGGCCTGACACATCGACCAGCGCACGATGCTTCAGTTTGATCTTCTCGAAGGCGTGGCGGTTGTTGCGCAGCGCCAGTTCGTCTTCGGTCGAGCGGTCGACGAACTCGAACACACCACGCGGCAGCCGACGTTTTGCTGCCTCGCGCAGGTCGAATACATTGTAGCAGTTGTCGAGCCTGGACATGCCGTATTTCCCCTTGGTGACGGAATGATGAAGCCGCGAGGACGACTGTCAAGCCGGACGCGGCCGGCGGGCGTCAGGCACCGGCCCGGCCATGGCCGTGGAACCGACAGCTGGAGCTGACAGTCCTGCAATCGACTACCGATATCCCTATCTATGGTAGGAATGCCAAACGCTCTATGACGGCCGCCGTGGAGGAATCGACTGCATGACCGACAACATCTCACTGGTATCCGACCTGATCCGGCAGGCGCGGATGGCTGGGGCCGATGCCGCCGACGCGGTGCTGGTGAACGGCACCTCGCTTTCCGTGGCCTCGCGTCAGGGCAAGATCGAGCACCTGGAGCGGTCGGAAGGCCGCGATCTCGGCCTACGGGTCTTTGTTGGCAAACGTGCGGCGATCGTTTCGTCAACCTCGCTTGACCCTATGGGCTTCGCCGCTCTCGCCGAACGCGCCGTGGCAATGGCCAAGGTGGTGCCGGAGGACCGGTTCGCTGGTCTGGCTGAAACTTGGGCGCCGCCGGACGATGTCGATCTGGATATGGTGGATCCCGCCGAACCCGTGCCGGACGTTCTCGCGGCCCGCGCCGCCGCGGCAGAGGATGCCGCGTTCTCGGTCAAGGGCGTCACCAATTCCGAGGGAGCCGAGGCAGGATATGGCCGCAGCGAAGTCGTCCTGGTAACCTCCGCCGGGTTCGCCGGTCGGCGGATTGGCACCAGCCATTCAATTTCCGCCACCGCACTGGCCGGTACCGGGACCACCATGCAGCGCGATTACGACTACCACGGCGCGGTGTTCCTCGCGGATCTGGATGACCCCGTGAAAATTGGCCGCAGCGCCGGAGAGCGGGCGATCGCTCGGCTTAATCCGATCCGGCCAAATACTGCCAAGATCCCCGTCGTCTACGATCCCCGTGTCGCCGGCGGCTTGATCGGCCATCTGGCCGGGGCGATCAACGGCGCCGGCGTGGCCCGTGGCACCAGCTTCCTGAAGGAAAAGCTGCACCAGCGGATCTTTGCCCCCGGCATTAATATCCATGACGATCCGCGCCGGGTGCGTGGGTTGCGGTCCCGCGTGTTTGACGGTGAGGGCACGCCGACCCGCCCACAGGCTCTGGTTCTTGACGGCATCCTGACCACCTGGGTCCTCGACAGCCGATCCGCCCGGCAGCTTGGAATGACCTCCACCGGGCACGCGGCACGGGGAACCGGAGGCCCGCCGTCGCCGTCGACCACCAATCTGTATCTGGCGGCCGGGACGATGACGCCTCAGGCGCTCATGGCCGATATCAAGCTGGGTATTTATGTCACCGAACTGATCGGGTCGGGCGTCAATGGCGTCACGGGCGACTACAGCCGTGGCGCCGCAGGGTTCATGATCCGCGATGGCGCATTGGCGGAGCCGGTGGCGGAGGTCACTGTGGCCGGCAATCTGATCGAGATGTTCGCCCACATGACCGCCGCCTCGGACCTCGTGTTCCGCCGGGGCACCGATGCGCCCACGGTCCGGATCGATGGCATGACGATGGCCGGCGGATAGGCCGGGGCGGTGTTGGGCGCAATCGCGGCGGTCGAGGTGCTCGGCAGCGTCACCGGCATGCGAACCAGCTAGCCGACCGGACGGTTCGGGCCGGTCGGTCTGCGTGCGGCGGCCGTCCCATGTCGATTGGGCACGTGCGAGCGGAGCATATCATTCCGTGACCGGACCGCTGGAGCCGGACGATCGTGGTCGTGTGATGGCGCAATGGTGTGATGGCGCAATGGAAGGACGCGCCGCCGGCGGAGCAGCCGTCGGGGTCCGCGGCCGATGCGCCGGTAGCGGACCAGCCACGCCGGCGGATGACCGCCGCCGCCGCGCGGCACTGTCCGGCCAGGAGCCGAGCTACCGCGGCGGATCATGAGCCTTGGAGACTGAGCCGGATCGCTTCTCGTACTCTGGCGACTGCCTTGTCAAACGCGACGGCATCCACCGGCACCCAGTCCCCCGCGCCCGGGTCTTTCGCCGCCGCCCGCCGCAGCACTGCCACGGTCGCATCCGACGCGTCGTCCCGACGGGCGCTGATACGCTGCTCCAGCACCGCCAGCGGCGCGTGCAGCCAGAGCCCCAGGAACGCGATCCCGGCCTGGCCGATTGCGGCGGCGAGGGCCTGCCGCATTGTGGTGTCGAGAAAGGTTGCATCGACAATCACCGCATGACCGGAGGCCGCGGCCAATCGGGCGTGCTCGATCACCATGGCGTTGGTCGCGCGGTTGGCGGTCTCGGTGTAGGCCTCCGGCCCCAGCCGGGCCTCGGGGCTCGCGCCGTGCAGTCGCTTGCGGATCTCATCGCTGCGCAGGATCAGGGCGCCGGGCGCGCGGCCGATTTCCGGCGCTAGGGCGCGCGCCAGTGTCGATTTGCCGGTGCCCTGCAGGCCGCCGATCGCGACCACCACCGGGGTGGCCCGGTCCAGATAGCTGTGCGCGGCGGCGAAGTAGGCGCTGCCGTCCTGGTGCATGGCCGTCAGGACGTGGGCGCGGACCATCGCGCGCTGCGAGAAGAAGACCGGATAGCCGCGCATCGCGATGTCGCCGGTGCGGGCGACATAGCGGTTCATCACGCGATTGGCCGCTGCTCGGTCCACCCGGCGGTCCAGGTCCATTAGCAGGAAGGCCAGATCGTAAGCGACATCGATGGTCGCCATCGCCTCATCGAACTCCAGGGCGTCGAAGGCGACCGGCTTGCCCTCCCACAGGCACAGGTTCCCCAGATGTAGGTCGCCATGGCAACGCCGCACGAGGCCGTCGGCGGCGCGGTCGGTCAACCAGTCACGGCACGAGTCGATCGCGGACATGATGCGCTGGTTCCAGGAGTCCACGTCGGCCGCCGGAAGGCCGGCTGCCAGTGCGGAGCGTACGTTGCCCTCGGTAATGCGCAGCAGCGCGGCGGCGCTGTCCCACTGCAGCACCGGTGCCAG
Organism: Rhodopila sp.; assembly: GCA_036398735.1. Taxonomy (GTDB): domain Bacteria; phylum Pseudomonadota; class Alphaproteobacteria; order Acetobacterales; family Acetobacteraceae; genus Rhodopila. The sequence continues at coordinate 48,159 of DASWON010000139.1, forward strand.
CCGAGAATGATAGGCGGCGACGGAATCGCCCAGGTCATCGAACAGTTTCGGTGTCAGGCGTCCCTCGCGCGCCATGACATCGAGGAAATCGCCGTGCGGAACGGGCGCCATGCGCAGCACCCAGTCGACCGGGTTGGCGTCGCCGAGTTCCAGTTTGCCGTCGGGGCGCCGCGACACACCGACTACGTCGCGGTAGATCCCCGGGGCGGCAGGCTGGTTCAGTTCCAGTTCCCGCCGCAGGAAATGCGCCCGCGCGTCCAGCGTCGAGAAATCGAGGAAGGGCATGCGGACCGCCTTCTTCAATTTCCAGACGGTATCGCGGCCGATGAAGACGGCGGAGATATGGGTCTCCGCCGGGGCGGCGCCGGACAGGTCGGACAGAAACCGAGCGACCTCCTGCTGCTCTGCCGGAATGGTCATGCGGGAAGCCGTGATGGTGGCGCCGGAAAGTATTGCGGCGCTTCCGCCCGGGCGAACATGCCGTAGTCGCGGATGACGCGCACCAGGCGGTGGCGGCCGCCTGAGCCGCGCACTCCAGTCGCGGCGGCCGCGATGTTCGGCCAAGATCGCAGAACCAGGGCGTTGCCGGGCCGGGTGATGCTGTCGAAGGTTTCCTCCGGTGCGTCCGCCCCATCCGGTAAGTCAGGTTCGGCAGGTTTTCCGGCCAAAGGGACGGCGGCCAGAGGGGCGGTGGCCAAAGGGACGGCGGCCAAAGGGGCGGCGGCCAAAGGGACGGCGGCCAAAGGGGCGGCGGCCAGAGGGGCGGCGGGCAGGGGGGCCGCATGGAGCGGCCGTTCGGTGATGGAGACAGCTGTCGCGGCGCTGACTTCCGTGCTGTCGAACCGGCTCTGGGGCAGTGGTTGGGTGGCTTCGGTATCGGCGACGATCTCGCCCACCCGCAGATGGTAGTCGGCGAACACCGAGGCGCGTCCCTTCCCCTGAATCTCATGGTGCAGGGCGTGGGTGCGCCATCGGATCAAGGCTTTCTCGTCGCGCCAGATGGACAGCGAGACCAGCCATCCGGGTCGGTGGAGGCTGGTGTAGCGCTCGTTGGCGATGAAGCCGTCGATGGCGAGCAATTCCGGTCGCAACGCTGCCGCATGGCTGAGATAGGCGTCCCACGCCTCTTTCCGGGGGTTCACTTCGAAAATGACTGCGAACATATGGTCTCGTGTCCCGAGCTGGAGGTTCGTCGTGCCATTAATCGACCCCTGAGGAACCTTCGGATCGACACGGCTGCTGGCAACTTTTGTATCCTGCGGCGTGGTTCGTGGCTCTCGCGTCCGGTTCGGTCCGGATCCACCGGGACGGCGGATTGCAGGACTACCACGCTAAAGCGCTCTCACGGGGATCGGAAGCACGCCGCGCGGCCAACCTCTGTGTCATCACCCGGCGAGCGAGGGCACACCGAAATATAACGCAAGGGACGAGCCACACGATTCCGGCCAGGGTGAAAACGCGCGGACTACGCTGCTGTGGTTTCAGGAAAGCCTCAGTCTTCCGGTACTCCGCGTGGCGGTTTTCCTCCAGGTGCATTTTCCTCCGGGTGCATCAGGTGGGCCGCTCGAGTGGGCTCGCGCGCGGGATGTCCGTGGAACCGGTCGGAAACTGACACAGCGAACGCGAGCCTGCCGGCATGCACATGCGCAACGATGCCGCTCGGCTTGGCGCCTTCACGGCGGCACGGGGCGCAAAACAGCCGCAAGCCCTCGTGAGGGCTGGGAATACGCTCGTGATGGTCGCGCGGATCGAGTTCGAGGCCTGGATCATCGGATTGTCTCCTTGGCTGGACACAACCTAGATTGGGGTGAGCGGCCGCCTGGGTCCGCCGCAACTGGTTCGGCATCGGCCGAAGTGTCCCGGCTCAGGCAGAGACAGGCGGAACCGAACGGAACGCCACGTCGGCGGCGGTCAGCGGCCGTCCATCCTCCGACTGTATCGCCAGCCCACGAACCGGGCGCCCGGTGTCGCGCTCAACCCATTCCGTTCCCCAAGGGCCGCCATCCGGAAAGCAGGCGATCCCCCATTGCCGCAGTGCGAGCAGCACCGGCAGCAGTCTGCGGCCCTTTTCGGTCAGGACATACTCCTGGTAGGCGCTGCCGTCGGCCGCGGGCACCGTCTCCATGATGCCGTCCGCCACCAGGCTGCGCAGCCGCACCGTCAGGATGTTGCGAGCAAGGCCCAGGCTTCGCTGGAACTCGCTGAAACGGCGCAGGCCGCGGAACGCGTCGCGCACGATGAGCAGGGACCACCAGTCCCCGATCACGTCCAGCGACCGGGCGACCGGGCACTCGG
>DASWON010000140.1:0-8019 GCA_036398735.1 Rhodopila sp.
CTGGTGCAGCAAAGGGTGACGAACTGGACGCGGTTCAGCCTGACCGGGCGGCTGGTGATGCAGATCAACATCGGCATCGGCGCGGATACGGCGCAGGTCGAGACGATCCTGAAAGAGGTGGCCGAGGCGCAGCCGCTTGCCCTGCTGAATCCGCCGCCGCAGATCGTGCTTATGGGCTTTGGCAACAACCTGCTGAACTACGAGGTGCGGGTGCTGCTGCGGGATGTGAACGCCTCGGCCCGGGTGCGCACCGATATGAACCGCGAGATCGTGCGCCGGTTCATCGCCGAGGGGATCATTCTCGTGCCCGGCACGCCGGAGATGGTGGTGCATCAGGGCCGCCCCTGGGACGTTCCTGCGCCGTCCGCGCCCGGGGCGGAGTCGCTTCCCCCCGTCCAGCCCGAGGGAGAGGGCGCATGACCGATCTGCTGTTTCGCGACGACGCCTATCTGCGCGAGGCTGCCGCCCTGGTCGAGGGGCACACACCCGAGGGCGGGATCATCGTCGACCGCAGCCTGTTCTACGCCACCGGCGGCGGTCAGCCCGGCGACAGCGGCCATATCCTCTGGGACGGCGGGCGCCTGGCCATCGCGACGGCGGTGAAGGTCGAGGGCGGGCGCATCGCCCTTGTCCCGGCCGAGCCGCGTGCGCTGCCGCCCGCGGGAGCAGAGGTGACCCAGGTGCTGGACTGGGACCGCCGCTACCGCCATATGCGGATGCACACGGCGCTGCACCTGTTGTCGGTGGTGATCCCGCTGCCCGTCACCGGCGGGCAGATCGGGGCCGAGCGCGGCCGGCTCGACTTCGACATGCCAGAGCTGCCGGCCGACATCGCGGCGCTGGACGCCGCGCTGAACCGGCTGATCGAGCTGGATCTGGCGGTGACGACGGAACAGATCACCGATGCGGAATTGCTGGCCAATCCCGGGCTGGTGAAAACCATGTCCGTGCATCCGCCTATGGGCCAGGGGAGCGTGCGGCTGGTGCGCATCGGCACCGGCGCGACGCAAGTCGACCTGCAACCCTGTGGCGGCACCCATGTCGCCCGCACCGCCGAAATCGGCAGGGTCGAGATCGGCAAGATCGAGAAAAAGGGCCGCCAGAACCGCCGGGTATCGCTGAACCTGCTGTAGAGGCAGGGGCGGGGGGCTGGTTTCTGTGTGGTCGTGTCCGGTTCGCGGACGTTCGCCGCGCCAGCACAATGGCCAGCCGAAAATGACCGCGATCGCTCGGGCGGGCGGGAACGCGGTTGTTTGTCCTGAAGGCAGGAGCCGTCCGGCAAGACCCTCGGTGGCTTCCAAGGCAATGAGGCGGACGCCCACCTGCTCTCTCTCATGGAACATTGCAGACGTCTGCCAGCTGCGGGCCTCCCGCATAGGCCTGTCCCCAATCCCGCATCGCGACCAGGACCGGCTCGAGCGAACGTCCCAGGGGGGTCAACTCATATTCCACCCTCGGCGGCACCTCGGGATGCACCGTGCGGGTGATGATCGCCGCTTCCTCAAGCTCGCGCAGCTGCAAGGTCAGCATCCGTTGCGTCACCGACGGTATGGCGCGGCCAAGGTCGCTGAACCGCATCCGGCCGCGCAACAGCTGGAACAGGATGATCGGCTTCCACGTTCCGCCCATCACCGCGAGGGTCACCTCCACCGCGCACCCGCTCTTGCTGTTCAACCGTCGCATCCTGTCCCCTCCATGACTTACATTCTTGTCAGTATAGGTGAAAATTGTGCGTTCTTGTAATAAATGACCCGCCGGATTTAGTGAAGCGGGCAACGGCGCGGCGTCCCGCCCGCCTGAAATCGGAGCGAACGCCATGAAAGCGATCCAACTTGCAGCGCCAGGTGGTCTCGACAACCTGAATCTCGTCGACTTGCCCGAAGCCGCGGCGCCCGGTGTGGGAGAAATCACTGTCCGGGTGCACGCAAGCTCGCTCAACTATCACGACCTCCTTGTGGCCACCGGACCGAAGAGCGGAACCGGCAACCTGATCCCGATGGCCGATGGCGCCGGCGTGGTGACAGCGGTTGGCGCGGGGGTGAGCGAATTCGCGGCAGGCGATGCGGTGGTGTCCTGTTTCTTCCCGAAATGGCAGGGGGGCCGTCGGGTGCCGACCAATTTCAGCACCGTGCCGGGCGATGGCGTCGATGGCTTCGCGCGCGAAAGCGTGACGCTGCCAGCCACCGCCTTCACCCATGCCCCCAAAGGCTACAGCCACGCGGAAGCCGCGACGCTGACCACCGCCGGGCTGACCGCCTGGCGCGCGCTGGTCGTGGATGGCCGGATCAAAGCGGGCGACACCGTGCTGGTGCTGGGCAGTGGTGGCGTGTCGATCCTCGCGTTGCAGATGGCGAAGTCGATGGGCGCGCGGGTGATCGCCACGACATCAAGCGCCGCGAAGGCCGGGCGGCTTCGCGCGCTCGGGGCCGATACCGTGATCGACTACAAGGCGACCCCGGCCTGGGGGGATGCCGTGCTCGCCGCCACCGGCGGGCGCGGGGCGGACATCGTGGTCGAGGTCGGCGGCCCCGGCACCCTGGCGCAATCAATCCGCGCTGCGGCGCCTGGAGGTCGCATCGCGCTGATCGGCGTTTTGACCGGCTTCTCCGGCGAGGTGCCGACCGCCGAACTGATGGCAAAACAAGTCAGGCTCCAGGGTCTGATCGTGGGCAGTCGCGAGCATCAGCAGGACATGGTGCGCGCGCTGGACGGCTTCGACTGGCGTCCGGTTGTGGACCGCAGCTATCCGCTGGAGGACCTCGCCGAGGCTTTTGCCTGGCAGAAGGCCGGACGGCACTTCGGCAAGATCTGCCTGACCTGGTGATAGCGCCGCTCAGCGGAGCGGCCTGCGCCGAGCCCCTGTCCTCGTGCCCCTCGCGGGTGCCGGGATTGCGGTGGCGGGCGATCGCCGTGTAGATCGCGCCGCCCCCGGGCGCATCCGCGAGCCACGGGATCGCGGTCATGAACGGCTCGCTTGCGGGTTTCCACGGCGACCTTTTCCACGGCTGTGTTCACGGACGGCTCGGACCGGATGTCCAGTTCGGCCGCGCTCCCGGCGTTGCGGCCGGCGACGTCGCGCATCGAAGCATAGACGGTGTGGCCGGCGCAAGCCAGGGCTTCGGCGGTCAGCCGGCCGAAGCCGCTGGACGAGCCGGTGACGAGGATGATGCCGGATATGGGCGTAGTTCTTTCATTCGGTTGTGCGCTTCCGCGCGGGAAGGGGAGGCGAGGGTCAGATCATGCCGCCATTGGCGCGCAGCACCTGGCCGTTGATCCAGCCGCCGTCCGGGCCGGCGAGGAAGGCGACCGCCGCGGCGATGTCCTCGGGCGTGCCGAGCCGTTCGAGCGGGTTCATCTTCGACATGCGCTCGATCAGTTCGGGCGACTTGCCGTCGAGGAACAGGGCGGTCGCGGTCGGTCCGGGGGCCACCGCGTTGACGGTGATGTTGCGACCGCGCAGTTCCTTGGCGAGAATGCCGGTCAGGGTCTCGACGGCGGCTTTCGTCGCGGCATAGATGCCGTAGGTTTCCAGCTTCAGCCCGACGACGCTGGTCGAGAAGTTCACGATGCGGCCACCGTCGCGCAGGCGTCTGGCGGCCTCGCGCAGCGTGTTGATCGTGCCCTTGAGGTTGATGGCGATCTGGCTGTCTATCAGGGCGTCGTCGCCTTGGGCCAGCGGCGCCAGCTTCATGATCCCGGCGTTGTTGACCAGCACGTCGATGCCTCCGAAGGCGGCTTCGGCGCTGTCGAACATGCGGGCGACCGCGGCCGCGTCGCTTACGTCGGCCTGGACGGTGAGGGCCTTGCCACCGGTCTTCTCGATCCCGGCCGCCAGTTCCTCGGCGGGGGCGACCGAACCGGCATAGTTGATGACGACCGTGTAGCCATCGGAGGCGAGGCGGCGGGCGATGGCCGCGCCGATGCCGCGCGACGCGCCGGTGACGAGGGCGACCCTTTTGCTGTCAGTCATGGTGTTTCTCCTTGGTGCCGAGCGCTGGATGCGCCGGACGAGGGAGAAGATACCCCTTCCGCGGATACGGATAATCTGCCAGCATTCGGCATCACTGTTCCATCCATACGAACAAAGGGGCCGCCGTGGATCGACTGGATGCAATGCGGCTGTTCACGCGCGTGGTGGAGCGGCGCAGCTTTACCGGGGCCGCGCAGGACCTCGGCATCCCGCGCTCCACGGCGACACAGGTCATCCGGCAGCTTGAGGGCCGGCTGGGCGCGCGCCTGCTCCAGCGCACGACGCGGACGGTAAGGCCGACGCTCGACGGGGAGGCCTATTACCGGCGCTGCATCGCCATTCTCGCCGATGTCGAGAACGCCGAGGGGGCATTTGCGGACACCGGGCCCAAAGGCCTGCTGCGCGTCGACGTGCATGGCACGCTGGCCCGGCACTTCGTCCTGCCGGTCCTGCCGCAATTCCTGGAAACCTGGCCGGGCATCGAACTCTATATGAGCGAGGGCGACCGGCTGGCCGATCTGGTGCGCGAGGGCATCGACTGCGTGCTGCGCGTAGGTCAGCCGCAGGACAGCGACATGATCGTGCGGCGCGTCGCCACGCTGGAGGAAGTCACCCTCGCGTCGCCCGCCTATATCGCCCGGTTCGGGATGCCGCAAAGTCCCGACGATCTTGCCGGCGGGCACCACCGGATGGTGGGTTTCCACTCTACCGCGACAGGCGGGTTGCTGCCGCTGGAATTCACCGGCGCGGGCAAGGTCCGCAACCTGACGCTGCCGGCGCCGGTCTCGGTCAATGCCGCCGAAAGCTATGTCGCGGCCGCGAGGATGGGCCTGGGGCTGATCCAGGTGCCGCGCTATCATGTCGAGGCTGCGCTTCGATCCGGCGAACTGGTCGAGGTGCTGCCGGGCTTTCCGCCGACGCCGACACCGGTTTCGCTGCTTTACCCGACGAGCCGGCAGCTTGCGCCAAGGGTGCGTTTGTTCATCGACTGGGTGGTCCGGCTGTTCGATGCGCGCCGGACGGAGTCCGACCCCGCCTGACCCGTGGATCGACGGGATGCCGTCCAGGCCGACGCGAACCGGACGGCCTCTCATCGGAACCAGGGGCCTGTAGCCTGGCTTGCAGGCGCGTGCGACCGCAGCCCGCTATCTCGCCGTGCTTCGCGCGAAATCGACGAAGGCGCGCAGGGTCGCGGGCAACTGGCGACGGCCGGGATAGTAGAGATAGAAGCCCGGATAGGAGGGACACCAATCCTCCAGAACCCGCACCAGTCTGCCCTGTTCGACCAGATCCCCGACCTGCGCCTCGAAGGCAAAGGCGATCCCTGCTCCGTCGAGCGCCGCCTGCACCGCCAGATCCTGCTCACCCAGCGTCAACTGCCCGTCGACCTCGACGGAAAGTTCCACGCCGTCGCGCTCGAATTCCCATGCATAGTAGCGGCCGCTTTCGAAACGGAAGCGAATGCAGGGCAGGCCCTTCAGGTCCTCCGGGGTCGCGGGCTTCGGATGGCGCCGGAAGAAATCGGGGGAGGCGACATAGGCGGAACGCTGCGGCGGCCCGAGCGGGACCGCGATCATATCCTGCGCAATGACCTCGCCGAAGCGGACGCCGGCGTCGAAGCCCTCGGACACCATGTCCACGAAGGCGTTGTTGACGACGATATCGACATTCACGCCGGGATAGGCGGCCAGGAAGCGCGTCACCATCGGCAAAAGGGTGATCTGGGTCGAGGCGCGGGCGGCGTTGATGCGCAGGGTGCCGGTCGGCGTATCGCGGAAGGTGTTCAGGTCGTCCAGCGCATCGTCGATGTCGCGGAAGGCTGGCGCGATCCGGTCGAGCAGCCGTGCGCCGGCCTCGGTCAGGGCAACGCTCCGCGTCGTGCGGTTCAGGAGACGCAGACCCAGATGCTCCTCCAGTCCGCGCAGGGTATGGCTGAGCGCCGAAGGCGTGACGCCGATCTCGTCCGCCGCCTTGCGAAAGCTGCGGTGCCTGGCGATGGCGAGGAAGATTGCAAGGTCGTTGGGCTCGATACGTGACATTGCTGAAATGTGCTCAATACTTCACGAAAAATCCAGTCGATTATCTCAGCATAATGGTTGCGGTAGACAGCAAGGGGAGCGGCGAAAGCGCCGCTATCCGGCACAGGAGATATCCATGAAAACCTGGTTCATCACGGGTGTAAGTTCCGGCTTCGGCCGGGCCATCGCCGACGCGGCGCTGGCGGCCGGCGACCGCGTTGTCGGCACGCTGCGCAGCGAGGAACAGCAGAAGGCATTTGCGGCGCTGGAACCGGGCCGTTCCTTCGGCGTCATACTGGATGTGACAGACGAGGCGAAGATCCGGCCGACGGTGGATCGCGTCGAGCGTCAGGTCGGCCCGATCGACGTTCTGGTCAACAACGCCGGCTACGGCCACGAGGGAACCTTCGAGGAATCGACGCTGGACGATCTGCGCCGCCAGTTTGATGTGAACGTCTTTGGCGCGGTCGCCGTGACCCAGGCCATGCTGCCCTTCATGCGCAAGCGCCGTGGGGGGCATATCGTCAACGTCACCTCGATGGGCGGGTTGATCACGCTGCCGGGCCTCAGCTTCTACCATGGCTCGAAATTCGCGCTGGAAGGGCTGTCGGAGGCGCTCGGCAAGGAGGTGGCGGTCTTCGGCATCCGCGTCACCGCGGTCGAGCCGGGCTCGTTCCGCACCGACTGGGCCGGACGCTCGATGAAGCGGGCGCCGCGTGGTATCGAGGACTATGATGCGCTGATGGACCCGATCCGCGAGAAGCGGCTGGCGATGAGCGGCAGGCAGATCGGCGATCCCGCCAGGCTCGGCGAAGCCGTGGTCCGGCTGGTGAACAGCGACGATCCTCCGGCGCATCTGTTGCTGGGGTCGGATGCCGCCAGGCTCGTCGACCGGAAGCTTGCCGACCTGCGGGCCGAATACGACGCCTGGAAGGAGGTGACACTGTCGACCGATTTCGCGGAAGATGGTGCAGCCGCCAATTCCTGGGCCTGAGTCTACGGCGTCGGCGGGGTCGCATGGCCCCGCCGCGCCCCCCCTTTCCGTTCAACAGCAGGACACCGACCATGAGCACCATCGACGCCAGCCTCTCCGGTCCGTTCGGGATCGGCGACATCACGATCAACCGCCTCGGCTACGGCGCGATGCGGATCACCGGCCCCGGCATCTGGGGGCCGCCCGCGGATCGCGACGCGGCGCTGGCCACGCTGCGCCGACTGCCCGAGATCGGCGTCAACTTCATCGACACCGCCGACAGCTACGGCCCCGACGTGTCCGAGGAACTGATCCGCGAGGCGCTGCATCCCTATGACGAACTCCTGATCGCCACCAAGGCGGGCCTTACGCGCGAAGGCCCGGACCAATGGACACCGAACGGCAGGCCCGACTATCTGATCGAGCGGGCCAGGGGCAGCCTGAAGAAGCTGGGCGTCGGGCAGATCGGCCTGTGGCAGCTTCACCGCATCGACCCGAATGTGCCGCGCGACGACCAGTTCGGCGCGGTGAAGCAATTGTTGGACGACGGCATCATCGCCCATGCCGGGCTGAGCGAGGTCTCGGTGGACGAGATCGAGGCCGCCCGGAAGGTGTTCCCGGTGGCGACGGTGCAAAACCGCTATAACCTCGCCGATCGCGGCAGCGAGGATGTGCTGGCCTATTGCACGGCCAACGGCATCGGCTTCATCCCGTGGTTCCCGCTGGCGGCGGGCGAGTTGACCCGACCGGGCGGCGTGGTGGATCGGATCGCCAGGGCGCATTCGGCCACATCCGGCCAGGTCGCGCTTGCATGGCTCTTGCAGCGCAGCCCGGTCGTGCTGCCGATCCCCGGCACGCTGCGCATCGCCCATCTGGAGGAGAACGTGGCTGCGGCGGCACTGTCGCTGACCCCAGGGGACATCGCCGAACTCGACGCCGCCGCCTGAGCCTTAGGTCATGTTGACAAATGGCGGAGCCATAGCCTGATGCAGGCGATATCGACGAAACCGAGGAAGCTGTCTGCGGTCTTGTCATAGCGTGTGGCAAGCCGACGGCTG
>DASWON010000141.1:0-21817 GCA_036398735.1 Rhodopila sp.
GGGCAGCGCCTCGCCGGCCGAGATGCAGCGGCGCAGGCGCGTCGATCCGGCGCCCGGCATGATGTATGGATTGGCGAGCAGGCCAGCGTACAGTGTCGGAACGCCACCGAACAGAGTGGGATTGTGCGTTCGCATCATCCCCAGGACCGCATCCGGTGTCGGCCGGTCGGGCAGCAGTACCGATGACGCTCCGGCCGACAGTGGGAAGGTCAGGCTGTTGCCGAGCCCATAGGCGTGGAACGCCTTGGCGGCGGAGAACATCACGTCATCCCGTCCGATGCCCAGCACTTCCGCACCATAAGTGTCGGCAGTGAACCGCAGACTGGAATGAATATGCCGCACCCCTTTAGGCGCACCGGTCGACCCGGAGGAGTAGAGCCAGAATGCAACTTCATCGGGAGAGGCCGGTTGCGTCGCGGTCGCGGGATCGCCGGCTGTCAGGAATTCCGCCAGCCCCCGGCATGGTTCATCCGGAGGGAGGGCGGTGTCGCCGAGGCCCGTCGACCCGGCGGGAAACGCCTGGTCCGCACGCCAGGGGGAACCGTCCGGTTGCGAGACGATGATCCGCCGCACACCGGCCGCGCGGATTGCGGCGCTCAGGTTCTCGATCAGTGGCGCCGAGATCACGACCGCGTCAGCGCGGCTGTCGGCCAGGATGTAAGCGACGGTCTCGGGCGTCAGCAGCGTGTTGATCGGGACTGGAACGACCCCCGCTCGCATAGCGCCCCAGAAGGCGATCGGAAAGTCGATCGTGTCGAGCAGCAGCAGAACCACCCGCCGTTCGCGTCCGATGCCGGCGTGCAACAAGGCGCCGGCAAACCGAGCGGTTTGGTCTGCCAGATCGCTGTAGGTCAGCGACCGCCAGGGATCGCGGAACGCCATGCGCCCGCCGTTGCCGTCCCGCGAATGTCGGTCAACGAACCAATCGACAGCGTTGCCAGGTTCCATTTCGGTACGCCGCCTCCTTTTTGTCGCCGGTCGCACATTCGGCAACCTCCGCCCAAGCTATGACCCTCGGTTGAATGCACTATAGTGCATGTCAGGCGTGCCGCGAAAGGGTAAACGCCGTACCGCCGCTGAGGCGGCCGGCGATTTGCTTCAGCCGACGCCGTGCCCCGGCACGACGCCTTGCCGGGCCGGCCGCCCGGGACGTCGTTGAGACGTGGGCGATCGCCGGTGCTGATGCGTGCCGTGTCGGACGACACCGACACCTTATGCGTCCTGGGGCCTTGACGGGTTCCGCGGCAGTGAGGGCGGGCCGGTTGCGGCGGTTCGTGACCGTCGCGGCTGGGTTACCCACCCGTCTGGGTTATGGCCTCCTCGACGTCGCGCAGTCGGTCCTTGCCGAAGAAGATCTGGTCGCCCACGAAGAAGGTCGGGGAACCGAAGGTGCCGCGTTCGACCGATCGTTGCGTGTTGTTGAGAAGCTCGTCCTTCACGTCCCGGGTCTGTGCCAGGGTGAGCAACTGTTCGGCGTCGAGATCGGATTGAGCGAGTGCCGAGCGCAGCACCGAGGCGTCGTCGAGCTTCTTCGGCTCCGACCACATATGATAGTAAATGGCGCCGACATAGGGCGCGAAAATACCGAGACGCTGCGCCGCGACGGCGGCCCGCATCAGCACAAGGGTATTGACCGGGAAGAATGGATTCCGGCGGAAGGTCGTGATGCCGTGCCGCTCGATGAAGCGCCGGGTCTCCAGTTGTTCGTATTCCGGTTTGTTCTTGATGCCGGCCAGGCTTTCCGCTGGTGAACGGTTGCCCGTGAGTTTGAAGATGCCGCCCAGCAACACGGGCACGTAGGCGAACGTGGCCCCGGTCCGCTGCTCGATCGCCGGGATCACCAGGTGGCTGAGATAGGCGTTAGGGCTGCCGAAATCGAAATGAAATTCCACCTTGGGCATCACGTCACCACGTCTCGCCGAAAGGACGGATTTCCTGTTCGAACGTCCAGGCGTCACGGGGTTGCTGATACAGCCGCCAGTAGGTTTCCGCGACGGCATCGGGCCGCATGAGGCGGTTGGGGTCAAGGTTGTTGAGCGCATCCTCACCCTCCCGGGCTTTGATACGTTCCCGCACCCACGCGGTGTCGACGCCTGAGTCGATCACCAGATGGGCGACGTGGATATTCCGTGGACCGAGTTCCCTTGCAGCACTCTGGGCGACAGCGCGCAGGCCGAACTTGGCTGCCGCGAAGGCGGCATAGCCGATGCCGCCGCGCAGGCTGGCGGTCGCGCCGGTGAAGAAGATCGCACCCTGGCCGCGGGGCAGCATCAGGCGTGCCGCCTCCCGGCCTGCCAGGAATCCTGAATAGCACGCCATCTCCCAGACCTTGCGGAAGACGCGCTCGGTTGTGTCCAGCAATGGGAAACTGACGTTGGCGCCGATGTTGAAGATGCAGACCTCCAGCGGTGCCGCACGGTCTGCCTCCTGCAGGAAGGCGGTGATGTCGGCTTCCTGGCGAGCATCCAGCGACCTGCCGGATGCGTGGCCGCCGGCGGCTTCGATCTCCTGCAGCAACGGCAAGAGCTTATCGCCGTTGCGCCGGCCGGCGAACACGGTGAACCCCTCGGCGGCGAATTTCTTTGCGATCGCTCCGCCGATGAAATCACCGGCGCCGATGACCGCCACTGTGGCCGGCCTGTGTTGCATTGCGATCTCCTGTCCGAGGTTGCGGTGCTCCACGCGAGGCCTGGCAACCTCATCGCCGATCCGGCTGCCTCGATCGGGCTTCCCGTCGGGTCAGCGGAGCCGGCGTAGCGCGCTTGCGGACTATAGGTTCCTTTTTAGAACTCGTCAACGCGCGGGCCGTCACGGGCGGACTGGACGCCTGGCTGCGGAAACGCGGCGGAGGGTAGTGTCAGCTGACTGCGGATCAGCAGCGGGCGAGCACCGGAAGGGGTTCGCTGTGATTGTGGCTCATGCGGCTCCGCGAATTGCCGGCACCATTGCTGCCCTCGCCGGGGCAGAGGTGACACGGTCGCTTGCGGACTCGTCGAATCCGGCGCTGTTGCGCCCTGATCGGAGAGGTGTTGCTGGTTCATTTGTGTCGTAGCCGCGCGGATGAGCACGCCAGCGAGGGCCGGGCCGGACGCCCGCGTGTGGCGGTGGCGGAAATCCAAGTCGTGGGTCACCGGGCCGAGCCCGGTGATGACACGACGGCGGAGCCTGGGGGCGACACGAGAGCCGAGCCGGGGGTGACGCGAGGGCCGCCGCCGCCGGCCACATGACCCCCGAGCCTGGGGTGACACAGGGGCCGAACCCGCCGGCGACATGAAGGAGGCGTCCGGGCGACCGCTTCCAGTCGCCGTGAGAGCGCCGGCCGATGACGGAAAATGTCTAACCGGCGGTCTGGGAGCGGCGTCGGCTGACCGGGACCTTATGCGCAGCCGCGAGCCCGATCTCGGGGATGTCCGTGCGTTTGTGCCGGCCGGCGCCAGGGCCGGGGAGCACGCGTACGTGCCGCGGATCAACGGTCTCGCCGCACGCCGAGCAGGTCAGCACGGGGTCGAACTGATGGCCGCAGCTGAGGTGTTGGTGCAGCAACGGGCGCCCGGCCTTTCCGGCGGTATGGAGGTCGCCCCAGTGGACGATGCTCATCAACACCGGGTAGAGGTCGAGGCCCTTCTGCGTCAGACGGTATTCGTGACGAACCGGACGCTCCCCGTACGGGACCTTTTCCAGCACTCCGGCCTCGACCAGCTTTTTCAGGCGATCGGCCAGCACGTGACGGGTGACGCCAAGCCTGGCCTCGAAATCATCGAAGCGACGGATGCGCAGAAAGCAATCCCGTAGAATGAGCAAGGTCCAGCGATCGCCGATGACGGACACGGTCCGCGCAATGGAGCATCGTTCATCGGCAAGTTCGCTCCAGCGCATCGAAACCTCTCGGCAGGTGACATCCAGGTTCTATATCGGCACTCGATTGCGAAAGCCAGACTGACGCGTGTGGTGTCGATCCGGTTGCCGCCGCGCGTCCATAGCGACCACTCCGCGGCCCCGGAAAAATTCTCCCTCGCGAGCAGCAAGAGTCTGTGTGCCACCGCCCACCGGCCCACCGGCCCACCGCCCACCGGCCCAACGGCCATCGGCCCACCGCCACCGCCCACCGGCCCACCGCCACCGGCCCGCCAGTCCACCGCCCATCGGCCCACCAGTCCACCGGCCCAGCGGTCCACCGCCCGGTGACCTGCAGCTTGCCGGCCGAGGGCGTGGCATTGTAGCTCCGTCGCATGATGGCCCGGTCTCACATCGTCATCGGCGTCGCGACGTGGCTGGGCGCGGCACCGATGCTGCACCTTCCAGCGCTCGATCCGACCTGCCTCGGCCTCGTCGTCATGGGGGCGTTGCTGCCCGATATCGACCATCCTCAATCCTGGGTCGGTCGGCGCACACGGCCGGTCTCTACCGCGATCGCCGCAACGTTCTCGCATCGGGGGATCACCCACTCCGCGATTGCAGTGATCGGATTGACGATGCTGCTGCTGCACTCCGGATATCGGCGAGGCACCGTCTCGGCCCTGGCTGTCGGCTATCTGTCGCATCTGGCGGCGGATATGCTCACCCCACGCGGACTGCGCCTGGCTTGGCCGCTGCGCGGAACCTGGGGGATTCCGCTCTGCCGTACCGATTCGATGACGGAGCCGGTCGTCGTTACGCTCGTGGCTGCCGGCGTCGTCTGGCGGCTGCTGCGGCACCACGCCGGGCTGGGGGTCTTGCCGGCCCGATGGTGGCTGTAAGGCTGGTGGCCCATGTCATCATTGCTGCGTCCGCGAGCGACGGGGATTTGTCGTGGAGTGACGGGGTTTCGTGTCGAATGACCGGGCCGTTGCAGTCGTTCGGATGTTGCCGCAGACGCCGGATACCGCCGCAAGCCGCCACACCGGCTTCGGGCGTCCACCGCTCAACCCGTCGTCCCGCTGGCCCGGGCGCCCCGTCGCGCCGGCCCGGACAAACCCGTAAGCCGGGGCGGCACCAGGCCGCCGCCCCATTCGTGCTCAGGAGCGGTTGGCGCCCCGTTCGGCGAGCCGCAGGTCGATGATGTCCTGATACAGCTCCATCGTCGCCGGCGCGTAGCCGACACCCGCGCCCTTCTCGACGTCGGCGTAAACCTTGTTGTGCGACTTCGGCAGATCGAGCAGGAAATCGGTGAACGACGTCTTCAGGTCGGCCGGCAGAGCGGTACGGACGGCCCATGGCCCGTTAGGGATTTTGCCCGACTGCCAGATGATGTTGATGTCCGACATGTTCAGCATCTTGCGGTCCACCATCGAGCGCAGATTGCCGCGCGTGAACCCTTCCGCCTTTTCGCCCTGGCCGGACGTCCAGGTGACCGCCGCGTCGTATTGCTTGTTCAGCACTGCGACCACGCCCTGCTCATGCCCGCCGGAGAACCCGGTTCTGCTGAAATAGGCGCCATCCTTCAGGTCGATGCCCTTGGTCTTCAGCGTCGCGCTGGGGATCAGGTAGCCGGAGGTGGAGTTCGGATCCGCCCAGGCCAGCGAACGGCCCTTCATGTCGGCCAGCGTCTTGATGCCGGAATCGGTTCGCACGACCATGACCGAGTAGTAATAGGTGGAGCCGTCATTTTCCTGCGGCACCACCACCGGCTCGATGCATTTGCAGTCAAGCCAGGCGCCGGCGAAACCTGACGCACCGAACTCGGCGGCCTCGAGTTGGCCGGCGGCGATGCCCTGCATGACGCCGGCGTAATCGGCGGCGGGGAACAGCTTCACCGGCATCTTCAGATGCGCCGACAGAAGCTTCTGGAACTCATCGTAGCGCGCCAGACGGTCCTGGGTGTTCTCGCCGCCCAGGATGCCGATGCGGAATTCGGTCAGCGCCTGGGCGCGGGCCCGTCCGAACGGCAGGGCCGATCCCACGGCGCCCATTCCCAGTGCGGCAGCACTCATGGCGAGGGCTTGTCTGCGAAGCATCGAATTGTCTCCCCTGTTTACCGGCCGGCACTACCTCGCGGTCGATGACAGAGGGATGTCAGATGTATGAACAGGGAATGTCAGGGCACGGGTCCGGGACGGCCTGAGCCTCGTTGAGTTGCGCGGCCACGAACACCGCGGGTGATCAATCTCGGATCATCAGGCTTCCGGCTGGCGAAAGGCGGCCGCCGACGATGTCGCTTCAGCGGCTGATCCTCGACCGACCCCAGGCTTCGTCGCCGGCGCTTTGCTCAGCTTTTTCTACCGCTCGGTCTGAGCTCGAGATCATCGCGCGATGAGACCGGCTGGGTGGCTTCCTCTTCAAGGCGCACGGTATTGCGTGATGCATGGCTTTGCGCTTCGTGCCTTGCGCGACGTCAGGCGAAACCTAGGCATCGCATTGTCCAAGGTTGTTCATCCGGCTGTTCCTGAGATCGATGGATCTTCGCGTCCCATTGCAGCTTCGTGATGGAAGGCGGCGGGCGTATAGTGGCGGGACCCGATGGCAAGCCCGCATCCGGGCGAAGCGGGTGATGGGTCTGGAGTTCGCGATACCGTCAATTTCCGGCAGGACGACCTGCAGAGCTCTGAACCACACCAGACAATAACGTTTGCACATGTCCTTGTTCGACTGAAAGTGCGTTAGGAGCACGATCCACGGCGCGACGGGTTTCGGGATCGGCACACACCGGGGTGAAGCCAATATCGACGCCGCCAGAGCGCGGGCATCGCTATAGATCAAATTTTTGTGAGCTTCCATCGCGCCGCAACACTTGCTCACAGACCCGGCCTGGGCTACAGCGCGCCCCGCGTCGGCACCCCTGGAGGCCGGCGTTTGTCATTCAGGAGCGAACTATGGCCAACGTTGTTGCAATCGAGGCCGAGGTACGCGCGCGAAGCGGTAAGGGGGCGGCGCGGGCGACTCGGCGAGCAGGCAAGGTGCCTGCGGTTATCTATGGCGGAAAACAGGAACCCAACCTGATCGCGCTCGACCCGCGGGTGGTGATCCGCGAACTGCACAAAGCCGGCTGGCAGTCCCGCCTTTACGAGATCAACGCCGGGTCTGAAGCCATCCGGGCGCTGATCCGCGGCGTGCAGTTCCACCCGGTATCGGACGCGCCGGAACATGTCGATTTCCAGCGCCTGGTGCCCGGTCAGCGGATCAAGGTGGCGGTCCCGGTGCATTTCGAGAATGATGGCATCAGCCCCGGCATCAAGCGCGGCGCCGTGCTGAACGTCGTCCGCCATGCGGTCGAGGTCTACTGCGACGCGGAGCACATCCCCGAGCAGTTTACTGCCGACCTCGGGCCACTGGACTTCAACGACAACGTGCGTTGGCATGACCTGAAGGGCACCGAGAACGTCAAGCCGGTGATCGACCGCGACTTCGTGGTGGCCACCGTCGTGCCGCCGACCAAGATCGAGGTGGTTGCCGAGGCTGGTGCCGCAGCTGCCGCGCCGGCCAAGGGCGCGGCCCCGGCCAAGGGCGCGGCGCCCGCCAAGGCTGCTGCCAAGGCGCCCGCCAAGAAGGGCTAGTGATGATGCCGGCCTGCCGGCGAGGGCCAAGGCTCATGCCGGGAGGCCGGCTCGGGCCCGCGGCTAGGCTGCTCCGCCGGCCGGGTGTCTCGCGCCGCCGAACGGTTGAGGCCGCCGGCCGCATGCCCATTTGCGGCACGGGTGCCGGGACCGGGTGCGCGACATGACCCAGCTTTGGGTGGGCCTCGGCAATCCGGAGCCTGGCATGGCGGCCAACCGCCATAACATCGGCTTCATGGCGCTGGACGTGATCGCCAACCGCCACGGTTTCTCGCCGTGGCGGCGCCGCTTCAAGGGGCTGACGGCCGAAGGGACCATCGCCGGGACGAAAATCCTCGCGCTGAAGCCGCTGACCTATATGAACAGCTCCGGCGAGTCGGTGCAGGAGGCGGCGGCCTTCTACAAGCTGCCGCCGGAGGCGATCGTCGCGTTCCACGACGAACTGGACCTGGCGCCGGGAAAGATGCGCGTCAAAAAAGGCGGCGGAGCCGCTGGACACAACGGCCTGCGCAGCATGGACCGGATGCTTGGCAGCCAGGATTACTGGCGCGTGCGACTGGGGATCGGCCATCCAGGATCGAAGGAGCGGGTGCTGGGCTACGTGCTGGGCAACTTCGGTGCGGACGACAAGGCCTGGCTGGTCCCGCTGCTGGATGCGGTCGCAGAGGCCGCGGGTTTGCTGGCGCAGGGCAAGCACGCGGAGTTCATGAGCAACGTCGCGTGGCGCACCCAGGCTTCGGGCTAACGGGGAATTTCGAAAGATGGGTTTCAACTGCGGCATCGTCGGGCTGCCCAATGTCGGCAAGTCGACGCTTTTCAACGCACTGACCGCGACCGCGGCGGCGCAGGCAGCGAATTATCCGTTCTGCACGATCGAGCCGAACGTCGGCCGGGTCGCCGTGCCTGATCCGCGTCTGGACGTGCTGGCCGAGATCGGCAAGTCGATCAAGGTCGTGCCGACCAGCCTGGAATTCGTCGACATTGCCGGCCTGGTGCGCGGCGCCTCGAAAGGTGAGGGGCTCGGAAACCAGTTTCTCGCCAACATCCGCGAGGTCGACGCGATCATCCATGTCCTCCGCTGCTTCGAGGACAGCGATATCACCCACGTCGAAGGCTCGATCGATCCATTGCGCGACATCGAGGTTGTCGAGACCGAACTGATGCTGTCGGACCTCGACAGCCTGGAACGGCGGCTTAACCAGGCACAGAAGCGGGCGCGCGGCGGCGACAAGGAAAGCGTCGCGGCGGTGGCGATCATGGAGCCTCTGGTTGCCGCCCTGCAGGCCGGCCGTCCGGCGCGCACCGCGATCCCGCCCGGTGAGGAGGAGGCGGTGCGCCGGCTGCAACTGCTGACCTCAAAGCCGGTGCTGTATGTGTGCAATGTGGAGGAGGCGTCGGCGGCCACCGGCAACGCGTTCTCCGACCGGGTGCGCGACTGGGCCGCGGGTCAGGGTGCGCCGACCATCGTGGTCTCGGCCGCGATCGAGGCCGAGGTGTCGCAACTTCCCGAGGCTGACCGGCGGGAATTTCTGGAGACGCTTGGTCTCTCGCAGAGCGGTCTCGATCAGGTGATTCGAGCCGGCTATGACCTGCTGGAACTGGTGACCTACTTCACCTGCGGCCCGAAAGAGACGCACGCGTGGACCATCACCAAAGGCACCCGAGCCCCCCAGGCCGCGGCGGTCATCCACAAGGACTTCGAGCGTGGCTTTATTGCGTGCGAAACGATCGCCTACGCGGACTTCGTTGCCTATCGCGGCGAGCAGGGCGCCAAGGAGGCGGGAAGGATGCGCGTCGAGGGCAAGACCTACGTGGTCAAGGACGGCGACGTCCTGCTGTTCCGCTTCAACGTATAGAACCCGGTAGCGCTGAACGCCGTACGGCCAGGCGGATACGGCTTATGCCAAACCGTTTTCAGCCCGATACGTGCCGGACGTTGCCACCGCGTCATGGCTTCGTCCGGGCACCCGCCACTGGTTGGATCTCCGCGTGCAAGTCGTGGGGTCATCGGGCCGCCGCCCGGTGATGACACAGACGTTGACTGCCCGGCGTGTTTCCGGCCACCGTGAAAAAAAGCTACACTGCCAGTCCGGGAATATCCCCGAGCGGCGATCCGATGGCCTGCATCAGCTTCAATGGCTCCGGATCGATGCCGGTTCGCGGCGGATCCTCCAGGTAGGCACCGATCCATCGGGCGCGCGCGACCATGGCGGAGCCGAACGGCTGAGCCCGGGCCTGATAGGCGCCCAGGGCGCCTTCGACGTCGTTCGGAGACGCTGCCAGCGCATCCGCCAGCCAGGCTGCATTCAGCGCGGCCTTGGTGACCCCCGCGGCCACGTGCGGCCGGGCAACGAACGCGGCGTCCCCCAGTAGAGCGACGCGGCCGGCGACGATGCGTGTTCCGTCCAGGTCGAAGATCGGTTGGAAAAACGGTTCCCTGGTCGCCTCCATCGCCGCGGCGAACGGCGGCGGCAGCAGCGTCTGGACCTCCGAACGGAATGCCGCGACGACCTCCGGGCGGATCAGCGGCGGCGGAATACCGGCGTCGTGGTGGCGACCCCTCGCGTCGGTGCACATTGCCGGCAAGGCATCGGTCGCGCTCACCGGATGGTACCACATCCAGTTCAGCGATCGCTGCGCCGCTCCCGCGTCGTCCCCGGGACCAGGCACCGGATAGGACAGCACCATCTCCCGCGGCGGCAGGAAGAACGTGAACTGGTCGGAGATCGTCTCGCGCACCAGCGATGGCATATCCGAGGCCGGGAGCACGCCGCGCCAGGCGATGTAGCCGGCATAGCTTGGTTCAGGCGTGTCGAAGCAGCATCGGCGCACCGTCGAGCGCAGCCCGTCGGCGCCGATCAGAAGATCGCCGCCGACCTGGCTGCCGTCGGCAAAGATCGCGACGACGCCGCCGCTGCGCTGCTCTACCCGGTCAAGCAGCATTCCGGAGCGGTAGGATGCATCCGGCAACAGTTGTCGCAATGAGCGGTACAGGCGCCCCCACGAACTCATCACCTTGGCGAATGGCAGCCTGGCAATCACCGCGCCGTCACGCCCGAGGCAGATTCGGGATGTGATCGGCACACCCAGCGAGGCATCGACCGTTACGCCAATGCGGCGCATGACGTCCATCTGCTCCGGATGCGTTCCGACCCCGACGCCGCGACCGGCAAGATCGCCGGCGCTGCGCTCGAACACCGTCACGTCCCAGCCCGCCTGGCGAAGCAGCAGGGCGGCAAACAGCCCGCCGAGGGAACCTCCGACGATCAGCGCGCGGCTCATCGCTCCAATCCCGTCGGCATCACGCCGGGCTACCTGCGATCCAGACTGAAACGGCCGCCACCGAAGGCCACCACCTGGAGGAAACCGCCGGCCATGCAGATGTTCTTCATGAAGTGGATCATCGCGTCGCGGTTGCCGGGATGGTAGTGGGCGACCATCGCCGTCACGATGCACCAGACGCCGAGCAGCAGAGCGGTCAGTCGTATCCGCCAGCCGGCGAGGAACAGGATGCCACCGCCGATCTCCACCAGCAGGGCCACCGCGTAGGCGGCGCCGGGCACCGGCAATCCATCGTGGGAGAAATACGCCATGGTGGCCGCCGGGGCCATTGCCTTGAGGATGCCGGCCTGGATGAAGATCGCGCTCATGAGCAGGCGCCCAAGCAGCGCGATCCAGTCCGCGGAACCGGTCTTCATCGACGTCTCGCCGGCAGACCTGGATTATCCAACGATCTCGGTCCCCGCGAAGAAATAGGCGATTTCCGTGGCGGCGTTCTCGGCGCTGTCCGAACCGTGCACGGAATTGGCCTCGATGCTCTCCGCGAACATGGCGCGGATGGTGCCGGCCTCCGCCTTCTTCGGGTCGGTGGCACCCATGACCTCGCGGTTGCGGGCGACGGCGTTCTCGCCTTCCAGCACCTGCACCACGACGGGACCGGAAATCATGAACGTCACCAGGTCGCGGAAGAACGGCCGGGCAGCGTGGACGCCGTAGAAGCTTTCGGCCTGGGCCTGGGTCATCTGGATTCGCTTCTGGGCAACGATCCGCAGCCCGGCCTCCTCCAGGACCGCGTTAACCTTGCCGGTCAGGTTCCGCCGCGTGGCGTCCGGCTTGATGATGGAAAAGGTGCGCTCGGTCGCCATCGCGGCCTCCTGGGGTTCGGGTTCGGGCGGCTGAGTAAGGGTTTGCGCGGCGAAGGGCAAGCCGGCCGGGCCGACCAGGATCGCCGGGCAGGGTCGCCCGTGGCCCACGCCGGTACGATGTCTCTCCAGAACCATCGCGATCGTGCCGCCAAGGGCCTGAAAGGCGAATGGCTTTCGGCAGCGATTCAACGTCAGGGTCCGGCGCCCGCGATGCACGACCGCGGCACACTCACACCTCCGCGAGATAGATGATGGAGAGTTGCGTCTCCTCGGAGGGGCGCGCCGCGATCCCGGCGTCCTTGATCGAGCGGTCAATATGAATGTCCATCGGAACGACATATCGGAGCAATCTCGTGATCTGTTGCAGCGGCTGCTTGTCGCGCCGCCCCTGATGGTCGCGACAAACACTTGATAACTGAGCATCATTATAATTAGTTGTTGCCTGAGGAGAAGCAGTGTGAGTAAATAATATTATGACATAATAATGATAATGGCGATGACCATCTGGTCCGCAGCCCTATCGCTGAATGGGCGAATCACAGCTCGGGTTGGATCGCCGGATCGACAGGGTGCCGCCAAGCTGATCGATCGACAGGACTACCAAGGCCGGGTCGTTGACCGGTTGATATTGAACCTGGCAGTAACGCCGAAGGCGGTGCCACTGACGGTCAGCAGAACCAGTCGTTACCTTGTAGATCAATGTGGCCGTTATTCGACCGCTTCGATGTCGTGGAAGCCCGAGCTCAAGTCCATTCAATACCAGTCCGTTCACCGCCAGGGCGCAGGGGATCGCCGCCTTGATCGGAAGTCGGACCCTGCCCAGGCTGATCGGCAGGCCGCTGTGATCGGATGCCAGGCCGTACGACGCAGCTGGCGCAGGGATCGGCGTGCCGAGGAACTTCCGACATCGCCTCGTGCGAAGCGTTTGGACTGATAGAGCATGTGGTGGACGAGGGCTATCGAGCGGACGCGGTTCTGGCTCACCCGCGACGTGAAGGAGCCCGGGTGATGGTGGTCGACTGCAGGCCCAGCCGGCTGTGCACGATCTGAACGTAGGTCTTGAGCCGGTGGTGGATTTCACGAGGCAGTACATATTCGTGTCGTAACAACCTATCGATACTTTCCCTTGTGTGGCTCCCCTCGGAGATCGACTGTCGCAGAAAAGCACCATCATCGCTTTCTCGCTCGATCAATTGAGACCGAGGATCCAGACCGGGACCTCGCTGCCACGCTTGCGTAGCGTAAACAAAATACTGTCCTGCGCTCATCGGTCGGATCGCAGACCGGCATGGAACGATGCCGCGTTCCGACTGGGTGTCCACCATCGCGATCACGCCGTCGCGGCTGATCATCGCCATGGCGCTGGCTCAGGATTCCACCACCCGGCGGAACCGCCTCGCTCTTTCTGGGCGCCGGCGCGATGCGTCCGAGTGGCTGTCCGAGAGCAGGCCGTGTTCGCCTGGCATCCCCGCGCGCCTGCTTCTGAAGCAACACGCGAGAGGTGAGCTGGCAACATAATTAAGATACCGTACCGATATGTCGGCGGATCGGCTCACGCCATTGTGCTGACGAATCGTCTATGCCTGGGTTTGGCCGCCCATCGCCGGCCCCGGCGGTATCGGCCTCATCACGCGGATCCCTGACCGCTGCCGCGTCCGAAGCTTTCCACCGCCGCACGGATCCGTTCGGGATCGCCCTGCTCCATCACGCGCCGGGCAAATCGAACGCAGGGATCAATCTCTACCGACCGGATCATCTGCTTTACCTTGGGCACCGCCGAGGCATTCATGCTCAGCGACCGTACGCCGAGCCCGAGCAGCAGTGGCGTCAGTTTGGGTGCCGCCGCCAGTTCGCCGCAGATCGATACCGGCATCCGCATCCGCAGCGCGGCTTCGGTGGCAAACTGCACGAGTCGTAACACTGCCGGATGCATCGGATCGTACAGTTCGGCGACGTCGCTCTCCGCGCGATCCACAGCGAGCGTATATGCGGTCAGATCGTTCGTGCCGATCGAGAAGAAATCCGCCTCCAGCGCCAGTGCGTCCGCTGACAGCGCGGCCCCGGGGGTCTCGATCATGATGCCAAGCGGCGGCAGCTTTTCCGGAATCCGCTCCCCTCGGCGGCGCAGCCGCCTGGCCACCCGCTGATAGATTTCCCGGGCGCTCCGGACTTCGACGACATTTGTGACCATGGGCAGCAGCACACGCACCGTGCCGGCCATCGAGGCGCGCAGGATCGCCGCGAACTGGGTCTCCAGCAGGTCCGGCTGGCGCAGCAGCAGCCGGATGCCGCGCAGGCCCAGGGCGGGATTGGCATCGCTGACCTCGGGCACGATGCCTGCCAGAGACAGCGCCTCGATGTCCTTTTCGCCGCCCCAATCCAGCACCCGGATCGTCACCGGATCGCCGTGCATCGCCTCGACAATGCTGCGATAGCTTTCGGTCTGAGTGGCTTCGTCCGGAATGGTCTCCCGGTTCATAAAAAGAAACTCGGTGCGCAGCAGACCGATGCCCACGGCACCCGACTGCACGATCAGCGGCAGTTCGATCGGCAGTTCCAGGTTTGCCTGCAACTCGACCAGTTGGCCGTCCTGGGTCACGGCCGGCAACCGGCGCAGCCTGGCATAGCGCTGACGTTCCCGCGCGAAGGATGTCACGGCTTTGCGTGCGGCGGTCAGGGTACCCGGCCCCGGATTGAGCACAACCAGTCCGGTGATGCCGTCGACCACGGCGAGATCACCGAGCCGTATGGCATGCGCAAGCCCCGCGGCGCCCAGCACGGCGGGTACGCCCAACGCCCGCAGCATGACCGCGGTATGCCCGTCGGCACCGCCTTCCTCGGTCACGACGCCGGCCAGCCGGGACGGATCGAGCAGCGCCGCATCGGCGGGACGCAGCGACTCGGCCACCAGGATGGAACCCTCGGGCAGGCCAGCGAAGCTGCGGAACGGCGATCGCGTCAGGTTCCGAACCAGCCGCCGGGCAATCTCGCCGACCTCATCGGCGCGTCGGCGCAACGCTGCCAGATCCTCGGCGGACAGGTTCGGCTCCGCCTGCGCCATGATGGCGTCGGCGATCGCGGCAGCTTCGGTCACCACGGCGGTCTCAGCGGACAGCAAGGTCTCCTCGATGCGCCTTCGCACGCCGCGCACCAGTCGGGACGGACCCAGCATACGAATGTAGGCATCAATCAAAGGCGCGATTTCGGACTGGCTCTCCTCCGGCAACACGGCCAGCCTGGCGCGCAGTTTTGTCAGCTGCTTGCGCGACTGGACGATTGCCGCTTCCAGCCGCGCCCCTTCGGCGGCGATATCGGAGGCCTGGATCTTGTGGCGGGTGATGACCGCTTCGGGTTCGGTGGTGCCGAACACCGGGCCGATCGCCACCCCGGCGGAAACCGGTATGCCGCGGAACCGCCGTTCTTCTGTACGTGCTTCGGGGGCAGCGAGGGTCAGTCGCCGGTGCTGGGGCGGTGGTGGCTCAATCCTGTTCATCAAAGCCGGCCTCGACCAGGGCTGCCAGAGCGTCCAACGCTTCCTTGGCATCCCAGCCTTCGGCACGCAACTCGATCTCGGACCCGCGCGCGGCGCCTAACATCATCAGGCCCATGATGGACCGGGCGGAAATCACCTGACCGTCTTTCAGCACATCCACGGATGCACCGAACTGCTCCGCCAAGGTGACGAAACGGGCGGCGGCGCGGGCATGCAGGCCGCGCTTGTTGCAGATCGTGACGACGCGAGAGAGAACCGGCTGCTCCTCAGGGAGCGGCAAGTCGGTCATCCGCAGGAACCGTTCGACCCGTTCACCTTGCAGCCGTGCAGGATGTGGGACGCCGCAGCGATGTATTTGCGTCCCGCATCCTCGGCGCAGGTCACCGCGTCAGCCAGCGGCTGCTTCGATCGGACCTTCGCGAGTTTGACGAGCATCGGCAGGTTAACCCCGGCGATGACCTCCACGCCCTTCCGCTCCATCATGGAGATGGCGAGGTTGCAGGGGGTTCCGCCGAACATGTCCGTCAGCAGCACGACGCCGTCGCCGGTGTCGCACCGTCCGATGCACGCCTCAATCTCGGCGCGGCGATTTTCCATGTCGTCATCCGGTCCGATACAGACCGTGTCGACATTACGCTGAGTGCCCACGACGTGCTCCATGGCGGAGCGCAATTCATCCGCGAGTCGCCCGTGTGTCACCAGGACCATACCGATCATGAGTGAACCGCGGAGTCCTGGCGTGTGAGCGGGCAAGCCGAGCAGTAACCGTTCGATGTGACCATCGTATTGTATCAGGCCTCCTGCGCCTGAACTGACAAAGCCTGCGCAGTCTTGTCTAAGTCGGATTCGTCCCGATGCGCAACCGGGCGATCCACCAGAAAAGCATCTGACTTTCCCTCCCGAGCCAGCTCGCGGTGAGTGACGAGTACCCGCCAGCCGGGGCGGAGACCCCGGTCGGCAAAGTCCGCTGCGGCACGCAAAGTGAGATGATTCGCCAATTTTTCAATCAGATGCACGGACCGATGACGGCCGCCGGTACACCCGATCGTGATCGTAGCGTATTTTTTGCCTTCCTGCACAAATCTCGGCAGGACGAGTTCGACGAGTTCCGTGACGCACGTAAAAAATTTCGAGAAATCGGGATCCGCCTCAACGTAGGCCCCGACGTCAGGGTCCAACCCCGTCTTGGGACGCAATATGGGGACGTAATGCGGGTTTCGAAGGAAGCGTGCATCGAATACCAGATCTGCTTCCTGCGGCAGGCCCATTGGGTAAGCGAAGGACATCAGGGAGACCACCAGCTGTGCCGAGTCGCTGCCGGCGCCGAAGTGCCGCTCGATGAGGCGGCGGAGGTCGGTGATCGGCAAGCCGGAGGTATCCACCACAAGGTCGGCATGAGCGCGCAGCGGTTGCGTCAGGCCACGCTCCGCCGCGATCCCCTCGGCCACCAGGCCCTGCGGTGCCAACGGATGGCGCCGGCGGGTCTCGGTGTAGCGGCGCAGCAGGGTACTTTCGTCCGCCCAGGCGTACACGAGTTGCACCCGCAGGCCCGGGTTGCCGCGCAGACGGGCGACGGCGTCCAGCACGTCGATGGCATCGAAGCCGCGCGTGCGGGCGTCGATGCCAACCGCGAGCTTCCGGTCGCCGCGGGTGACCATTTCCTCCAGCATCGTCAACGGCGGGTTGTCCACCGCCTCGTAACCGGTGTCCTCGAGCGCGCGCAGGATCGAGGCTTTGCCGCCACCGGACAGTCCCGTGACAATCACGACCGGCAGGATGGTCATGCCGCGCTGTCCACGGCTATCATAACATGATTCATGCGGCGAACGCACCGGCGATCTGGCTGACCCGCCCCAGCGCACAATCCAGAGCCAGGATGACCTTTTCGGGCGCAGAGATGGCACCGGCGTCGATCCGCACGAGGGGGAGGCCGAGATCGGGGTGCCGCTCCGGCCACGGCATGCGATCCGCGTTTCCCTCCAGGTCGACGACGAGAGCGAGACGTCCCCGGGGCCGGTACGGCAGACGCACAATTCCGAGCCCGCGGACTTCGAGCAGGCCGGCCAACGGTTCGGGGCAGGACGCGAGACCGTCCACGATATCCACCTGATCGTCCGCGATCAGTTCGAACCCACGCGACAGAAGCCGGAGCACGAGGTCAGATTTGCCGCTCCCCGGTGGCCCAACCACCAGAATCGCGTCTCCGTCCCTCGCCACGCAGCTTCCGTGCAGACGCCTCTGGCTGTGCATGAAACCGTACTCTGCTCGCATTTGGTGCGAAAAGGAAGCCGCTTGTCGTGGATGTGCACGCATGTCAGCGTGGGATACCATGGTCGACCGACAGTCAATAGCCGCGGCGGCGGCGCGCATATCCACGTACGTCAGGCACACCCCAATCCTGCGGGCGGATCTAGGCGCCGACGCATCCGTGACGCTCAAGCTGGAATTGCTGCAGCACGCCGGCAGCTTCAAGCCCCGCGGCGCATTCAATCGGCTGCTGTCGGCCCAGGCACCGGCCACCGGCGTGATCGCGGCCTCGGGTGGCAATCATGGCGCAGCGGTTGCCTATGCGGCGCAAAGCCTGGGGCTGGCCGCGGAAATCTTCGTGCCGTCCGCGACACCCGAGGCAAAGGTGGCCCGAATCGCCGGATACGGCGCGACGGTCGTGCGTGGCGGCGACACCTACGCCGAAGCTCTGGCCGCCTCGCGTGTCCGCCAGGCGGAAACCGGTGCGCTGGAGGTTCATGCATATGACGACGCGGATGTGCTGGCCGGGCAGG
The DNA here is from genome assembly GCA_036398735.1 of Rhodopila sp. Taxonomy (GTDB): domain Bacteria; phylum Pseudomonadota; class Alphaproteobacteria; order Acetobacterales; family Acetobacteraceae; genus Rhodopila. The sequence continues at coordinate 17,888 of DASWON010000141.1, forward strand.
GGACGCTGGGACGCGAGCTTGAGCAGGACGCACCGGATCTCACCCATATCCTGGTCGCGACCGGAGGCGGCGGGCTAATCGGCGGGATTGCGACCTGGTACGCCGGCAGTGCCGATGTGATCAGCGTGGAACCGGAGGGCTGCCCTGCGCTGCACGACGCCCTGCGCGCCGGTCGGCCGGTCGGTGCCCCGGTTGGCGGGCTTGCCGCCGACAGCCTGGGGGCGAGGCAGGTCGGCGCTCTGATGTTCCCGATCGCCCAACGCTTCGTCGGTCAGGCCGTGCTGGTGCCGGATGCGGCGATCCTCGCGGCGCAGCGCCTGCTGTGGGATCGTTTCCGCCTGATCGCCGAACCGGGCGGGGCGACCGCTGCGGCTGCCCTGCTGTCCGGCCGATATCAGGCGCCGCGCGGCGCGCGCGTTGGCGTGGTGATCTGTGGCGCCAACACCGACCCCGCGAAGTTGGCCGGCTGACCTCGGCCGGGTTGCCGGCGCGCGATCGGTGAAGGCAGCCGTCCCGGAACCCGCCGAGTTGGCCGGTCGGCTCCGCAGAGGCAACCGGACCGGTCCGGACCCAGCGGCTGAATCAGCATATGTGAAGTCCGTCGCCGTTGCGCCGGGCGGCGACGAGTGGCAAAAGCGGCGCGATCAGCGGCCGTCAGGAGGCGCATCGAATGTCCCGGCCGGCCGAGACGTGTGACGCCTCCAAAACGGGTGACGCCTCCGAGTCGGGTGACGCCTCCAAAGCGGGGCCGCGGCAGGCCGCTGAACGGAGTCTCGCGGCAATCCGCGACGCCCATACCGATCGCCCTTACGTGGTTGCCCAGCTTGGGCAATCGCTGGACGGACGCATCGCGACGGTTTCGGGCGATAGCCGCTGGATCAACGGCGACGACGCCCTCGATCATCTGCATGCGCTGCGGGCTGCGGTGGATGCGGTCGTCGTCGGGGTCGGCACGGTGGTCGCCGACGATCCACAACTCACCGTGCGCCGGGTTTACGGCACGCATCCGGTTCGCGTCGTGATCGACCCAAGCGGCCGGGCGCCCCAGCATGCCCGCTGCTTTGCGGCGGACGGCACGGCACGCTACGCCATCCTGGCCGGTGACACCGTCGCCGGCGGCAATACGGTCCGCTCCGACGGTGTTCAACAGATCATCCTGCCGCGCGCCGGGGAGCAGATCTGCCCGCGCGAGATCGTCAGCCGGCTGTTCGCGCTGGGCATGCGCCGGATCCTGGTCGAGGGCGGGGCGGACACCATCTCGCGCTTCATCAATGCCGGTGCGGTGTATCGACTGCATGTCCTGGTCGCGCCGATCATTCTCGGTTCCGGCAGGCCGGGCCTGGAACTGGCGCCAATCACGTTCGTGGCCCAGGCCATGCGCCCGGCTGCCGCCATGCATGTGTTCCCGGACGGCGATGTGCTGTTCGACTGCGATCTGCGGCATCGCTGTGACCCCGCCACCGCATGACGATCGCCGCGAGGGGCGCTACAGCGCGGCCGCCCGGCTGCTGCACTGGCTGACGGCCCTGCTGATCGCCGTGCAGATACCGGTGGGCATCGTCATGTCGTACCGCGGCAATGTCCTCGATCTGTGGAACCGGACGACCGACCTGCTGTACAGCAGCCATAAAAGCCTCGGCTTCATTCTGCTGGTCCTGGTGCTGATACGGCTCCTGGCTCGCGCGATCGTCCGGCCTCCGCCGCCGGAGTCCGGCCTGCCGCGATGGCAGATGCGGGCTGCCGCCGCCAGCCACGCCGGACTCTATCTGCTGCTTGTGGCCGTGCCGATGCTTGGATGGTTCGGTGTGTCCCTGTTCCCTGCGTTGGAGGTCTTCGGAGTCATCGCCCTGCCGGCGATCACCGGACCGGATCGGGCGGCCTCGGACACCGTGTTCTCGCTGCACGCGGCCGCGGCGTTTGTGCTGCTGGCGCTGGTCGCGCTGCATGTGGCTGCGGCGCTGTATCACCACCTCATCCGGCGTGACGGCGTGCTGCGCCGGATGTGGGGCTGACGCGCTACCCGACGTTGCGGGTTCGCCCGGCCCAGTACGGCGCGCGCAACTGGCGGCGCAGCACCTTGCCACTGGGATTGCGTGGCAGTGCCGCGACGAAATCGACCGACTTTGGCGTCTTGAAGCCGGCGATGCGGCCCCGCACGAACCGGATGATCTCTGCCTCCGTGGGTACCTGGCCCGGCTTCGGGACCACGATCGCCTTGACCGCCTCGCCCCACCGCTCATCCGGCACGCCGATCACCGCGGCGTCGGCAACGGCGGGGTGTCCGAACAGCACATTCTCCACCTCGGCGGGGTAAACGTTCTCGGCGCCGGTGATGATCATGTCCTTCACCCGGTCATGGATATACAACAGTCCGTCAGCGTCGAAATAACCGGCGTCCCCGGTGCGCAGCCAGCCGCCCGGAAAGAACGCCGCCCGGGTTGCTTCGGCCTGCTTCCAGTAGCCCTTCATGACGGCCTCGGCGCGCATGACGATCTCGCCCACATCGCCTGCCGGAACGTCCTCGCCAGACGCATCGACCACCCTGACGCCGACGCCCGGATAGGGGCGCCCGCAGGAGCGCAGCATGCCGCCCTGATGGTGTTCCGGCGGCAGCGTGGTGCCGGTCGCGCTCGTTTCGGTCGCGCCGTACACCTGCCAGAACGCGACGCCGGGCAGCAGCGCTCGAGCCCGCAGCAGCGTGTCGTCGGCGATCGGGGATGCACCGTAGACCAGGCGGCGCAATGAACTGAATTCCGTGCGCGCGGCCTCCGTGTGCTGCACCAGGGCAAGGACGACGGCGGGAACCAGGAACACGAACGTAACCTGATGGCGCGGGATCAAGCCAAGCAGGCTGTCCACGTTCACCTCTGGCATAACGATCCCCGAACACCCAAGCGCCAGGGAGGCGAGGCCGATGAATGAGCCGGCCACGTGAAACACCGGCATGCAGATCAGCACCACGTCGGACGGCCCAAGGCCGCGCAGGCATCCGGTCCGGTAGTCTTTAAGAAATGCCAGAATATTGGCGTTGCTGAGCTCGACCCCCTTCGGCAGCCCTGTTGTGCCTGACGTGTAGACCTGCATCGCGGTGTCGGCGGGATCAATCGCCACCTGCGGATCGGTGTCCGTCTGCGCGTCGCGCCACGTCGCGAAGTCGGGCCAGCCCGAGGCATCGGCTCCGTCCAGATCGCGCCCGTCGGAGGAGGCGCTGTCCATGCTGAACGCGTGACGAGCGGCATATCCCTCGGCTTCGAGACTGAGCGCCATCGCTGTGAAGCCCGGTCCGACGAACAGCACGCCGACGCCGGCGTCGCGCAGGATGGCGGCTGCCTCGGGCGGAGCGAGGCGCCAGTTCACCGGAACCAGAACCACGTTTGCCTTGAACGACCCAGCGAGCAGTTCGAAGTACAGATCCGAGTTCTTCCCGATATAACCGATGCGCTCCTGCCGCGTGACGCCCAGCGCGGTCAGCCCGTTCGCCACCATGCTCGCATGGCGGTCGAACCCGGCGCGGGTCGTGACGCGGTCAAGGTAAGTCAGGGCCGGAGCCCGCGGCTGCATCCGGGCCTGGATACGGAACCAATCCGCCAGCGCAGCCGCTTCGCCGAATTCAGACATGTTTTGCCTCCAGAAGTATTTTTTGTTCTTTCTGGCGTCTCGGGGCAGCAGCCAATGCTTCAGCGGGGCGCACCGGCCGGCCCGGAGATCGCACCGGTTCAGGATCGGGCGAAGCGAGCCCGCGACCGTTACTGTCCCGCAGCAGACTGGTAATCGCCGCGGACCGGATCACGTCCGGCGATGGGTGTCCGGTGAGCGGCCAGAGGTACTTTACCGCGCCCGCTTCCGGTTTTGTGCCGGTCGTCTATTGATATGTATCAAAAATATGTGACCGCGCCTTGGCAGACACCGGAATTTCGGGGGGGCACAGCC
>DASWON010000142.1:0-4028 GCA_036398735.1 Rhodopila sp.
GGACAGCCGCCCGCGGCCTTCGAGAAGGCGCTGCGCGGCATCGCGGCCGAAGCAGCCTGACGATGCGAGACCCGGTCGGCCGCTACCGAACGACGATAGTGCGTTCTGCCCTCAATCAGCTTAATCGAAAGTGTCCCGTAAGGAAAGCGCGTCGCAATGCTGGATCAAGCCACTGTTGAAGCCCTGACCAGTGCGGTGCTCTCCGGCATGCTGGAGGAGCAGGGCTTTGTTCGGTTATCCGCCGGTGACGTGCTGGACCGTTTGGGCGCCGATGCGAAGGCCAGCTGGCTGAGCTTCGCGAAGAGCTGGGACGACCTCGGTCCCGATCGCTACATGGCAGACGGAGGACGGTATCGAAGGCGTCGCCATGCGGCGCTACGGGTCGTCGGCTCCCATGTCAGCGCGAAGCCGCGTCAGCCGCACTATCAGAGCCGGGACTATAATCCCCTCAACGGGGATATCGAACGCTGGTTCGAGCCGGTCGATGCCGCCACGCTCGCGAACCCGATCCTCGCCTCGATCCTCGATCTTTGCTGCCCGCCTTTCGTTCGCGCCAGCAAGCGACCGGAGCGACAGGCCTGGCACGTTGAGGTCCATCAGTTCCGGATCGAGACTTCCGCGTCGGAAACAGGCCAGCCTACGCCCGAAGGCATGCATCGAGACGGCGTGGACTGGGTCTTCGTGATGCTGGTCGATCGGCAGAATGTCCGCGAGGGGGTCACCCGGATCGCCGCGATCGATGGCACACCGCTCGGCGAATTCACTCTCGCAGAGCCTGGCGACGCTGTCCTGCTCGACGATCACAGGATCGTTCACGGGGTGACCCCGATCCGGGCCGTCGATCCGGACCGACCGGCGTGGCGCGATGCACTCGTGGTGACCTGGACCGCCGAGGATTGAGGTCGCTGGTACTGCTGCGTGGTGGTCGCTCGCCTTCCAGAGGTCGGTGGTCGGCCTCGTGCGCACCATCGTCCAACGGATACGTTCGACGGGCGTGCAATCGAAACCCGTTGCTGGTCGCCGGTAAACGCGCACGGATTACCGCTCTCCTGGTAATGTGATCGCACGGTGCCGTCTTCGGCCCTCATCAAACGGACGGGCCCGCCCGGTGCCGGGCTCGGCGTGTCGGACAGTTCCAGCGGACGAGCGTAGGCGTCACGCTCCTCTGAGCCCGCCGCAGCCCGGCGCAACCCACAACGCTGTGCGCCGCCGGTCCTTCACTTTGCCGTTACGGCGCGTTCCGCGTGCGCCGCCCCTCCGACATCGGGCACCGCGATGCTCATGCCCGCCAGTGCCTGACAATCTGCGCGGCTGCAGCCGCCACGTCGTTCCAGGTCTGCTCGAAGCCGGCGTCGGGCCCATAATAGGGATCGTGGACGCGCTGTCCTTCGCGGCCCGGAACGCAATCGAGGAGCAGGCCGAGCGTAGCCGTGGCATCGGCCGGAACGATGGCCTGGAGTGCGGCCAGATTGTTGTGATCGAGCGCAAGGATCTGGTCGAAGCGGCGGAAGTCCGCGTCATCGAGTTGCCGCGCACGCATCCACGCGATATCGACGCCGTGGCGTCTGGCAACAGCCTGTGCCCGCGGGTCGGGCGGTTCGCCAGCGTGCCAGTCGCCGGTCCCCGCCGAGTCGATTTCTATCCTGATCCCGGCGCCGCCCGCAGCGGCGCGAAGCGCGGCCTCAGCGAGCGGCGACCGGCAGATATTGCCGAGACAGACGAAGAGGATGGAGGCCGGATGGGTCATGGATGCTTGCCGGACCGTGCCGCGTCCGCGCGCGGCGCGGCGCGGCGAGCGCTGCTCGTTCGCGGTCGATTGGGGATCGTAGCCCGCGTCCATGGTCGATGCGGTTTGCGGTCTCGTTGAGCCGGCCGGTCATGCCGCAACACCTGGCGGCTGCGCGCGGAAGATCGGCATCAGGTTGTTGGCGGGCATTGCGACGACCTGGTCGAGGGCGAGACCGTGTGCCGCAGCGCAGGCGGTGACGGCGTCGAGTTCGCGCAGCCCCCAGCGCGGATCCCGCTGCCACAGGTCGGCATCGAAGGCGCGATTGCTTGGTTCGAGCGGATGATCGGGCCGCTTGAACGGACCGTAGAGACAGAGGGGAGCACCCGGTCCGAGCAGGCGCCCGGCACCCTGCATCAGTCCTTCCGTTGCGCTCCACGGGCTGATGTGGAGCATGTTGACGCACAGGATCGCATCGGCCTTCGCGATTGCCGCGAGGCCCGTCTCGGCGTCGAGATCGATCGGAGGTCGGATATTGGGTAGCGCATCGACGGCGATCCACCCTGCGATCGAGCGCCGCGCCTCAGGCGAGGGATCGGACGGCTGCCATTGAAGCGCCGGGAAGGCACGGGCGAAATGGACGGCGTGTTCGCCGGTTCCACTCGCGACCTCGAGCACCACGCCAGCCGGCGGCAGCACCGACTGTAACACCTGCAGAATGGCGTCGCGGTTGCGTGCGACCGCCGGCGCGGATCGACGGCCCTGGACATCGCTCCTGCTCGCCGCCACGCGCTCAGCCGTTCGTGGCGGCGGCGTCGAGCCTGTCCTGCGTGCGTGTCTCGAAATCGCTCGCATCATGGCGCTCGGGGAGCTGGCTTGCCGGGTCGCCCATGACGCGATTGACCATCCGCCCGCGTTGGACCGCCGGGCGCTCCGCGATCTTTGCTGCCCAGCGCTGGACCTGTTTATAGTCCTGGACCTGCAGGAACTCGACCGCGTCGTAGATCTGGCCTTGGACCAGTCCCCCATACCAGGGCCAGACCGCGATATCGGCGATCGTATAGGTATCGCCGGCCAGATATTCGGTTTCGGCGAGCCGCCGGTCGAGCACATCGAGCTCGCGCTTCACTTCCATTGCGAAGCGGTCGATCGCATATTCGATCCTGGTCGGCGCATAGGCATAGAAATGGCCGAATCCGCCGCCAAGATAGGGCGCACTGCCCATCTGCCAGAACAACCATGACAGGCATTCCGCGCGCGCGCCGGCCTCGGTCGGGAGGAAGGCGCCGAACTTTTCGGCGAGATGCACCAGGATCGCGCCGGACTCGAACACCCGGATCGGAGTTGCGCCGCTACGGTCGAGCAGGGCCGGGATCTTCGAGTTCGGATTGACCGCGACGAAGCCCGACCCGAACTGGTCGCCCTCGTTGATGCGGATCAGCCAGGCGTCATATTCCGCGCCAGTATGGCCGAGCGCCAGCAACTCTTCCAACAGGATCGTGACCTTCTGCCCGTTGGGCGTCGCCAGCGAGTAGAGTTGCAGGGGGTGCTTGCCGACGGGCAACTCCTTGTCGTGTGTCGGCCCCGCAATCGGTCGATTGATGTTGGCGAACCGGCCGCCGCTGGCCTTGTCCCAGGTCCAGACGGCGGGCGGCATATAGGCAGCTTCGGTCATGCGACACTCCGGAAGGCGACCCCACGGGTCGGTCGACCTGGCTGTATCGTGCCGGCGTGTACGCGGTCCAGCCCGCCGTCGCCGTCGTCCACCCGCTCGTCCGAGGTGCGTGGACGCCGGGAAGCCGTTAGGGGAGGGCGCGCAATTGGAGGATCGACCCGATGACACAGCTTCCCCCCGCCTTCGCCGCCGGCAACGTGGCCGTCGTGACCGGCGCCGCAAGCGGAAGCGGCTATGCGCTCGCGTCGCGGCTGCTCGGGTTCGGCATGAAGGTCGCACTGGCCGACCTCGGCGGCGATAACCTCGATGCGGCCGCCGGACGACTCGCGGCCAAGGGCGAAGTGCTCGCCGTCGCGACCGATGTGTCGTTGCGTACCGCTGTTGAACGGCTGCACGACCGCGTGGTCGGCGCCTGGGGTCCGGTCTCCGTTCTGGTCAACAATGCCGCGACCGGCCGCAATCCGGGGCAGCCGTGGGAAAATGGCACCGATTGGGAGAATTTGCTCGGCGTCAACCTGATGGGCGTGCTCCACGGCGTGCAGGCGTTCGTCCCGGAGATGGTCGCCGGTGATCGGCCGGGCGTGATCGTCAACACCGGCTCCAAGCAGGGCATCACCAGCCCGCCCG
>DASWON010000143.1:0-13192 GCA_036398735.1 Rhodopila sp.
GGAGCGGCTTCCCGACGCTGGCGCGCTCCGCCGGGGCGATGCTTCGCGCGCCCGATGGGCCTCGAATCGCCGCGCTGGAGATCGACGGCTGGGATACCCACACCGCGCAGGTCAATCGGCTGGCGCGCGCGCTGCAGCAACTCGACGCCGGGCTGGTGGCGTTGCAGACCGCGCTTGGGCCGGCATGGTCACAGACGGCGGTTCTGGTGATGACGGAGTTCGGCCGCACCGCGCGGGTGAATGGGACCAAGGGCACCGATCACGGCACGGGTACGGTGGCCTTCGTGCTGGGCGGCGCGGTTGCCGGTGGCCGGATCAGGGCGACCTGGCCGGGGCTGGGGCCCAGTGGGCTGTTCGAGAATCGCGACCTGGCACCCACCACCGACCTGCTGGCGATTGCCAAGGGGCTGCTCAGCGAGCACCTGGGATTGGACGGCGGTGCGCTGGGCCGCGTCTTCCCAGGCAGCGATGACGCCGGGGCAATCGCTGGGATGATCCGCACCTGAAGCCAGCCCATGGCGACACCGTCGCCTGAGGTCCGGGGCCGGCTGGCGCCGTCTCGTCTGCTTTGGCGGCGTGCCGTGGCTGGCCTCGGCTTTGCGCCGGCATCGGACGGGCCATCCACAAGACACCGGCTCGGACATCGGCAGCGAAGCGGAACGTCTTGTCCGGGAGATCGCCAGCTAAGCGGAACGTTTGGCGCTTGGCTGAGCCTTGGTCACCGGATCAGTCAAGGCTGCTAACTTACTCGATCAATCGGGCTCCTGATTAGCTGGACCCAATAAGGCTGCCGCTCATCGGATCACGCGCGGCACTTCAATGGCCGGATCAGTCAAGGCTGCTCAATTACTCGATCGATCGGGCTGCTCGTATTGATCAATCGGGCTGCTCGCGGCGGAGTCCGGCTTGCGTCACCGCACAGCCTTGTACCACACTGCGCCACTACGGCACCGCTTACGCCGCCATAAGGAGCGCCGCGCAATGAAACGCCGTGACTTCCTCGCCGGTTCGGCTGCCCTCCCCCTCGCCGCCCCTGCCGTGCAGGCCCAGGGCAGTCCAAAGCTGCTGAAATTCGTTCCGCAGGCGGACATCGCTTTACTCGACCCGCACTTCGCGTCCGCGCTGGTCACCCGTAACTACGCCTATATGGTCTATGATACGCTCTACGGCGTTGACGATGCCGCCCGACCGCGACCGCAGATGGCGGCGGGGCATGTCATCGAGGATGACGGCAAGACCTGGAAGATTACGCTGCGCGAGGGCCTGCGCTTCCACGACGGGCAGAAAGTGCTGGCGCGCGATGCGGTTGCCTCGCTGAAGCGCTGGGCCACACGCGACGTCTACGCGATATCCGTGTTCAGCCAGGTGGATGAACTCTCCGCCCTCTCCGACGACGTGCTGCAGTTCCGTCTCAAACGTCCGTTCCGCCTGCTCGCAGACCTGCTTGCCAAGCCCACGCCCTATGCATCCGCGATCATGCCGGCACGCTTGGCGGAGATCGGGCCCGGCCAGCAGGTGACGGAGGTCATCGGCAGCGGCCCCTACAGATTCGTAGCGAGCGAGCGGGTGCCCGGCTCGCTCGCGGTCTTCGCCCGCAACGCCGGCTATGTGCCGCGCACGGACGGCCCTCCGGTTGGCACGGCCGGGCCAAAAATCGCCAATTTCGAGCGGGTCGAGTGGCACACCATTCCGGATGCGGCGACCGCTGCCGCCGCGCTGCAGTCGGGCGAAGTCGACTGGTGGGAGCAGCCGACAACGGATCTGCTGCCGCTGCTGCGCAAGCAGCCCGATGTGAAGGTCGATATCATCGATACGCTCGGTTACCAGGCGGTGCTGCGCTTCAACCACCTCTATCCTCCGTTCGACAACGTAAGCATCCGCCGCGCCCTACTGGGTGCGTTCAGCCAGACCGACATGATGCAGGCCGTGGCCGGCGAAGATCGGTCGATGTGGCGGGATGGCGTGGGGTTCTTCCATCCGGCCTCGCCGCTCGCCAACGATGCGGGGATGCAGGTGATGAACGGGCCGCGTGATCTTGCGCAGGTGAAACGGGATCTCGCCGCAGCGGGCTACAACGGTGAGAAGTTTTCGTTTCTTGTTCCGACTGATCTGCCGGCCATCAACGCCATGAGCGAAGTCGCCGCCGAGGTCTTTCAGAAGCTCGGCATGAACATGGACTACCAGGCGCTCGACTGGGCGACGGTCGCGCAACGGCTGCTGTCGCAGGAGCCGCTCAACAAAGGCGGCTGGAGTCTGAACGCCAACTACGCGCCGGGGTTCTCTGTGATGAGTCCGGCCGCGCACAGCTTCCTGCGCGGCCTGGGGCGGCAATCGCTGTTCGGCTGGCCGAGCATGCCGCGGGTGGAGGCGTTGCGGAGCGAATGGATCGACGCGACCGATCCGGACGAGCAGAAGCGGCTGTGCCGGGAGATCCAGCTGCAGGCATTCCGGGACGTGCCGTATGTGCCGCTGGGCGCCTTCTTCTTTGCCGCCGCCTACCGCAACGATCTGACCGGGATCCTAAAGGGCGGCATTCCGTTGTTCACCAACGTGAGGCGTGCCTGACACCGGCGCGCAATCAACATTGCATTTCCGGCCGACATCGATCTTGGGGCGCGCGATCGCCACGCCAATTCTTGATCGACTCGACTGGGCGGCCGCACGAGTCGTGGGGAAGCGTCCAGGACCGGCCACGACAAGGGGACCGAAGGGGCAGCCCGAGGCCCGGTCATGATCCAAGGCTCCGAGCAACACGATCCGGTCAGGATGAAAGCGCTGCCGCGCCGTCGCGGTGACCGCAATGCCCGCTGCGGCGCCTTATCCTATCATGACCGGGCGAGCGAGCACGCCAGCGAACGTCGGCCCGGTGACCCCACGACTTCGACCTCGAATACCGCAAGTCGTGGGGAGGCGGTCCAGGACCGGTCATGACACAAGGGGAACCTGGCACGTCGTGGGGAGGCGGTCCGGGACCGGCCATGACGCAAGGGCGATCGGGGGCCAGCCCGAGGCCCAGTCATGACCCAAGGCACCGAGCGACACGATCCCAGTGACCGCGTGACAACTTCAAAGCCGGCAGCGGATCAGTGCAGGGCGTAGAACCCCTTCGCACCACCGGCCATCACCTGCTGACGGGTGTTTTCCGACAGGCCTTGCAGCTTCTGACGAACCATCTCGGGCGCACCGGGAAAGAAACCATCCGGGTGGGGGTAGTCAGTTGCCCAAAGGATCTTGTGCGGTCCGATATAGTCGGCAAGCACCGCCAGGCTGCCTTCCACGGGCTCGAACGAGATCCAGCAATTGCGCTGAAATATCTCGCTCGGGCGCATGGAGAGGCCGGAATCGTTGAACCCCTGATCGTCGAAGTGCCGGTCCATCCGTTCCAGCCACGGCACGATCCAGCCGCCGCCGGATTCGAGGAAGCCGACGCGCAGGTTTTTGTGCCGGTCGCACACACCACCCCAGATCATCCCGAGACAGGCCATCATCATCTCCATCGTATGGGTCACGATGTGCCGTGCACCGCGCGTCTCGAAGCGGTCCAGCCCGACCTGCGGCATGCCGCTGGCGCCGCCCTCGTGGAACCCCACCGCCATGTCCAGCGCTTCCACGGCGGACCAGAACGGCTCGTAGTCCGGATGGTGGATCATCTTGTTGCTGTACGGATTGGGCCGCACGAAGATGCCGGTCATCCCGAGTTGCTCGCGCGCGAACTTCATCTCGCCTATGGCAGCGTCGACGGACTGCAACGGGATCATGGCGATGCCGAACAGACGATCCGGATACGGCTTGCAGTAGTCGGCGAGCCAGCGATTGTAGGCGCGGCACACAGCAGCGGATATCTTCGGGTCCTCGATCGATCCGGCGAACAAGCCGATGGACGGATACAGATAGGCCGCGTCGATCCCGTCCATATCCATATCGGGAATTCGGGCGTGCGGGTCAAAGCCGCCCTTGCGTCCATCCTTATACTCCATCGCGTCGTCGACCACGACGCCGTCGCGCGCACCAACGGCACCCAGGGCACCCAGGCCCTTTTCGCTGCCCAGCATCTTTTCACCGATCAGCAGCCGCTCCTTGCCGTTCGCGTCGCGCACCAGTCGGGGAGCGTGGTCCCGATAGGCCGGGTCGATGTACTCGGACCAAAGCCCCAGTGGTTCCAGGATGTGGCCGTCGGCATCGATACAGTTATACGCCCGAGTCATGCTTCGTCTCCTTCCATGGATGGCTTGTTGGAAGTGCTCACGCAGCTCACCAATCAAGATATATCCACTTCCGCTGAGCGGCACTCCCTTGGACGGACGGGTGGCCCCGCACCGTCGGCGCCGACGCTGGCATACCCGCCGCCCCAGGGCAAGCGAACGGGTCCTCCGCCGCCCCAATCCGCGGTGCCCCGGAAGCGGTCGGCCATGAAGCCTGATTCACGGTTAAATTACTTTACCGCACTGATAATCCGTCAGGCGGAAGTCGTCGAATTTCCAAAGCATTCGACGCTGACCGCCAACCCCGCCAAGCAGCCAACCTCTGTGTCATCACCCGGCGAACGAGAACGCGCGTGCGGGACCGGACCGATGCCGGACGGCTTGCACCTCGGAGTCCGGCCAGTCGCTGGTCGCTGGTCGCTGGTCGCTGGTCGCTGGTCGCTGGTCGCTGGTCGCGGTCATGCAACAAACGACGGACAATGCAATTTCGGGAAGGACGAACGCGCTCCAATGCCGCTTCGTAACGGCATCGGCGATTATTTGCCGCCCGGCCATCATGCGCCCGGTTCCGGCGAACGCGCTCATGCGTGAGAGCGCCTCCCGCAGCACTGGCCTGCGTGGTTCGCCTGGACATGCCGGGCCTTGAGGCAGCGGCAATCGCGCCTGCCAGTATCGCCTTCGGCTGGTATTGATACGTTATGATCCGGTTGGTCGCCCTACCCCAGCTTGACCAGTTTCTGCATGCACCGGATGTCCTGATCGTCTGGGATCGGCGTGCCCTTGTTCTTCATGGCGGTCCGAGCGACCTCACCCACGTAGATATCGCCGCGTGAGTCCACGGCGACGCCATGCGGCGAGGTGAACTGGCTGGCCTGTTCCCTCGACGCATCGCCGACTCGCGCAATGCGTTTGCCGTCCAGCGTCCACAGGCTCACCCGCGGCCCGATGCCGGGGGACTTCACGTTCACCGCCATGCTGGGACCGCTCTCCCCGATATAGGCAATCGGGTTCGGCCCCCGTGTCATGCACAGCCCGCACGGGCGGTGCATGTTGTGCCAATGGGTCTCGAATTTCCCGTCGCCGTCGAACACCTGGATCCGGTGGTTCTCCCGGTCGGCGACGTAGACCCAGCCGTCCTCGTCGCAACAGATGTTGTGGACGATGTTGAATTCGCCTGGATCCGTCCCCGGCTCTCCCCAGGAGAACAACAGTTTTCCGTCGGGCGCATATTTGTGGACCCGGGCGTTGCCGTAGCCGTCGGCGACATAGATGTCCCCGCGCGGCGACAACGCGGTATGCGTGCAACGATGCAGCGGATCGCCGCTCATGTATGGCGCCGGTTCGCCGGGAACGCCGATTTGCAGCAACATTTTGCCGTCGGGCGTCATTCGCCGGACCGTGTGGTCGCCGTCATCCGTGCAATACAGCGTATCGTCCGGCGCAACGTGCACGCCATGCGGGCGGCTGAACAACCCCTCTCCCCATGAGCGGAGGAAGTTCCCGGCGCGGTCGAATACGATCATCGGATGCTCACCGCGACTGAACACATAGACGTTGTCCTTGCTGTCGACACCGACCGCGGCGACCTCGCCATACCGCCATCCGTCCGGCAGCGTGCCCCAGTTCTCGAGCACTTCGTAACGGTATTCGCCCTCGCCGATGATGATCGCCATGATGTTTCCCCCTCAGAGCGTGGTCCACGCAGGTGGAATGACCAAAGCGGTGCATCACGCTCATCAAACCACGCTCGTCAAACAAAGTGCCGGAGCGGTACCATGAGCCAGCGCGAATGGAACCCGCCGAGGCCTTCCACGATACGCGGGCCGCATGCGATACGCCAGCCGCTGACGCCGCGGTGTTTCTCGTTCCCGCCGACTGGTGGGTTAGGAGGCCGCCTTCACGCGGCAGGACTGCGCCGCGCCCTTGGCTGAACCGATCCAGTATGTCAGCATTTCCGCAAATGCCGGAACACAATCGCGGCGGCTCATGGAGGACAACGGAAAATGGAAGACACCAGCCAGGATCTGGACTTTCTAGCGGGCATCCGGGTCGTCGACTTCACCCAGTTCGAGGCCGGCCCGTCCTGCACCGAGGCGCTCGCCTGGCTTGGCGCGGAGGTGGTGAAAATCGAAAACCCCAGGACAGGCGATCCGGGCCGCCGCCTGCGTCCCGGCCAGCCCGACGACGACCCGTTTTACTTCCACATGTTCAACGCCAACAAGAAGTCGGTTACCGTCAATCTTAAGTCGCCGCGTGGGCTCGGCGTAGTGAACGATCTGCTGCGCAGGGCGGATGTCTGCGTCGAGAACATGGCGCCCGGCACGATCGAGCGTCTCGGACTTGGCTACGACGCCGTGCGCCAGCTCAACCCCGGTATCATCTATTGCCAGGTCAAGGGCTTCGGTGAGGGAAGCCCTTACGAGACCAATCTGGCGTTCGACATGATCGCGCAGGCCACCGGCGGAACGATCAGCGTGACCGGCGAGAAAGATCGCGGACCCGTCAAGCCTGGCCTGTCGCTCGGCGACACCGGGACCGGCATGACGATGGCGATCACCATCCTCGGTGCGCTGCACAAGCGGATGAAGACGGGCGAGGGCCACCGCCTGCAGGTGGCCATGCAGGACGCCATGCTGCACTACATGCGAACCAACTTCGCCACGCAGGCGCGTAGCGGCCGAGCGGTCGAACGTGACGGCACACACTCGGGCGGCGGCAGCAACGCGCCTTCGGGGCTTTACCCCTGTGCACCGGGCGGAGCGAATGATTACGTCTGGATCATGACCAGCCGAGCCAACCCGGAACATTGGGCGCGGCTTTGCCGGGTGATGGGACGCGAGGAACTGATCGAGGATCCGCGCTTCGCCAAGCCCGGGGATCGTGTCAGGAACGGTGCCGAACTGGATGCGATCATCGAGGGATGGACCCGCGCGCGCAGCAAGCACGAGGCGATGGCACAGGTCGGCGGTGCCGGTATTCCCGCCGGTGCGGTGCTCGACACGATGGAGCTACAGAACGATCCGACCTTTGAGCAGCGCGGCATCATGCAGGTGATGCGGCATCCGCAACACGAGCCATTCAAGATGCCGGCGTGGCCGGTGCGGGTCGATGGCAAACCGCCTCGGCTGGCGGCGTCGCCGATGCTGGGCCAGCACACCGGGGCCGTGCTCAGAGACTGGCTCGGCCTGAGCGATGCGGAACTGGCAAAGCTGCGCGGCGAGAGCGCTGTCTGAAACGACCGGGCGAACGGGGCGCCGCAGGTCCACGCCTATTCATTGCCGCATCAGTCCGTTGCTGTGGTGGTATGATACGCGAGGTTCATGGTGAGGAGGAACGTTGAATGACCTTGACCAATCAGGTCGCGCTGGTGACCGGCGCGGGCCAGGGAATTGGCAGAGCCGCCGCGCTGGCTTTGTCCGCCGCGGGCGCGCATGTCGTCGTCGCGGATATTGCCGCGGCGAAGGCGGAGGAGACGACCGATGCCATTCAGGCGCTGCAACGCCGCGCCGCCGCCGTCCCGGCCGATGTCGGCGACCTTTCCGACATTGACCGCATGGTGCGCCGCGCGCTGGAATTGTTCGGCCAGATCGACATTCTGGTGAACAACGCCGGCGTCACCCGCCGCGCCGATATCATGGAACTGACCGAGACGGACTGGGACCGCATTCACCGGGTCAACGCCAAAGGCGTGTTCTTCTGCCTGCAGCGCGTGGCGCGGGAGATGATCCCACGGCGCAACGGCCGCATCATCAACATCGCCTCGATTGCCGGCAAAGGCTATGAAGGAACCTCGAACGCGGCCTATGCGGCGAGCAAGGGCGCGGTGATCAGCCTGACCAAGACCGCCGCGCAGCAACTTGGCCGTTACAATATCAACGTCAATTCGGTCTGCCCCGGCGTCACCCGCACTGCATTGTCCGACGCCAACCTTGAGGTTCGTGCGCAACAGGAGGGCGTGACGCTCGAAGAAATGGAACGCCGCCGCGCCGAGCGGATTCCGCTGCGCAGAGCCAACGATCCGGAGGACATCGCCGCCATGGTGGTGTTTCTGGCCACACCCGGCGCTCGCAACATCACCGGCCAGTCATTCAATGTCGACGGCGGCCTGATTCCGGACTGAACCGGCACCCCGCGAGCCAGTCGCTCGGACTGCTGGCGCCTGGTCCGCTCTCCCCCGAGGTCCTCACGCTTACCGCCGCGGGGTGCCTGGTCTGCGAAAGCTGGCCGATAGGCACCTGGCACGCGCAGCCACGGGCCGTCTTGCCGGGCCGGGCGGTCCCGGATGGCGACTTCCCGCGACGGCGATCTCTGGGAACCGCGATCTCTGGGAACCGCGATCTCTGGGGACCGCGATCTCTGGGGACCGCGATCTCGGGCAACGGCGATCTCGGGCAACAGGATCTCGGGCAACGGCGACCTCTGGCGACTCGGATTTTTCGCCGCCGGCCGCTATACAGCCTGCCCATGGCCCCTCCCCTTCTCGCGCTCCAGGATATCTCTCTCACGTTCGGTGCCGCACCGCTGCTGGCCGGCGCCGGAATTTCCGTATCCGCCGGCGACCGGGTCTGCCTGGTCGGGCGCAACGGCTCGGGTAAATCCACCCTGCTGCGCATAGCCGCCGGATTGATCCAGCCCGACGCAGGCCGCCGTTTCGCGCAGCCCGGCGCCACCATCCGCTATCTGCCGCAGGAGCCGGATTTTTCGGGATTCGCGACCACACTGGACTATGTGGAAGCCGGCCTTGGGGACGCCGCCGCGACCGATCGCTACCGCGCGTCCTATCTGCTGGAGCAGCTTGGCCTGACCGGAGCCGAAGATCCGATGCAGCTGTCCGGCGGTGAGGCGCGGCGGACGGCGCTGGCCCGCGTGCTGGCGCCGGAGCCGGACATTCTGCTGCTCGACGAACCAACCAACCATCTCGACCTGCCCGGGATCGAATGGCTGGAAGCCGAACTGTCCGGTATGCGGTCCGGTATTGTGCTGATCAGCCACGATCGACGGCTGCTGGAACGCATCTCCCGGACGACCGTCTGGCTGGACCGCGGCGTGACCCGCGTGCTCGACCAGGGATTTGCCCATTTCGAGGCCTGGCGCGACCAGGTCCTGGAGCAGGAGGAAACCGACCGGCACAAGATGGGCCGCAAGATCGCGATGGAGGAGGACTGGCTTCGTTACGGCGTCACGGCGCGGCGCAAGCGCAACCAGAAGCGCCTCGGAGACCTGCACGCGCTGCGCAAGCGGCACAAGGAACAGCGCGGTGCATTGGGGAAAGTGAAACTGGAAGCGGCCGAGGGGGAGCTGTCCGGGCGGTTGGTCATCGTGGCTGAGGGCATTTCGAAAACCTACGGCGGGCGGACGGTGGTGCGGGATTTCTCCACGCGCATCATCCGCGGCGACCGCGTTGGGATCGTCGGGCAGAACGGCGCCGGCAAGACGACGCTGCTGAACATGCTGACCGGCAAGCTGACGCCGGACACCGGAGAGGTGAAGCTGGGCACCAACCTGGCCGAGGTCGAGCTGGACCAGCGGCGCGAAACGCTGGATCCGACGCAGACGCTGTCGCAGGCGCTGACCGGCGGGGCGGGCGACACGGTGACGGTGGGCGGACAGAGCCGCCACGTCGTCAGCTACATGAAGGATTTCCTGTTCGGCCCGGAGCAGGCGAACACGCCGGTCGGTGTCCTGTCCGGCGGCGAGCGCGGGCGTCTGACGCTGGCCAGGGCGTTCGCCAAACCGTCCAACCTGATGGTGCTGGACGAACCGACCAACGACCTGGACCTGGAGACGCTGGAGCTGCTGCAGGAGCGCCTGGCGGACTATGCCGGCACGGTGCTGCTGGTCAGCCATGACCGCGACTTCCTGGACCGGGTCGTGACATCGGTCATCGCCACTGAGGGTGATGGAAGGTGGATCGAGTATGCCGGCGGCTATTCCGACATGCTGGCCCAGCGCGGGCCGGTGCGAGTCGCCTCGGCGGCGGCTTCCGCCCGGCCGCGGGCGACGACGCAGACACCGAAGCCGGCCAGCCGCAAGATGAGTTTCAAGGACAAGCACGCGCTGGAGACTTTGCCGGGACGTATCACCGCGCTCGAGCGCGAGGTCGCACGACTGCACACCGTGCTGGCGGATGCCGATCTGTATGCGAAGCAGCCGGAGAAATTCGCCGCGGCGACGAAGGCGCTGGAAGCCGCCCAGGGTTCGCTGGCCGAGGCCGAGGAACAGTGGCTTGCCCTTGAACTGCTGCGGGAGGAACTCGAGGCCGCGGTGTCGGATAGCTGATCTCCGGCAACGGATGCCCTAGCCGCCTCACCCCGGTCCGGCTGAGTCCCTCGGGCGATCGTCGATCCCATGGCGGCCGATCTCCGATCCGGCTGAGCCCCGCGCGGCCGACCTTCGCCATTCAATCCCACGGCAGCGGATCCCAAAGCGGTCGATTTCACGGTATTTGCTTCCAGGGCGGCCGCCCTCCTGGGCAACCGATCGCGGGGCAGCCGATTTCACGGCATTTGCTTCCGGAGCAACCGATGGCGGGGCAGCCGGTTACCATTGGATGTTTGTTCGACCCGCAAATGGCGCTGCCAGGTCCAGCTCGCCGGAATGCCGGTCCGCCCTGGCCGGGCCTGTGCACCGGGCATCTGCCAGGCCGGCGCGGCGCATGGCGGTGCGGGCGGTTTGCGCGGGGGGGCCGCTGGAGATCGAGTGAAGAAGCGTATCCGATACTGCGAGTGGGCTCGATGGCGCCACCCTAACCGGCTACCGCCTGAACCGAAGATCGAGGCCACGGGCGATCCACCCGGCCTCGATCGCGTCCAGATCGGTGAGACCCGAGGGGTTGGCCTTCGATGGCGCTGTCCCGATCCGCGGAACACCCTCCAGCTTCCAGATCGCCAGCAGACGGCGCAATTCCTGGAGTGGTTCGGGATGATCATCGACCCGCAGGTTCAGGTCGGGGAAATCCTCCGTGGTGACCATCACCATCGCCGCGGACTGCCTGCCGCGCCGGTCTCCACCCGCGGCTTCGCCGGCCTGCATCGCGGTCATCAACCGGTCCGGCATCGGCAGCTCGCGGCTTGCCTTCCAGGCCGCAAGAGTCGCCGTGACGGTTGGTTCTCCGGTCAGCATATTGCCCGCGACGCTGATCCCGCCGGCTGACACGCTGCCGCACCACTCGACACAGTTGCCGCCTGTCCAGGCGGCGGTGCGCCCGTTTCGGTCCACTGCGTGGACCTGACGGATGCCGCGCCCCGCATCGCCGGCCAGTGCGCCCTCGATCGCCGCCGCCGGTGCCAGACCCCGGGCCATCGCGTCGAGGATGGCCGGACCGAGATAGCGGTTGGTCATCGACTGCGTAGACACGGCACCGACCCCCGCGCGCACGAACGGACACGACGCCCCGACCGCGAACGCCTTGGTGGCAACCGCCACGGCAAAGGCGTCGCTGTTCGGATCATGCGCAACGATGGACCAGGTCATCGGGGTGCTGCTCCTTGAAATCGCCGGACATTGTCGGCTGCGGTTGCCCGCCACGATGGCCCCCTGCTCCCGGCCTCGCAAGTCGCGGCGCGTTTGCGGCTGTCCGGCCAGAAACGCCGCGGCCGCAACCATATCCCGAGCCGGGACGAGCAGCGCCGCGGGCTCGACTTCGCTGGTCCTCGTGTCGCAGCGATTGACGCAGCGATGATCAGCGTGCGTGCATCCCCGCGCCGATGTCCACCTCCATCCTGCCATTCATGTGGACCGTGATCGTTCCGGGCGCCGGAGACGCCTGATCCGTGGTCTCCGGCGGTGGTTCGTTTGCCGCGCATGCGAACAGCGCGACCGTGGCCAGGATGATCGTGATCATGCCGAACGCGTCGCCGCGCATGCCGTTCTCCGTGTGAGCCTGACCGGGTGGCGAACCAGCGTGAGGCAGCCCGTTCCCCAACGCCGGAACATGTCCTAACCTATCGGCTGCATCAAAGGGAGAACGCCCATGATCATCGAAATGCAGACTTATACACTCCAGCCCGGCACGCTCGCCGAGGTGGAGAAGCGATTTGGCGAGGCGCTGCCGATCCGCGAGAAGCACTCGAAGCTGGCAGCCTTCTGGCACACCGAAATTGGCCCGCTGAACCAGATCATCCATGTCTGGGCCTACGACAGTTTCGAGCACCGGACCGCCGTGCGCGCCGCGGCTTCCAAGGAAGCGGGCTGGCCGCCGGCAATCCGCGAATTTGTCACGGCGCAGCAAAGCGAAGTATTTCTGCCGGCACCGTTCTCCCCGGCGCTGGAACCGCGGCAGGTCGGGCCGCTGTTCGAGATTCGCCAGTACACCCTGATCCCGGGCGCGATTCCGGGGTTGATCGAGCGCTGGTCGGAGAAAATCGCGGGCAGAACAAAATTCTCGCCGCTGGTTGGTGGCTGGTACTCGGAGTTTGGTGCGCTTAACAAATGGGTCCACATCTGGGCATACAAGGACGCGAACGAGCGCTTCAGCGTGCGCGCGGCGGCGGCGGCGACCGGCCAGTGGCCGGCGCGCAATCCGCCGGGTGTCGTGGTGAAGCAGGAGAATGCGCTGGTGATGCCGTCCGCATTTTCGCCGATTCGATAGTGATCGGGTCCCAAACGCTCGCTGCCAACGACGCCAGGTCAATCGGTCCGGCCAATCATGGCTAGTGGGCAGGTCTGATGGTTTGTTCCGTCAGATTTCGACCAGTGACCTGGTCGGCCTGGCAGATCACGCTTCGCAGGTCCCCGGCCAGCGCCGGCGGCCTGCATCAGCGGCTCCAGTGCCGGAAGCCCGGGCCGCGACGGCCGGGCAGCCGTGTCCATGCACGGGCGCCTGAACCCGCATCCGGGGCGGCACCCCGACCACTTTCCCGCGGCGCCCGTTTTCCGGGGAACCGTCGTGCGCGGCGGATACCGGCCCAGAGGCAGACAACCCGGCCGGCAACCCGCAGCGCGGGGTTCCGCAACAATCGGGGCCGGTCGCGCGCGGGCTTGGGCGCGCG
>DASWON010000144.1:0-1888 GCA_036398735.1 Rhodopila sp.
GCGTTTCGACCCGCTCACCTTTACGGACCTCCTCGATCGCCAGTTCGTCGGTTTCGGCGCAGTGCATGTTGACGACAAGGCGCCAGTCGTCGCGCTTGACGATCTTACCGTATTTCGCGGCCTCGGCCTCGCACATACGCCAGTATTCGGCAAGCTTGGCCGAGCCGCCCGGCAGGCCAGCACCCAGCGACAACATTCCCACACCGTGCTTGCCGGCAGCCAGAGCGCCCGAGGGTGTCGTCGCGCTGGCCACCGCGATCGGGAACCCGCCCTTGGTGTAGGGCTTGAGGTGCAGGCGCGCCTCGCGCAGTTCGAACCAGTCGGTTTTCAGGCTGACCGACTCCTGGCAGGCCAGCAGCGCCATGATCGCGCCGAGGGATTCGTCCATCATCCGGCGCTGGCTCTCGGCGTCGATGCCCATCATATAGGCGTCAGACACCAGGGCCCCCGGTCCGCATCCCAGCATGGCGCGGCCACGCGTCATGTGGTCCAGCTGTACGAAGCGCTGCGCCACCAGCAGCGGGTGGTGGTAAGGCAGGCTGGTGACGCCGGAGCCCAGCATGATGTGGCGGGTTTTCTCCGCGGCCACGCCGATGAAGATCTCCGGAGAAGCGATGATCTCCCACCCGGCCGAGTGGTGCTCGCCGATCCACGCTTCATCGTAACCGAGTTGGTCGAGCCATTGGATCAGTTCGAGGTCGCGGCCGAGCGCGAGGGTGGGATTGTCGCCGACGCGATGGAAGGGGGCGAGGAATATGCCGAAGCGCAGGCCCTCATGGGTCGCCATCAAGATATCCTTTCAGAAAGAGTCACCAACGGTGGCCAAGCCCGAGCCGATGGTCAAGCTCCGCCAGGACGGCGGCCGGACAGAGCGGCCCGGCGATTCGTGGCGGAGCGGATACGGGCCGGTTGCGTCGCGGAGAATTCCGGTTGCGGGCGCGGGCTGTCGTTGCGCACGATCGTGTCTGAGACAAGACCATCTTTATTACGCCGGTGTCGCGGCCAAATGCTTGTCCTCGATCGCCGAGGTCGCTTCGGCGGTCTGATCTCAACGGCTGCCGCCCCCCTGGGGCGAGTGAATCGACCGGCCACATTGAAGGCAATGGGCACATCTGGCGGTTCTTTCCATTCGATTCCGCCGGCCGATTGGCCGTTGCCCGAGACGATCCGACGCGGCGCCGTGACCAGGCGTGACCGTCACCCGGGCAGCAGCACCCACCACCAAACGGTCAGGAAGCGCCAGGATTAGGAAGAAATTAACCTTTGTGTGCCGAGAGTTCCACCCGTCCATCGGATCAGAGCCCGCATGCCGGCTGATATCGTCCTCGCCCCCGTGGTGGTCGCTCCGGCGCTGGACCTCCCGGTCACGGCGGCCTCAGTCGCCGCGACGTCAGTCGCCTCCGCCTCGGTCGCGGCGGCCTCGGTCACCGCGGCCTCGGTCACGCCACACATGGTTGTCGGCGGCCTTCTGCTGGCCTGCTGCGCCAAAGGCCTCTGGATCACCGGCGGGGTCGAGGTGCCCCCCGATCCGGACACGATCCGTGACCTGGGCCTCATCCAGGGGTTCCTCGATGGCAACTGGTTCGCGGACCCGGTGACCGCCGACGCCTGGCGATGGTACCCACCGCTGCTGCATGGCCTGGCCGCGCTGCTGGCCGGCTTGCTGCATCTGCCGTTGTTCTCGACGTGGCTGCATGCCGGGGCAGTGCTCAACCTGCTGTCCCCGCTGACATTCTACGGCATGAACCGGCGACTGATCGGGCCGTGGCCAGCCGCGGCGGCGACCGCGGTATTCGTGCTGTTCAACAGCGTCGTGATGCCGGGTGACCTCACCGCGGGATACACGCCGTGGACGCTGACCCCCGCCCTCACCTGGCCGCTGTTCTTC
>DASWON010000145.1:0-2261 GCA_036398735.1 Rhodopila sp.
GGCGTGCGTAAAGCGCTGGAGGACGGTGTTCAGGCGGTCCTGTCAGGCAAGGCGACACCGCAGGCCGCTATGACGAAGGCACAGCAGGAGGCCGATGCTCTGATGCGTCCCTACGTGGAGCAGACCGCCCTGAAGGTGCCCGAGTAAACCGCAACTGGGTGAAACGCGACCGGTGTAGAACGCAACCGAGGGGGAATACGAATGCTGATCTGCCAGCTCACCGACCTGCATGTCCGTCCCAAAGGCCTCGCCGCCAACCGGGTATCCGAGACCAACATGATGACGGAACGTGCTCTCGCGGTGGTTGAGGCGTTCAGTCCGCGACCCGATGTGGTGCTGATCACCGGCGATCTGACCGAATGCGGCCTCGCCCCCGAGTACGCGAACCTGTCGACCATGCTCGCACGCGGCTTGTCGATGCCGGTCTACGTGATCCCCGGCAATCACGATCACCGTGAAAACCTGCGGTCGGTGCTCGGCCATCTGCCGGGCGTCACCGACGATCCGCGGTTCGTCCAATATGCAGTCGAGGATTATCCAGTACGTCTGGTGATGCTCGACACGCTGGTTGCCGGCGCAAATCACGGTGAGCTGTCGAGCGGCCAGCTGCAATGGCTGGACCAGACGCTGGCGGCGCAACCGGAGAAGCCGACGCTGGTCGGTATGCACCATCCACCTTTTGTCACCGGCATCCCCCATATGGACAGGATCGCACTGCTAAAGGCCGACGCCTTCCGGTCGGTGATCGCCCGTCATCCCCAGGTGGAACGGATCATCTGTGGCCATCACCACCGTCCGATCGTCGGGCAATGCGCACAGGCAATCGTATCTATTTCGCCATCGGTTGCGCATCAGGTGGCGCTGACGTTTGATCCAGTGGATACCGGAGCATTCAATTTCGAGCCGCCTGCGTTCCAGTTGCATAAATGGGACGGACAGACCGGCTTCGTCAGCCACACTGTCTATACGGAAAGGTACCGGGGACCATTTCCATTCCTGACCGATCCCGATTATCCTGGAGCACATGCGTAACCAATCGACGCAGGCCGGACGCTAAATTCACGGCGCTTTGTTTACCTCACGTTAGTACATGGCTGCTAGCGTGACTGGATAAACATCGGGTCATGCAGCGTGATTGCGATATGGACGGGCTATGTGCTCGCAGCGGTGGCGGCGTCGGTCGCCTTCGTGGCTGCGGGCTGGCGCAGCAAGAACCTCCAGAGTATAGCCGTGACGAGCGGGCACCGGGGTTTGCCGGCCGATCCGTTGTGGGGCGATGCCGAAACCGGTATCGACGCATCGCAGACGCAGACGGATGTGGCAGCTGCCATGCGCCTGGCACTGAAACGTCTGGCTCCAGTCGTGGCAAGCCAGTCTGTTCACGTTGACGTCGCTTTGCCGCCGGGACTGCCGGTGCGAATGCGCGGCAGTGCCTTGACGGACCTTCTGGAAGAGCTGCTCGCCGCCGCGGTCCACGGCGCACCCGCCAGCCGGCTTCTGCTGACGGCTGCCCCCCATGGCGATCGCGTCCATGTGGGGATTACAGACGACATACCCGGCGCTGATCTCGCCGTCCGACTTGGCAAGGTCCGTAGTCTGATCGAGCGCGTGGCTTTGCGCGGCGGCAGCCTGGAGGTCGATGTTCGACCAGCCGAGGGCACCACGATGACCCTTCGCCTCGCCGCCGCGACGGACGAAGCCGCCACGGATGGAAAGGAAGGCCCTCGGGTCTGGCTGCCGCCGGAACTCGCGAAACGGGCTGTTTAGCGGCGGTCTGCCGAACGGCAGCACCGGCCAGCGCCGGCAAGGGGCGTGCAAACGCCAGTAGCGTACGGTCTCCATCTGCACCGTGCGGTCTCGATCTGCGCCCCGAGACCGTGTGATCATAGTCCGGCACGAGGGCTGGAGGGCTCGGGCAGTCCCCTGCCCGGCGCAGGCTGTAACCGGCGCAGGCTGCAATAGGCGACGCACCCCCGATCCATCCCGCACAAGCGGTTGCAGCCCCCAATGCGGGCGGGCGCACGATTGACCGGAGCGGACACCGGCGCGTTTCGCGTGCATTCGGTGACAGGCCGACATCCCTTCTGACCATCTCGCCGCCGTCGCGCGTTCGAATAGCCAATCCCCGGCTGCGCCGCTTTGGTGTCCGCGCGGCACGAATAGAAGGGCAGCGTCGCCACTGTGCTTGTCTCCGGCATTGGACCCCGCGCGTCGCCTATGCTACGCGCGCAGCCCAGGCTTCATTCCGACGCGAGACCATT
>DASWON010000146.1:0-2292 GCA_036398735.1 Rhodopila sp.
CGCACCAGCCCCCGGCGCTGCAAAACCGGGACCAAACGCATCGCCGCGTCCGCCAGATAGTCGTAATCCGTCGTGCCCGCACGGAAATGGAACATATCGCACCCGCTCTGCTTCTGCGCATCCTCCAGCACGTCGGCCACATGCTCGTACGAGCCGCAAATCCGGAACGTCTCGTGCAGCGCCTCCTCCCGCGCGAAGTCGCGCAGGGTGGTGCCCTTCGGCATGCTGCGATACCGGTGCAGCGTGCTTTGCATCCCGTTGACCGTCAGGTCGTCCGGCAGCGGCTTGTCGAGGTCGAATGCGAGCAGATCGATGCCCATGAAATAGGACAGCGTCGCCAGCCCCTGCTCGATCTTCGCATGCTCCTGCCGCCAGTCCTGCAGCTCCCGCGCCATGGCGTCGGTTTGGGCCATCACCGGCTTGATCGAGAACGACACCTTGACCGACATCGGGTCGCGCCCGGCGTTGGAAGCCTCCGTCCGCAGCGTATCGACGGTCTTCTTCATCTCCGCCACGCTGATCTTCTGCCCGATAGCCATGTCGCCATGCCGCCCGGCGAACCGCATCCCGCGCGGCGACGTCCCGGCCACGCAGATCACCGGGTGCCGCTGCGGCGAGGCCGTGACGTTCAGCGGCCCCATCGAGCGGAAATATTTCCCGCGGAAATCGATCTCGTGAACTTTCGCCGGGTCGGCGAACAGCCCGGCGTCGTGGTCCTCGACGATGGCGTCGGTCTCCCAGCTATCCCACAGCGCGCGGCACAGAGCGACGTATTCGTCGGCACGGTCATAGCGTTCGTCATGCGCCAGCCACTCGTCATAGCCGAAATTCTGTGCGGCGTCGGCGCTGGCCGTGGTGACGAGGTTCCAGGCGATGCGGCCGCGCGTCATATGGTCCATCGTGGCCAGCATCCGCGCCAGCATGAAAGGCGGATAGAACGTGCTGGACAGGGTGGAGGCGAAGCCGATCCGATCAGTGACAGCCGCCATCATCGCCATGATCGGCACGGGGTCGAACTGGATGAACTGACCGTTGCGGACATAGAGGTCGCGCGATCCCATGACCTTCGGCACGGCCAGGCCATCGGCAAAGATCACCACGTCGAACTTCGCGCGCTCGCACAGCCGCGCGATATCCTGGTAGATGTCCGGCTGGCGCCAGTCGTAGAGCGTCTGACTCGGCCCGTTCCAGTGATCGGGACCCGTGCTGCCAAACCAGGCAAGATGAAACATTCCGAGACCCCTGGCGCTATGAACCGCGACTGGCTGCATCCGAGGTCGTGTGACGTGAGGCGGAGGTCGTTTTAAGGCCCGACTTACTGGGAGCCTAACGGGTGGATCCCGGCGTTGGCAACGGCCCGCCACCGCCGAAATAGATCTCCCGCGTCAGCGGATCCGCCCGCAGCGCCGCCCCCGTGCCGGACAGCACCACGCGGGCGCGCTGCATGACATAGCCGCGATCGGCAATACGCAAGGCGGCCTCGGCATCCTGCTCGACCAGGATGACCGACAGACCCGTCGCGTCGCGCAGCGAGACCAGCGCGCGGAAGATCTGACGGCTCACCAGCGGCGCAAGGCCTAGCGAGGGCTCGTCCAGCAGCAGGCAGGACGGCCGCGACATCAACCCGCGCCCAACCGCCACCATCTGCTGCTGGCCGCCTGACAAGGTGCCGGCCAATTGCTGCCGGCGGCGCAGCAGGTCGGGGAACAGCTTGTAGCAAGCCTCAAGCTCCCGCGTGATATCCCCGCCGGACGCCTGGCGACGCCAATGGAACGCGCCGAGCCGCAGATTTTCCTCGACGGTCAGGTCGGCGAACAGCCGCCGTCCCTCGGGCACCAGAACCACGCCGCGGCGGATGAGCTGGTGGGATCGCAGCCGAGTCACATCCTGGCCCGCAAGCCGGATCGTGCCCGCGGCCGGCCGCATGATCCCCGCGAGCGTGCGCAGCAGGGTCGTCTTACCCACCCCGTTCGCGCCGACGATGGTGACGATCTCGCCTTTGCCGAACGTTACCGACACGCCGTCCAGCGCGACCACCGCGCCGTACCGCACTGTCAGGTTCGACGCTTCAAACATCCTCGTCGTCCGGCACGCCGAGATAGGCTGCGATCACCGCCGGGTCGCGGCGGATGTCATCGGGCGCGCCCTCGGCGATCTTGCGGCCGAAATCGAGCACCGCAATACGGTCGCTGACGCCCATCACCAGCGCCATGGCATGCTCAACCAGCAGGATCGTCACCCCGGCCTGCCGGATCGCCCGGATCAGCTCGCCCAGCGCCGCCGTCTCCGCAT
>DASWON010000147.1:0-9470 GCA_036398735.1 Rhodopila sp.
ACTATCATTTTGCCGAAACCAATCCGGCGCTGTCGTTCGACCGCGGCGTCGCCCGGGGCCAGCGCCTGGATATCGCCGCGGGCACGGCCGTGCGGTTCGAGCCTGGGCAGACGCGCGAGGTCACCCTGGTGCCGTATCGCGGCGGTCGCGCCGTCCACGGCTTTCGCGGCGACGTCATGGGAGCACTGGACTGATGGCCCGCATCACCCGCGCCGCCTACGCCGATATGTTCGGGCCGACCACGGGGGACCGCGTGCGACTGGCCGACACCGACCTGATCGTGGAGGTTGAAAAGGACTTCACCGTTTATGGGGAGGAGGTGAAGTTCGGCGGCGGCAAGGTGATCCGCGACGGCATGGGTCAGTCGCAGTTGTCGCAGGCACAGGGGGCGGTCGATACGGTCATCACCAACGCGCTGATCATCGACCACTGGGGCATCGTCAAGGCCGACGTCGCGATCACCAACGGCCGCATTGCCCGGATCGGCAAGGCGGGCAACCCCGACGTTCAGCCCGGCGTCGATATCATCGTCGGGCCGGGGACCGAGGTCATTGCCGGTGAGGGCAAGATCCTGACCGCCGGAGGGATTGATTCGCACATTCATTTCATCTGTCCGCAACAGGTGGACGATGCGATCGCCTCCGGCGTCACGACTTTGGTCGGCGGCGGCACCGGGCCGGCCACCGGAACCGCGGCCACCACCTGCACGCCCGGCCCGTGGCATCTCGCGCGCATGCTGCAGGCGGCCGAGGGATTGCCGGTCAACATCGCCTTCGCCGGCAAGGGCAACGCCTCGCAGCCGCAGGCGCTGGAAGAAATGATCCGCGCCGGTGCCAGTTGCCTGAAGCTGCATGAGGACTGGGGCACCACGCCGGCGGCGATCGACAATTGCCTCTCGGTGGCCGATCGTTTCGACGTCCAGGTGATGATCCACACCGACACGCTGAACGAGTCGGGCTTCGTCGAGGACACCATCGCGGCGTTCAAGGGCCGCACCATCCACGCCTTTCACACCGAGGGCGCCGGCGGCGGCCACGCGCCCGACATCATCAAGGTCGCCGGCCTGGCCAACGTGCTGCCGAGTTCGACCAACCCGACGCGCCCCTATACGGCCAATACGCTGGACGAACATCTGGACATGCTGATGGTCTGCCATCACCTGGACAGCTCGATCCCCGAGGACGTCGCATTCGCGGAAAGCCGCATCCGCAAGGAAACCATCGCCGCCGAGGACATCCTGCACGACCTCGGCGCGTTGTCGATGATGTCGTCCGACAGCCAGGCGATGGGCCGCGTCGGCGAGGTCATTATTCGGACGTGGCAGACCGCGCACAAGATGAAGACCCAGCGCGGCGCGCTGGTCGGCGACACCGATCGAAACGATAATGCGCGCGTGAAGCGCTATGTTTCGAAGTACACGATCAATCCGGCGATCGCCCAGGGTTTCGCCACGGAAATCGGGTCGATCGCGGTGGGCAAGCTGGCGGACCTCGTGCTGTGGTCCCCGGCGTTCTTCGGCGTGAAGCCGGACCTGGTGATCAAGGGCGGCTCGATCGCCTGCGCCCCGATGGGCGATCCGAACGCCTCGATCCCGACGCCGCAGCCGGTGCATTACCGGCCGATGTTCGGCGCATTCGGGCGGGCGATGGCGGCAAGCTGCGTCACCTTCGTTTCTGGCGCGGCGATCGAGGCCGGCATCGGCAAGGCGCTGGGTCTCGAACGGCGCCTCGCGGCGGTCGCGAACACGCGCGGCGGGATCGGCAAGCAGGCCATGATTCACAATGATGCGACACCGGTGATCGAGGTCGACGCCGAGACCTACGAGGTGCGCGCCGACGG
Organism: Rhodopila sp.; assembly: GCA_036398735.1. GTDB lineage: Bacteria > Pseudomonadota > Alphaproteobacteria > Acetobacterales > Acetobacteraceae > Rhodopila. The sequence goes on from DASWON010000147.1 coordinate 1,840, forward strand.
CGTGCTGCTGACCTGCGAACCGGCCACCGTGCTGCCGATGGCACAGCGGTATTTCCTGTTTTGATGCGCGTCACCGACATCCTCCCGGCCGGCACCTGGGACGCAAGGCACGAGATTGATCGCGTGCTGATCGACTACGACCGTCGCTTCCGCCGCCGTATCGTTCTGGCAACCGAGCTGGGCGCCGAGGTGCTGATCGATCTGCCGCAGGCGGTTCGGCTGCGGGACGGGGATGGGCTGCTGGTTGAAGCCGGGGTCGTCCGGATCTGCGCCCAGGACGAGGAACTAATGGAAATTCACGCTCACGATGAAAGCGATCTGATCCGCATCGCCTGGCATCTGGGCAATCGGCATCTGCCGGTGCAGCTGCTGGGCGATCGAATCAGGATCAGAACGGACCACGTGATCGGCGAGATGGTTGAGGGTCTCGGCGGTCACGTCGATCCGATCCGCGCGCCGTTCGATCCGGAGGCGGGGGCATACGCGGGCGGACATCATCACCACCATGACGATGACGACGACCATTTTCACGCCTGACGGTGTCCAGTGGCGCTCTCCGGCCACCGCAACGCTCGCCGCGGATCGACAGTCGAGGACTGCGGATCCACAGTCCAGGACCGAGGGCGACCGTCACGGTGTCGATACAACAGTTCCGGCCGGCGCAGGCCCGGCGTCGGGGCCGTTGACCGGGGACGCGGCGCGAGCCATCGACAGGGAAGCCGCGCCCGCCACCGACGGGGAAGCCACGCCCGGCATCAACAGCGCAGCCTCGCGCGGTATCGACGGCAAAGCCTCGCATGGCGTGTCGACTGCCCCTCTGCCACAGGCGCTGCTTCGCCTCATGGCGTGGCTGTCGCCCGCCTTCCCGACCGGTGGCTTTGCTTACTCCCATGGCCTGGAATGGGCTGTAGAATCGGGTGACGTTACCAACGAAACGACGCTGCGGGCCTGGCTGGGCGATGTCCTTGCCTTCGGCACCGGGCGCGCCGATACGATCCTGTTGCGCCACGCCCACCGAGCCGGCCGCGCAACAGTGGCCCGGCAGCCTACACCGGCGACGGCCACGGCAGACCACTTCGATTCGGAAACGGTTACGCTGAAGGACATCGCCGATCTTGCCTGCGCGACGGCCTCGGGGCGGGAGCGGCAGAACGAATCGCTCGACCAGGGCAGGGCCTTCATGCTGGCCGCCGCCGCGTGGGGCGTCCCGCAGGCACCCGAACGCATTCCCTATCCGGTGGCGGTGGGGGCGGTTGCCGGTGCGCACGATATCCCCGAGGACGCGACGGCCGCGGCCTATCTGCAAGCCTTCGCCACCAACCTCATATCCGCCGCCGTCCGCCTCGTGCCGCTTGGCCAGTCCGCCGGACTGCGTGTGCTGGCCTCGCTCGAATCCACGATCCTGGCTACCGCCAACGAAACGAAGCCGGGCCGCCTCGACGACCTCGGCGGCTGCGCATTCCGATCTGATCTCGCCGCCATGCGGCACGAAACCCAGTACACGAGGCTGTTCCGCTCATGACCCAATCTCCGCATGGTCCGCTGCGCGTCGGCGTGGGAGGGCCGGTCGGAACCGGCAAGACCGCCCTGATGGACGCACTGTGCAAGTACTTCCGTGAACGTTATGATATCGCAGCGATCACCAACGATATCTACACGAAGGAGGATGCTGAATTTCTCACGCGGGCTGGATCGTTGCCGGTCGAGCGCATCCTGGGCATCGAGACCGGCGGCTGTCCCCACACGGCGATCCGCGAGGACGCCTCGATCAATCTTGCCGGCGTGGCGGACCTGCGCAAGCGCTTTCCCGATCTCGACCTGATCCTGATCGAATCGGGCGGCGACAACCTCGCGGCCACGTTCAGCCCGGAACTGGCGGATCTCACGATCTACGTGATCGACGTTTCGGCCGGCGACAAGATACCCCGTAAGGGTGGGCCGGGCATCATGCGCAGCGATCTTCTCGTCATCAACAAGATCGACCTCGCACCTTACGTTGGTGCCAGCCTCGAAGTCATGGACCGCGATACGCGGAAGATGCGCGGGGAACGGCCGTTCGTGTTTGCTAACGTTCGCGCGGGCAAGGGGGTGGCCGACATCGCGGCCTTCATCGAGAAGCAGGGCGGCCTCGACCCGGCTTAGCTTTGCTGCGCCAGCCTCGTCGCCGCCGCCGTCGGTCTAGCCAAATCCTACACGGTGGCGGACACTAACCACGCCATAGGGAGGGAGAACGATCATGGCCGAAGACAGACGCGCTCAGGGCAAGGCGATGCGCCGCAAACTGATGGGCGACGCCTACGCCGACAAGCTTGACAGCGGGGTGTACCAGCACCCGATCATGGAGAAATTCGCCGCCTATACCCAGGAGGCGGTGTTCGGCGGACTGTGGACCCGGCCCGGCCTGGACCTCAAGACGCGCGCGCTGATCTGCGTCATTTCCGACGCGGCGCAGGGGCGCGACCCGGAACTCAAGCTGCACCTGCGGTTCGCGCGCAATCAGGGCTGGACCGAGGACGAACTCTCCGAGGCGCTGCTGCACCTGGCCGGGTACGTCGGCGCGCCGCTGGTACGGGAAGCGCTGCTGACGGCGATCGAGACGTTCAAGGAAATGGCCGCCGAATAAATGACCTGCGCGGGATCGTCCGCCGCGGCGGTCCCGCACGCACAGGACGATACACAGACATGCGTGACATCAAAGGAAAAACCGCCATCGTAACGGGTGCGGCATCCGGCATCGGGCTGGGCATCGCCAAGGCGCTGGCGCATGCCGGGGCCAACATCGTGCTTGCCGATCTGCGTCCCGGCCCGCTGGAGGCAGCTCGGCAGCAAGTCGAAACGATCGGCGTGCGCGCGGTGGGCGTGACGATCGACGTTTCCGATCCGGCCTCGGTCGAGGCGGCGGGGAAGGCGGCGCTCGACGCGTTTGGCGCGCTGCACATCGCGGTGAACAACGCAGGCGTGGCGATGCATGGCACGCCAATCGAGAACGTCTCGCTGCAGGAATGGGAATGGGTGATCGGCGTCAACGTCAAAGGCGTCATCAACGGCATCCGCACCTTCGTGCCGATGATCCGCAGCCACGGCCAGGGCGGCCACGTCGTCAACACCGGATCGGTATCCAGCCTGTTCGTCCGTGACGGTCGTAACCAGGGCGCCTACGCCATGACCAAGTACGCCGTGCTGGCGCTTTCCGAGGCGCTGGAGCAGGAACTCGCGGGCTCCGGCATCGGGGTCTCCATCCTGTGCCCCGGTGGCGTAACGACCTCGATCTTCGATTCGGCAGCGACCCGGCCTGATCGTTTCGGCGGCAGTTACAGGCGGCCGGAACAGGAGGCAATGAAATCGGCGTTCTCGGCCAGCGCGCTGGCTCCGGAGGTCGTCGGCCGGCGTGTGCTGCAGGCGATCCGGGACGATGAGTTCTATATCCTGACCCACACCGGCGAGCGCGACGTCATCTCGGCGCGTCTCGATCGTATCAAGGCGGCGTTCGATCGTGCGGACGAGGTCATGCCGAGCATCGATCGGTCGATCGGCTGAGTGGCTAGGCCCCCGCCGGATCACTAGCCGGATCGCCTGGTCGCCGTGGCCCCAGGGATTCTGCTTCCTTCGCGATTCCGCCGCTTCGGGATTCCCGGTCCGTAGGGGCCGATCCCTGGGGACCGATCCCTTGGGGGGACCGATCTCCGGGGGGCCGGTCCCTGCGCGCGACCCGTAGGCGGTCGATCCTTGGAGGTCCCGATCCTCGGCGTTCCCGGTCCTCGCCAGGAGCGAAACGACCAGCCGAGCGGCATCGGGTCCGGTTCGCTGGATCGCTCCGCATTGCTTATAGCGGCAGTTGCTCCTGTGCGGCGGTGCCCCTGCTGCGCCCGGTCCCGCCCTGCGCAACGGCATCAACCTCGCCGTCGCCAAAGTGCAGGCGCAACCGGCCGCCGGGTTTGACCGAGGCGGCGCTGGTCACCGGCTGGCCGGCCGGGGTCGTCACCAGCACGTAGCCGCGCTGCAGCAGCGCCAGCGGCGACGCCGCGTCCAGCCGCGGCCCCAGGCCGGCAAGGTGGGCGCGCGCCTCACGCAGCGACGCGCGCAGCGGGGCCTCGGAGACACGACCCGTCACCCTGTCCGCCCTGCCACGCAGCGTCGTCAGCGCACGATGAACCGCGCTGGCCAGTCGCTGCGATGCCAGGTCCAGGCCGGCGCGGCGGGCGGCTACCAGGCCGGGGGCCGCCAGGCGCAGCCGCAAGGCGCGATCGTTCAGGCTCTCGCGCGCGGCCGCCGTCAGCTTGTGCGGATCGGGCAGCCGCCGCTCGATCGAGGTCAGCACGACCCGCCGCCTTGCCACCAGCGACGGCAAGGCCAGCAGCGCCCGTTCCGCTCGGTCATCCAGCCTCTGGCGCGCCGTACCCAGCAGCGCCGGAAGATCGGGAATGCCACGTTCGACCCGGGACAGGCGAAGCCGGCTTTCCTGTGCCAGCCGGTTCAGGGCGCCGATCAGCCGGGAGCCCTTCTGCGCGAGGTCCGCGACCAGATCGGACCGCGCCGGCACCGCCAGTTCGGCCGCGGCCGTGGGCGTTGGCGCCCGGCAATCGGAGACGAAATCGATCAGCGTGGTGTCGGTCTCGTGTCCGACGGCGGAGATCAGCGGGATGCGGCAGGCGGCGGCGGCGCGGACGACGATTTCCTCGTTGAACGCCATCAGGTCCTCGAGGCTGCCGCCGCCGCGGGCCACGATCAGCACGTCGGGCCGCGGTGGGTCGCCGCCCGCCGCCATCGCATCGAACCCGGCGATGGCGGCGGCAATGCGTTCTGCCGAACCCTCGCCCTGCACCGGGACCGGCCACAGCAGAATGGTCCTCGGAAAACGCCGCGCGATCGTGGTGCGAATGTCTTGGATGACCGCCCCGCGCTCGCTGGACACGACGCCGACCACCCGAGGCAGCCGGGGGATCAGACATTTGCGGTCCGCGTCGAACACACCCTCGGCGGCCAGGCGCTGGCGGATCATCTCGATCCGCGCCAGCAGTGCCCCGACCCCGGCGTATTCCATCCGCTCGATGATCAGTTGATACGAGGAGCGTTCGCCGTAGGCCGAGATGCGGCCGGTCGCGATTACCTCGGTGCCGTTCTCGGGCACCATCCCAAGCCGGGAAACCGCGTTCTTCCACACGACGCCGGCAATCTTCGAGCCTTCGTCCTTCAGCGAGAGGTAGATGTGGCCGGACGGGTAGCGCTTGACCTCGGTCAGCTCGCCGCGCACCCGGATGCGGCCGAAGGTGGTTTCCAGCGTGCGTTTCACCGCGCCCGAAATCTCGGAGACGGTGTATTCAGGCATGTTGGAAACCGGAGTGGGGCGTGGATCGTCCATGTCTCTAGCCTATGCTACGGCGTTAGCGCATGGAACCGCGGGCGCATTGGAGGAGCAATCGATGAAAGTGCTGGTGGTCGGATCGGGCGGGCGGGAGCACGCGCTGTGCTGGGCCATCTCCGGCAGCCCCTTGCTGACAAAGCTGTATTGCGCCCCGGGCAATCCCGGCATCGCCGCGGTGGCCGAGTGCGTCGACATCGGCGTGCTGGAGATTTCGGCGTTGGTCGGCTTCGCCCAGGACAACGCGATCGACCTCGTGGTTCCGGGGCCGGAAGCGCCACTGGTGGCCGGTCTCACGGACGCCATGGAAGCGGTCGGCATTGCGTGCTGTGGCCCTACGCAGGCGGCGGCTCGATTAGAGGGCAGCAAGACCTTCACCAAGGAGATCTGCGACGCGGCCAGCATCCCCACCGCGCTGTGGGAACGCTTCGAGGATGCCGACGCGGCGCGCGAGATGGTGCGCCGGCGTGGTGCGCCGATCGTGGTGAAGGCCGATGGCCTGGCGGCCGGTAAGGGCGTCGTTGTGGCCGCGACCGAGGAGGAGGCCATCGCGGCGATCGATGCCATGATGGACCGGAAGGTGTTCGGCGAGGCCGGTGCCGCGGTCGTCATCGAGGAGTGCCTGATCGGCCAGGAGGTCTCATTGTTCGCGCTGTGCGACGGCGAGGACGCGCTGCTGCTGGGTTCGGCGCAGGATTACAAGCGAGCCGGCGACGGCGACACCGGGCCGAACACCGGTGGCATGGGCGCCTGTTCCCCGGTGCCGCATTTCCCGCCGAAGCTGGAGCAAGCCTGCCTGGAGCTGATCATCCGGCCGGCGCTGAAGCAGATGGTGCACAATGGCACGCCCTTCCGCGGTATCCTGTTCGCCGGGCTGATGCTGACCGAGGATGGGGCGAAGCTGATCGAATTCAACGTGCGGTTCGGCGACCCCGAGTGCCAGGTCCTGCTCGTCCGGATGCAGTCCGACCTGTTGCCCGCGCTGGTGGCTGCCTGTGAGGGGGAATTGCGGGATTTCGACCTGCGCTGGACCGACCGGGCCGCGGTTGCGGTCGTTATGGCCGCGCGGGGTTATCCTGATGCGCCGGAGCGTGGTTCGGTGATCAAGGGACTGGACGAGGCCGCGGCGAGGCCGGGCGTGTCGGTGTTTCACGCCGGCACCCGGGCCGGCCCCGACGGCACGATCCTGGCGACGGGCGGGCGTGTGCTGACGATTTGCGGCTCCGGTTCGGATCTGCCGCAGGCCCGCGATCGCGCCTACGCCGGCGTGGATGCCATCGTCTGGCCCGAGGGTTTCTGCCGTCGCGATATCGCGGCCGCCGCGTCGTGACCGACCCTGAGGAGCGGCGCGGCGACCGGATCGCCAAGTTTCTGTCCCGAGCCGGGGTTGCCAGCCGGCGGGATGCGGAACGGATGCTCGCCGAGGGCGCGATCAAGCTGAACGGGAAGGTCGTCACCCATCCCGCGACGTTCATCTCGGCCGGCGATGTGGTGCAGGTCAACGGCAAGGTCGTGGACCAGCCGGACCGCACCCGGGTCTGGCGCTATCACAAGCCGGAAGGCCTGGTGACGACCCACAAGGATCCGGAGGGGCGGCCGACCGTGTTCGAGAAGCTGAAGCACCAGTTGCCGCGGGTGATCAGCGTCGGGCGGCTCGACCTCACGAGCGAGGGGCTCCTGCTGCTGACCAACGACGGCGGGCTCGCCCGTCAGCTGGAACTGCCGGCGACCGGCTGGCTGCGGCGCTATCGGGTACGGGTATTCGGCGTGCCGAATGAGGCGGCACTGAAGGCGCTGGCGCATGGCGTGACGGTGGACGGCGTCCGCTATGGGCCCATCGAGGCGGCAATCGATGCCAGGACGGGCGACAACACCTGGCTGACGGTCAGCCTGCGGGAGGGTCGCAACCGCGAAATCCGGCGAGTGATGGAGCATCTTGGGCTGTCGGTGTCGCGGCTGATCCGCGTGGCGTACGGGCCGTTCCAGCTTGGCACGCTGGAGCGTGGCGGAATCGAGGAAATTCCCGCGCGGGTGCTGCGCGAGCAGCTTCCGGCGAGTGCCGGGGCGCCGCCTCCATTGCCGCGCCATCGCGGGGCCGCCGCTACGCTGCCGCGAACACGATAGCATGCGGATTGTCGCGGGGGCGTGGCGCGGTCGCTTGCTGCTGGCGCCGTCGGGCCAGACGACGCGTCCCACCGCCGATCGGGTCAGGCAGGCGCTGTTCGACATGCTGATGCACGCCGAGTGGGGTGGTCGCGAAGCGATCGAGGGC
>DASWON010000148.1:0-13972 GCA_036398735.1 Rhodopila sp.
CATGCCGATTTCGGAGATCCGCGCCGAACTCGAAAAGATCGAAGGCCCGCCATTGGGCGCCAACGGGGCAATACGGCAGATCGCCCGCAACAACGGCCTACGCCGGCCGGCGACCTTGCTCCCGAAGAATTTTCCTCAGTATCGAGACGCATCGAAAGACGTGTTGTCCGACGCGGCTGACAGCCCGATCGTTGTACCTCCTGACGTCGTCGCCCCTATAGAGCCGGCTTCCCCTATTATCGCCGCGCCATTGGGCGATGCAGTTCCTCCTGCCTGGGGTGGACCGCCATTGCCGCCGGCGCCGCGGCTGGAGACAATCCGACGCGTCGCCGAGTCCCTGCGCAGCCGCTCGATCCCCGCCTCTGCATCCGTCAAAGCGCCTCCCATCGAGGCTGGTCAGGAGGCGATCCGCTATTGGGCGGCACAACGCGGCCTAACCATGGATGCGTTCGACCTGGCCGCCGTGAACAAGCGGGCCGCCTCGATAGGCCATCCGGGCTTCGTTCTGAAATCACGGCGATAGGTTCGCTGCCGTCATGTCAATGCCCAGCACACAGCCATCGCCAATTACGAGCCGCCCATCTGCGGCTGAACTTGCGGCCGAGCTCGGGCGGCATATCGAGACGCTGTGTGCGGAGTTGCTGTCGGCTGGTCGCCGAAAGTCTGGCTACTGGTCTGTCGGCGGCGTCGACAATGCGCCCGGCGGGAGCATGTGGGTCCATCTGCGCGGGCCCAAGCAGGGCCACTGGCAGGATGCGGCAACCGGAGAGTTCGGCGATGCGCTCGATCTGCTCGCCGCCTGCCGCTATGCCGGCGACAAGAAGGCGGCATACGCCGCCGGCCTGGCATGGCTCGGCTGGGGCGATCGCACGCGGGCGCCGGTGCGTAAGTCTCCGCCGGCGCGCCGCACTCCGGCGAATGATGATGACGCGGCGAAAAAACGTGCGTACGCGTTGCGGCTATACCTGGAAGCCGCGCCGTCGCTCGCAGGCACGCCCGTCGCCGGCTATCTCCTCAGCCGCGGGATCGACCTTGCCACTCTTGGCCGCCAGCCACGTGCCTTGCGGTATCACGCGGATCTCCGTCATCGCGAGTCAGGCATGACCTTTCCCGCTATGGTTGCCGCGATCAGCGGAGCCGACGGCACACACGTCGCCACGCACCGGACCTATCTCGAGCGTGCTGGCGGAGGCTGGATCAAGCTGCGCGGGATGAACGCGAAGCTGAGTGTCGGCGACTTCGCCGCGGGCTCGATCCGCATCTGGCGCGGTGCATCGGGCCGGCCGCTACGGGATGCCTCGCCGTGTGAACCCGTTGTCATTGGCGAGGGCATCGAGACGTGTCTGTCGGTGGCGCTGGCCTTGCCCGAGCTGCGCGTGCTCTGCGCGGTGAGCCTCGGCAACCTGGGCTCCGTCTGGCTGCCTGACCAGGTGCGCATGGTGGTGCTCGCCGCCGACAACGATACCCATCCGGCGGCGCGCGCAGCACTGCAGCGGGCGGCTGAGCGCCACATCGACGCCGGCCGGGAAGTTCGCATCGCGCGGTCGCTCTGGGGCAACGACTTCAATGATATGCTGTGGGAGACACCATGAGCGGCGCTGACAAGAAGCCACGCATCCGCGATGCCGTGCTGGGCGCGGATCGGGCATTCAAGGTTGTCGATGGGGGGAAGGGCGGTGGTGGTGGCGGGACGGTTCGCGACGAAATCGATGACTGTCCGATCGGTACGCTCGGCCACGCGGACGGCGTCTACTGGTTTCTCGATTTCTCGGGCCAACCGCGCAAGGTGTCGGCGCGCGACCTCGGAAACCGGAACAATCTCATCAGTCTGTTCGGTGGTGACGATACCTGGGCGCGCAAGCACTGGCCGGTGCGGAAGGAGTTCAAGGACGAAAACGGCGAATCGGTCATGCGTGTCGTCGACTTCCGCGCCAACGCCGTGGCACAGGATCTGATTGCGCGGGCCTCTCGTGCTGGTCTGTGGGGCAAATCGATCACGCTGCGCCAACCCGGTATCTGGCGCGGTGATGACGGCCTTCCCATCGTCCATTGCGGCGATGCCGTGCTGGTGGGCGACCGGTGGCAGACACCAGGCTTTCGGACCGGCAAGCAGATCTGGGCGGCAGCCGAGGCGATCGCGCGTCCGGGCATCCCTTGCGGCCCCGAGGTGGCACGGTCGCTTCAGCAGGATCTGCAGACGGGCTGGGAATACAAGAACCCCGCCGCCGGCATCGTGATCATCGGGCTGCTGTATTCGTGCTGGCTGTGCGGCGCGCTCCAGTGGCGTCTGAACGGCTTCGTCACGGGACCATCCGGCAGTGGCAAGACGGCGCTGCTGCGGGTAATCCGGAGCGCGCTGCTGGTCCATGACTACAGCAACGATACCTCGAAGGCCGGGATGGAGCAGACGATCAACAGTCGCGCGATCCCATCGCTCATCGATGAGGCGTCGGACCGAAACAGTTCGAGCGGGCGTGACCTGCTGGACATCGTTTTGTCTTCCTCGGGTGATGAAGGAACGAAGCTCGCGCGGGGAACGACGGACGGGAAAGGGCGGACAGCCGAGATCGTTTCCAGCGTGATTATGTTCTCGATCTACCCGCCACCCCTGCAGCCGCAGCACATGGGCAGGTTCGTGCTGATCGAGCTCGAGCGGCCGCCAGGTGGCGCTGACGGCCAGGAGAATCATCGTCGTATTGCCGAATTCGCCCGCGCCCATGCAGCCGGTTTGTGGGGTCGCGCAATTGGCGCGCTGGAGCGTTACAACGAAGCCCTGATCATGTTTCGCAGCCACCTGGCGGAGGTGGGCTGTTCGCCGCGCGAGATGGACAGCAAGGGGGCGCTGCTCGCCGGGTGGTATGTCATGACCAACAACGGGTTACCGGACGCCAAAGCGCTGCGCGAGGGCGTTGCGGCGCTCGGTGGCCTCGTGGTGACGGCCGAGCAGGCCGAGGCGGATGATGCACCCAGGCGTGCGCTGCAGCACCTGCTGGCGTCACATGTGCAGCTGCATCGATCGTCCGATCGAGAGCCAATCGGCGAGTTGATGGAAATCGCGTTCGGCATCGGTGACGAAGGTCGGACGCCGGCGGCGGCGGCGGACGTGCTGGGCCGGAACGGCCTCCGGCCGATCCTCGCCTGCATGCGCCCCAAGCCCCCGCCAGACGGTCAGGAATGCCGCTGCGCGGGATGCTGGAATTCGAGGATCAACAAGCCTGTTCAGAGGCTTGGGCGAGGCGCCGGTGTATGGATAGCGACCCGCCATCCGAGCCTCGATGCAATCTTCCGGGGGTCCGACTTCGATGACCGAAAATGGTTGACGGCAATCGCCAGATGCCGGGACGCGATGCCGTCTGGGCGATCAATCCGTATCGGCGCTGTCTCAGGCCATGCGATCTGGCTCCCGAGAGAGCTCGTCTTGCCTCCTGATGATCCGCCGATGTGAGCGATGTGAGCGATGTGAGCGATGTGATGTTCGATGTGACCGAGAAACCCTAGGAGAACTGCGGTTGTGAGCGATGTGATCGCTTATGTGGATTTGCTCTCGTGTAGAGATCAAACCTTAAAGCGTCGTTTATACTCCTCACATCTCTCACAACATCACATCTCTTAATAATCATAATAATATTAGTGAGTTAGTTGTGAGGTCTGATGTGAGCGATGTGAGGATCAAGGCCAGCGACGTCGAAGCCAGCCGGACATGGGTGCCGACGGACGATCGGACCATCGACGCCGCCTACGTCGGTGCTCGTCTCGATGAAGCCGGCTCGACCTTGCTGGCGCTGCCAGGATCGGGATTCAGTCCACGTATGTCCGCTGGTGGCATGGACGTTGTGAGATCGGCGATCGAGGCCTACGGCTGGACCGAGAACCCGATCAAACCGCCTGTTCCGTCCGCAACCAGGATCGATGAGATGGACGAGGCGTTGCGGTGGCTGCGGCTGATCCCGGACAACCGGTATGTCTTGCGGCGGATCGTGGGTGCCAGGATGCTCGTTCATCCTGTCACTGAACGGCACCTTTTCACGTGGCGGCGGATCGGGAAAGTTTTGAGCTGCGACTATCGGGCGGTCCAGCAATGGCACGGGCAGGGCATCGATCTGATCGTTGCGGCATTGCAGGCCCGAAAATATTTTGAAAAGGGCTGTTCAACCTGATCAAGAATATGGCATTGAATCGCTATCGTCACGCGAATCGCACGCTCGGCCAGGCAACTGGTCGGGCGTTCGTTGTTTCTGGGGCTTTATGGCGGGCAAACTGAAGACCCTGGCGCCGATGGTCGTCTGTCAGGACGTCAGGATCGCCCGGCCCGGCCCGAAGGTCGCCGACCCGTTCTATCTCTCGCTCGCCTGGCGGTCGCTGATGAGCCGCCTCATTGCCGAGCGGGGCCGGCGCTGTGCGGATTGCGGACGAACGCATAACCTGGACGGCTCATCCGTCCGGATCTTCGGGGACCACGTCCGCGAACTGCGAGACGGCGGCGCCCCACTTGACCCGACGAACGTCAGGCTGCTCTGCGGCTCCTGCCACAGCCTCAAGACGGCGAAGGCCCGTGCGGCACGGATGACATCCTCCTGACCCTCCAGGCGGCCTCCAGGCCGGTCTGCAGGCTCGCACCGGCCATGCTGAGAGGGGAGGGGGGGTCCAATCTCTGGGCCGGTCGGGGAGCGGCAACCGCATCGAGCTCATTCACGGATTTTTTTTCGATGGTGCAGAATTTCGACCTCCTTGGGGACCCGATCCCGGACGGTTGGGGCAAGCCCGGCCGGCCGCCGCACATCGCCACCGAGAAAAACCGCAACAAAGTCATGATGTTGCTGGCGCTCGGCTGGTCAAACGACCGGATTGCCCAGGCGTTGTCGATCACGACGCCCACGTTGCGGAAGAATTATTTGCAGCAGTTGCGTGTGCGTGACGAAGCCCGCGATCGCCTGCTCGCCTGCCTGTTCGAGCGGTGCTGGGACGGCGTCCAAGATGGCAACGTGGGCGCCATCAAACAGTTCGAGCGGATGCTGGAGCGGAACGACCTGCTGCTGGGCGTTCCACCGGTTCGCAGCGACAAGCCACGAAAGGAGCCGAAGCTGGGCAAGAAGCAGCAGGCGCTTCAAGATGCACGCTCGCCGGATACAGGCACGGCACTGGGCGACCTGATCGCCCGGCGTCAGTTGAACTGATCCCATGTGGGACCTTAGCTGCCCCGACTGGGAACGCCGGATCAGGACGGGCGCCTCGCTCATTCCGGATCTGCCGCTGAACCGCGAGGAGGCCGATCTCGGCCTGCAGATCTTCGACGAACTGCGGCTGCCGGATGTCGCCGGGATGCCAAAGCTGAAGGACGCGGCCGGGCAATGGTTTCGTGACATCGTGCGCGCGACATTTGGCTCCTGGGACCCCAGGACTGAAGAGCGGATGATCCGCGACATCTTCCTGCTCGCACCGAAGGGACAGTCGAAAACCAGCTACTCTGCGGGGTTGATGTTGACGGCGATGCTGATGAACCGCAATCCGCGCGCGGAGATGCTGTTCGTCGGCCCGACACAGGCGATCTCCGACGGCGCCTACGACCAGGCGGTGGGCATGATCGAGGCCGCGCCAGAGCTTAAGCGGCGCTTCCGGCCGATCGAGCACCAGAAGCGGATCGAGGACCTGGTCAACAAGTCTGAGATGCGGATCAAGACATTCGATCTCAGCATCCTGACGGGGTCGATGCCGTCATTCGTGCTGGTTGACGAGCTGCACCTGCTGGGCCGCAACGCCCACACCGAGAAGGTTTTGCGCCAGATCCGGGGAGGTCTAGAGAAGCGGCGGGACGGTCTGCTGCTGATCACGACCACGCAGAGCGATCAGCGGCCGGTCGGCGCGTTCCGCGCCGAACTGATGATGGCGCGCAAGATCCGGGACGGCGCTTTTCGAGGCCAGAACATCCGCCCGATGCTGCCGGTCCTCTACGAGTTCCCTGAGGACATCGCCAAGGATCAGAAGAGATGGGAGGATCCGGCCATGTGGGGCATGGTGATGCCCAATCTCGGCCGTTCGGTGCGGCTCAGCAGCCTGATCCAGGACTGGGAGGCCGAGCGCGCAAAGGGAGCGGCCGCGATCCAGGTGTGGGCGTCACAGCACCTCAACATCGAGATCGGCGTGGGCCTGAAGACCGACGACTGGCGCGGTGCCGAATACTGGCCCGAGGCGGCGGAGCCGGGGCTGACCTTCGAGGGCATTCTCGGCCGCTGCGATGTGGTTTGCGTCGGGATCGATGGTGGCGGTCTTGATGATCTCCTGGGGCTCGCAGTGCTGGGCCGCGAACGGGTGACCCGCCGCTGGCTGCTGTGGACGCGGGCGTGGGCGCATACCTCGGTCCTTGAGCGGCGCAAGGGCGAGGAAGCGCTACTGCGGGACCTCGAAGCCGCCGGCGATCTGGTGATCGTCGACGAGATGGAGGACGCGTTCGCACAGCTGGCGGACATCGTGGCCACGGTCGATACGGCGGGGCTGCTCGCCAAGGTTGGGCTCGATCCGATGGGCGTGGGTGCGATCGTCGATGCCCTGGCCGAGAAGGACATTGCGGGCGAAGCCCGTGTTGTCGGCATCTCCCAGGGATGGACACTGAACGGCGCGATCAAGACCAGCGAGATCAAGCTGGCGAGTGGCACGCTTGTGCACTGCGGCCAGCCACTGATGGCCTGGTGCGTTGGCAACGCCAAGGTCGAACCCCGGGGCAATGCGATCACGATCACCAAGCAGATCTCTGGGGCCGGCAAGATCGACCCCGTGATGGCAGCCCTGAACGCTGTGGCGCTGATGTCGCGGAACCCTGAGGCGCAGGGCAGATCGGGCTGGGAGACTGACGACATCGACGGGCTGATGGACAGGATCGAAGCCGCCGCGGCCGCACTGTGACGGGGAGCACCCATGCCATCCAGACCACGACGTCTCGTTTGGATCGGATCCGCATTGCCGGGTGTGATGTGTGATCTGGCCGTTTTCGCCGGTGCGGCATCCATCGCGTATGGGGCATGGCTGATCTACGTTCCGGCCGGCTTCCTGGTCGGCGGCGTGTTGCTCACTATCGTCGGCGTGCTCGTTGGCATTCGGCTGAGCGCAGGCTCCTCGTGAGGCCCAGCCTGTTCGGTGCGCTGGCGCGAGAATGGAAGTCGTCTGGCGGTCTGTCCTGGGGCAGCATCAATGACCTCTGGCCGGACCTGTTCGGCGGCCGGCGTTCGCGATCGGGACCAACGGTCAGCTGGCGCACCTCACTACGGGTGACGACGGTGCTCGCCTGCACGCGGCGCATTGCTGAGGGCGTTTCGACGGTGCCGGCGAAGCTCTTTCGCATGCCGGCCGGGTCGAGCCGGCGACAGCCGGCGACCGACCACCCGCTGTATGACCTGCTGGATTCTGGGCCGAACGAATGGCAGGACAGCTTGCAATTCCGCGACACGCTGGCCGTGCATGCCGTGCTCGCCGGCAATGGTTATGCCTTCGCGAACCGGGTGCGTGGGCGCGTCGTCGAGATGATCCCGCTGCTGCCTGGGCATTGCGTGCCGGTCACCAACAGCGACTACTCGGTGAGCTACCGGATCACCACTGTGGATGGCTCGTGCGAGACGGTTGGGCCGGGGCAGATCCTGCATATCCGCGGGATCTCCTGGGACGGCTACAGCGGACTTGATGTGGTCCGCCTGGCGCGCGAGGCGATCGGGCTGTCGCTGGCGGGGGAGCAGACACATGCGATGCTGCACGCCAATGGCGCCCGTCCGAGCGGCGTGCTGTCAGTGGCGAGGACACTCGACGAGCCGAGCCTGATCCGGCTCGCTGCGTGGGTCAGAAAGCACTACGGCGGCCTCGACAACACCTCGCGCGTGATGGTGCTCGACAATGACGCGAAGTTCACACCGTTTGACATGAAGGGCGTCGATGCGCAGCACATCCAGCTGCGCCAGCACCAGATCGAGGAGGTATGCCGTGCCATGGGCGTCCTGCCGATGGTGATCGGGCATCCCGCCGACATGGCGGCGCGCGCCGCGGTCGATTCGATCAACGCGCTGCATCTCGTGCACACGGTGCGTCCCTGGCACCGCCGCTTCGACAAGGCGATGACGCGCCAGCTGCTGACGACGCGGGAGCGGCAGGAAGGCCTTTACGTTAAGTTGCTGGATGGTGAATTCCTTCGCGCGACCGCCAAAGACCGCGCCGAATACAACCGCATCGCCCTGGGCGGCCCGAACAATCCTGGCTGGGCCACGCAGAACGAGGTCCGCGGCTGGGACGACATGGACGAGGATGCGAGCGCAAACGCTGACCAGCTGTGGGCGCCGGTCAATATGAGGCCGAATGGCGGCGCCGCGCAGCCGCAGACGCTGACGGTGACGGTGGATGATCCGAAGAACTGAACTGTGCCCGGAGTAAGACTGTGACCAATTCGATGGTGACGATCCGGCAAAGCGCGGTGCGCTTCGATTACAAGTTCATCGAGGAGGGCGCGCCCGCGGGCACCTTCGAAGGCTATGGCTCGGTTTTTGGCAATGAAGACGACAATGGCGATGTCATCCTGCCGGGCGCGTTCGCCTCGGTGCTGGCGCGCCATCAGGCCAAGGGCACGATGCCGAAGATGCTGCTCAACCATGGCAGCATGGGCGGTGGCTTTTTCGGGACGTCGGATCCAATGGCCGACCTGCCGATCGGCAAGTGGACCAGCATCAGCGAGGACAGCCACGGCCTGCCGGTCAAGGGCCGCCTGATTAACCTCGACACCGAACGCGGCAAGAACATCTACGGCGCGATGAAGGAAGGTGAATTGGGCGGCCTGTCGATCGGCTATCGGGCCGGTGACTTCGTGCGCGGCACCAAGCCCAATGAGCCACGCCGCACTATCAAGAGTATGAAGGACCTGATCGAGGTCTCGCCGGTCACCTTCCCGGCTAATGAACTGGCCACGGTGAGCGGGGTCAAGAGCTTGATCTCGACCGAACGGGCATTCGAGCGGCTGCTCATGCGCGATGCCGGGCTGAGCCAGGCCGAAGCGCTGATCGTTATGAACCGCGGCGTGAAGGCTCTGCTGGCGATGCGGGCGTCCGGCGGGACCGGTCTCGCGGACGTGCTGTCGAAGCTGCGGTCGACGCGACAACTCATCAACCCAACCAGATAATCCACGAGGAGCCGGTGATGGCAGAAGACGCGGTGCTGGACGCGATCCAGCACGAAATCAAATCGTTCGGGGATGACGTTAAGGGGCTGCGCCAGTCCATGAACACCGACCTAGCGGCGGTGCGCCGGCTAGCCGAGGAGGCCAAGACGGCGGCGGACCGCCCGGAGATCAAGGCGCAGATCGACGCCCTCACCGCGAGCGTTGCCGAGAAGAACGCCGCGCTCGAGGCGATGTTCACCGGCCGCATGGACCAGGTCGAGAAGAAGCTGAACCGCCCGGGTGCGACGTCCGGTGCATGGGCGGACTCCGTGGACGGCGTCAAGGCGGCACGCGCCTTCGCGCATTCCGCGATGGCAGTACGGGGAGAACTGAAGGGCGGGACGAAGTTTGATGACAAGTTCGACCTCAAGGCAGTGCAGGATTATTGCGAGGTCATGCAGAGCTACCTGCGGCGCGGCGACAACGCTGTGGACGTCAAGGCGATGTCGGTCGGAGCCGACCCGGATGGCGGCTGGCATGTGACGCCTGCGGTGGGCGGCACGATCACCGGCGTGAACTTCGAGACGTCGCCGATGCGGGCCATCGCCAATGTTGAGAACATCTCGACCGATGCGATCGAATATCCCCGCGACGACGATGAAGCCTCGGTCGGCTGGGTCGGGGAACAGGAGGATCGCCCGGCGACCAACACGCCGATGGGTGGAATGCAGCGGATCCCGGTGCACGAACTGTATGCCATGCCGAAGGCGACGCAGAAGCTGCTGGAGGATTCGGCGTTCGACGTGGAGAGCTGGCTTGGCCGCAAGATCGGCGACAAGTTCGGCCGCACCGAGGGTGGCGCCTTCGTGAACGGCAACGGCGTGAAGAAGCCGCGGGGCTTTGCCACCTATGCCAGCGGCACCTTCGCCGCCGGCGGGACGGGCAAGATTGAGCAGGTGCCGGCTGCGGCCGGTGGGTCCATAGCCTGGGATGATCTGATTAAGCTAATGGGGTCGCTGAAGGAATTTTATCTCGGCGGCGCGGTCTGGCTGATGCAGCGCTCGACGGTCACCGCGCTGATGCTGCTGAAGGACGGCGAAGAGCGCTACATCTGGCAGCCGAACCAGCAGGCCGGCAAGCCGGCGGTGCTGCTGGGCTATGAGGTGAACCAGGCCGCCGACATGGATGCCGTCGGTGCAGGCAAGCTGCCGATTGCCTTCGGGAACTTCCGGATGGGCTACACGATCGTCGATCGAGTCGGTATCTCGACGCTGCGCGATCCCTACACAGCCAAGCCGTTCGTCCAGTTCTACACGCGCAAGCGGGTCGGCGGCGACGTGACCAACTTCGAGGCGATCAAGCTGCTTGCCACCTGAGCCAACACACCTGAACCGCGCAATGGCGTTGCTTTGCGCGCGTCGCTCGACATGGGCGGCACCCCTTTCACCCCTGAGCGGAGATCAGTCGCCATGCTGCGCGACCTTCACAACAACCTGGACTTTAAGCGCGGCCTCGCGCCGACGGCGGCTACGACGGATAATACTGCTTACGTGTCGCAGATCCTCGACATGCAGGGGCTGGGCGGCGCCGAGTTCGTGATCCTGACCGGATCGCTCGTGGACACGGATGCCACCTTCACGGTTCTGGCCGAAGAGGGCGATCAGGCGAACCTGTCGGACAATACCGCGATCGACGATGTCAATCTGATCGGCACGGAGGCGCTGGCGGCGTTCACCTTTGCTGACGACAACAAAGTGTTCAAGCTCGGCATACGGCCGAGCGGCAAACGCTATAAGCGTATCACGATCACGCCGGCGAACAACACTGGCAACGTGTACATCGCCGGCCTTTGGGTTACGTCTCCGCTGATGGCTCCCTCGGCCAATCCGCCGGTCTGAAGCAGCGGCGCAGCCACAGTCGGACCATGGCCATGCTCATCGTCACGACGCCAGCGCCCGATCGGACGCTGCTCACGATCGAGGATCTGCGCGCGGCTGTCGGCGTGACGGACGGGAGCAAGGATGCGCTGTTGACGCGTCTGGGCAACCAGGTGGCGGCCGGGATAACGAGCGCCTGCCACGTCGCGCGCGCCGGTGCACAACCGCCGACGTTGCGGCTGGAGACGTTGACCGAGACATTCCGCGTCAGCCACCACCACGATGGCGCACGCGGCCATGAGTTGCTGCTGGCGCGGCGGCCAATCGTGTCTGTTGCATCCGTGACGATCGATGGAGCCGTACTAGATGCCAGTGACTATGAGGCTGACGCCGCGGCCGGCATCCTGCGGCGGATCGATGGTGCGTGGCACGGTCGCGTGATTACTGTCCTCTATGATGCCGGTTATGCGACTGTTCCCGATGACCTTGCCTTCGCGGCGCGCCAGTATGTCCAGTTGCTCTACTGGCAGGATGGCCGTGATCCGAACCTCAGCATGGAAATGACTGAGGGCGTCGGCCGGCAGCAATGGTTTGCCAACCCGAACGCCGGCACTGCGATCCCACCCTCGATCATGCAGCTGCTCGAGTCCGGCGGATACGTCGAGCACTGGGTCTGACGCCGCGAACCGGGGAACGGGGATGGCGACACCCAACGCGCGGGGAGATCCGAGGCCAGGGTTTCGACCAGGTGCGGGCGAACTGCGAATCCCGACGATCGTGGAATGACCACGAGAGTCAGTAATTCTGCCGCTTTTGATGCAACAATTGAATGAGCCGGGAGACATGCGCGGTGATAGTCTATAATATTTATGATATCGCCACCGGGGCGTCGGTCGGCATCCAGGCTCTTGCCGACAACTTGTCGCCGGTTCTCAATGTTGGTCAGGCGGCGCAGGTAATCGCCACGTCGCATGGCCTTGACCCGGCGATCGCAAACTCCGTCGCGGGACACGTCCCCACGCTAGATTGGGGTGACGCTGGCACCGATTATAGTGTCGCGGCGCCTGCCGTGCCACTTGACGGCACCTTTGAGCTGCTGGCCACCATTCCGCTCAACCTGTCGCGCGCGTATTGTATTGTTCAAAATCAATCGGCCGATACGCTCCAGATCGTTGCCGACGATGGCACTGGCGCAAACCAGACCACGTTCCTGTTGGCATCCGGCGGAGCTGGCAACCAGGGTGGGGCGATTGATATGAGCAACGAAAAAGGCCGCATCCGTATATACGGGCCGCCAGGGTCGCAGGTCGCGGCGAGGGCCGTATAATGGGTGCTTCGCTTCCCCCAGTCGCTCTGCGTGCGGTAGCGCCGCTGCGGCACCGCTTGACTTTCGGCGTGCTTGGCGGCGATGTCGGGACTCAAGGTTTGCCGGGACAAAACACCACATCCTATCTGACGATTGCCATCCCGGATGATGCGTATGCGGTCCGAATTGGCTTGGCACAGATGGATAGCAACACCAATCCCTACACGATCACCAAAGCGATCTTTTGCCCGTCAACTACATTTGACGCGCCGGACTACGTCAACCCGACCGGTGGACAGGCCTGGGCGCCGTTTACATGGGACTACTTGGGTGCTGACAGCGAGTTGCCGGTATACACGTCGGCCAACACCAGCTTTACTGTGCCAGCCGGCCCCGGAACGGCAGACCCAAACACCGGCGCGACCAACATCCCGCGCGTCTATTGGTCCGATTGGGCCCCGATCGTTGCGTCTAACTGGGGACCAACGCCGGGCGTTAAGGCGCTATTTACGCGCGTCTTGTGGCCGGCTACGTCGCAGACGTTTACGCGAGCCACTCGTGCCTTGGCGGGTTGGACAGGGGTGCCGTCTGTTAATCAAGGCTACGATCTGTTTCTTTGCAACCTCAACACTGACAGCGTGACGTCGCCTAATAACGCAGTCGGCACTGGCAACGCGTTTTCGATTGTTTACAATCCGATCTATGCTCTACAGGTCATGTCGCGCACGGCAGGGGTGCAGATCATGGCCATGGGGGACAGCCATATCGGCGGCGACAAATCTGACGCCAACATGGATCCATTCTGGGTCAAGTCGGCATTAAGCTTATCGTCGCCGAAATTGCCGGTGATGCCGTGGAACACGGCGCACGGCGGCCAACCGAGCGCGACGTTTTTCCCACTGTTCATGGGCAACCTGGCAGCGGGGTGCCCGTCTATCGTGGTGCTGCAGGGTTGGTCGGCCAACGATAGCCCGCCGTCCTTATGGTATAACGGCATTGCCCGCGTGCTGAGCGCGGCCCAAAAGGCGCTGACGCTTGGCGCGCTGCCAATCATCACGACACCCCTGCCACGCGGCAGCATCGCACAGGCGAACTTGGCTATTTGGACGGATATTCGCACCCGCCTGCTTAACTCTGGCACCAGCGCAGAGATTTTCGACGTGCTACCGATCGTCGGTAACCAGAGCTCGCCAGGCGTGTATGATGGTACGTACTTGCCGGGCCTCTCAACGGATGGCGTGCACCCCAACTCTGCCGGGCATGCCGCGCTCGCGGCCAGGTTCAAGCCGTTTCTGCGGCGCGTGATCGGGCTATAGCCCGGACCCAATCCTCTCGATGCTGCTCGCCTTACCGCGTTATGAGAGATGGATGGCGAGTTTTCTAGCGGGACGTCGCCGCATGCTGGCGACACGGGGCAGGCCGATGACGTTGCGCCGGGCGAACCCGGCCGACGGTGGCATTGTGCCGGCTGACCTGACGGTGCAGGGCTTCCTGTTCCCGTACGCGCCGGAACGCATCGCTGGACCGGTCAGGCAGGGTGACGCGCAGGTGCAGATGCTGGCCGATGAGATTGCCGCCGCCGGCTGGCCGGGACCGCCGCGCGCCGGTGACTGGCTGGTGGTTGATGGCGCGACCTGGCTGATCCAGGGCGCCAATCCGGTGTTC
>DASWON010000149.1:0-5647 GCA_036398735.1 Rhodopila sp.
GGCTGGAACTGCACATCGAGCAGGGGCCGGTCATGGAGGCGACCGGTGCCGACATCGGCATCGTGGTCGGCACCATGCACGCCCGTTATTTCCAACTGGTCGTGACCGGCGAGCCCAGCCATGTCGGTCCCACCGAAATGAACCGCCGGCACGACAGCCTTGCCGCCGCCGCCGAGGTCATCCTGGCCGTCGAACGGATCGGACTGGCAGCGGAACCAGGCGGCCGGGCGAGCGCCAGCTGGATCGAGAATATCCCGAACGCCCGCGGCAACGTATCGCACGTCACGCGGCTGCATTGCGACGTGCGGCACGACAGCGCGGATGCAGCGATCGCCATGGAGGCCGCGCTGCGCCAGGCCTGGGCCGAGATCGCGGCCCGCCGCGGCGTGCGCATCGACATCGATCCCTACACCACGTTCGGGCCGATCGTGTTTGATGCAACGCTGGGTTCGCTGCTGCGGGCGAAGGCGGCCGACCGGCAGCTTGGCACGCGCGACATGATCGCCGCGGCCGGCCACGATTCAGTGCTGATGGCGCCGCTGGTACCGAGTGCCATGCTGTTCGTGCCCAGCGTGGCGGGGATCACGCACAACCCGAAGGAATACTCGACGACGGAACAGGTCGCGCGCGGGGCGCAGGTGCTGCTCGATGCCGTTCTGGAACTCGCCGGCGCTTGATCCGCTCGCGCAATGGCGGGCTGTCCCCCCGCGCCATCGTCCGGATCGATTGACGGCTTCGGCCGGGACGTCGGTCGGTAATGATCCTGGCGGCGCTCACAGCGTGGCCCAGCCGCCATCGACCGGCAGGTCGACGCCGGTGATCTGCCGCGAAACGGCGGAAGCCAGGAACAGGCAGGCGTTGGCGACGTCGATGTCCTCGGTGATGCGGCGCAAGGCATATTCCGAGGCATGAAGCTCCGCCGCCTGGTCCTCCGGAATGTCGTGTTTCGCCGCCATTGTCGGCACCACCTTGGTGCGGAAGCGCTCACCGTCCACCATGCCGGGGGCGACGAGGTTGACGTTGATGCCGAACGGGCCGGCTTCCAGCGCCATCGACTTGGTGATGCCGCGCAGTCCCCATTTCGATGCCGAATAGGCCATGCGTCCGGCACGGCCGCGCATGCCGAAGGTGCCGCCGACATTGACGATCTTCCCCGCACGCCGGCCAATCATGTGCGGCAGGACGGCGCGCATGGTGTTGAAGCAGCCGGTCATGTTGAGCGTAACGATCTCATCGAACTCGGCGCGGGTCGTTTCCCAACCGGTCTTGCCCATTGGACCGGACCCGCCGGCGATGTTCACCAGGATGTCGACGCATCCGAACGCCTCGACCGCGGCATCCACCACCGCCTGGCAGCGCGCGGTATCGGTCAGGTCGCAGGACGTCACCATGACGCGACGGCCCAGGTCGCGCGCTGCCGCCGCAACCGGATCGATGGCGGCGGTATCGCGCCCCACCAGCGCCAGGTCGCAGCCCTCGCGCGCGAAGGCAAGGGTGATCGCCGCGCCCATGCCCTTCGCGGGTCCGGTGATCAGCGCGATTTTGCCGGTCAGATCGAGATCCATGTCATTGCCCCCTCGCCGGTGGATACACACGGCTCCGCCATCGGAATAGGGACTTGCGCCGGAACCGAGACGTTCACGATAGGTGCGATGGACCGATGCGCCAGCACGCGGGCGCGTGTTGGGATGGGCATCTGGACCGGCAGGAGCGCGCGCGCCCGTGAGGGCGGGTCGATCGGTGTACGCAAGCGCGGTGCCAGGTGCGGGCGGGTCGACATGCGCCGACGGGGCGGCGGAGGTGGTGTGGTCGTCATGCCGTATCCTTCTGTCTGATCGGGCTCGACCGTATCGGTATCCGGTGTCCCGATCGAACGCCAATTCGCATGGGACCGGTTACCGAAAGCTATCATTCGCACGGGACCGGTTGCCGACAGCTATACGGAGCGGGCGATGCTGCACATGCGGATCGGGCGCTATCCGGCGCGCTTGCACAGTCCTTCACCACGGTCTTGGCCCCGTTCGCCACCGCGGTGCCGGTCGCGAATTCGATGAGGGTGCTGGCGCCGGATCGCCGCGGCAGGCGGCGGAGCACCCGAATATTACAGTCTCCGCCTGGCACTGCCGCATCCGGCACGTCCGGTCCGATCCCGGCGCGACGCTGTCCCGGCATTGGCTCACCGGCATGCGGCCGACCGCGTCCGGTGCGGCGTCCATCCGCCGGATCGGGCCCCAGGCAGTCGATCCGGAGCGTGTGCGGTCGCAGACCAAGGGCATGTCCGGGTTGCGCCGCGGCGTGGTGCGCATCGCTTGCAGCCGGGCGTGGCGCCACGGCGTCGCGCGATCAGGCTGTATCAGGCCCTGGAGAGGCGGATGTCGCGAAGCAAGCGTTCGCCGCCCGGATCGGATGCCCTTCAGGCGGGCGGCGCGGTCTCACCGTGCATCCATCGGCGATGTCGCACAACGGTTGCGTCCTCAGGTCGCGTTCGTTTCGCGACCCCGTTTCAGTGCGGGATGGATCGACTTGTTGATGATATGCAGATCCGTGCCGATCACATGCGCGCTCGCGCCGACAATCAGCGGATCGGGACCGGTGACGATGCCGCGGTCCTTGCCGTCATACTGTATCTGCGACAGCAGATGCTGCATCGCATTGAGCCGAGCGCGCTTCTTGTCGTCGGATTTGATGATCGTCCAGGGTGCGTCGGCGGTGTCCGTATAGAAGAACATCGCTTCCTTGGCGTCTGTGTAATGGTCCCACTTGTCCAGCGAGGCACGGTCGATCGGCGACAGCTTCCATTGCTTCAGCGGATCGGTCTCGCGGGCCGCGAAACGCCGGCGCTGCTCCTCACGACTGACCGAAAACCAGAATTTTATCAGCTTGATGCCGGATCGGACCAGCATACGCTCCAGGTCCGGGCACTGCCGCATGAATTCAAGATACTCGTTGGGCGTGCAGAAGCCCATCACCCGTTCGACGCCGGCGCGGTTATACCAGGACCGATCGAACATGACCATTTCGCCCGCCGCCGGCAGATGGGCGATATAGCGCTGAAAATACCATTCGGTCCGCTCCCGCTCCGTGGGCTTGGGCAAGGCAACGGTGCGAGCGGTACGCGGATTCATGTGTTCGGTGAAACGCTTGATGGTGCCACCCTTGCCGGCGGCATCGCGCCCCTCAAACAGCAGCACGATCCGCTGCCCGGTCATTTCGACCCAGTGCTGCGCCTTGAGCAGCTCCCGCTGCAGTTCGAGCATATGCGCCTCATACGGCGCGGTGCGCATCGAGGTCTTGTACGGGTATTCGCCTGACTCGAACAGGCGCCGGATACCGGCAGGATCATGCCGAAGTTCACTGATCGAGGGCGCGCCCGGCGATGTGGGGCCAGGCGCGGGACCAACCAGCGCCTCCTGGAAGGTGCCGTGCGGAGCCGCGGAATCGGCCCCCTTCTTCGCGGGGGCCAGCGATTTGAGGGCCAGCGATTCGGGGACTGGCGCTTCGGGAGCCAGCGATTCGGGAGCCAGTGATTTCACCATGTCCAATTCTCAACCCGCTAAATCTGCCGGGAACTCTCGGTCTGGGTGGCCCGAGCGGCACGCGCGCCGAGCCGGAAATCTGGCACCCGGATCGATGCCGGCGACCCCGAGAGGCCTATGTGGCGATCCCACGTCGTCTCGCCGGACGGTGTGTCGGGAAGCGTCGAATCCCGACGTGTGCCTATTCCGCCGGATCACGACATGGCCTTGGCCATCGCGCGTGACGTCGCTGCCAAGTGCTTGCAGCAGGCCGTTCGCCAATTTCAGGTCGATGTTGCCACAGACCGAATGGGCAGACAGCGCGCGGACAGTACTGCGTTGCCGTGGGTTCATCGTTACTCCTCGAGTTGCAGGCTGAATCGAGAGGGACGGAGGCGGATTGTCCATGATCCACGTCAAAAGTAGTAAACACCTCTGCCGGCCGCGCTTTCGCCGCGTTGACGGTCCGCCGGCCCACGCCTAGCGTGCCGCTCTTACCAGTCTCGGGAGAAGCGTAATCATGGCGACCAAACTCAAGGCGCGCATTGCCGCCGGCAAGGCCAACGTCAACGGATGGCTCGCCATCCCGTCCGGCTTTTCCGCCGAAGTGATGGCCCAGTGCGGCTGGGACAGCGTCACCGTCGACATGCAGCACGGGGTGCAGGACTACCAGTCCATGGTGCAGTGCTTCCAGGCAATGCAGGCGCATCCGGTCACGCCGCTGGTCCGCGTGCCATGGAACGAGCCCGGCATCATCGGCAAGGCGCTCGACGGCGGTGCGATGGGCATCATCTGCCCGATGGTGAACACCGCGGCCGAGGCAAAGGCATTGGCCGACGCCTGCCTGTATCCGCCGATGGGCAAGCGCAGCAACGGCCCGATCCGCGCCGCGATGTACGGGGAGGCGAGCAGTTACCAGGCCACCGCGAACAGCGAGATCCTGGTGATTCCGATGATCGAGACGCAGCAGGGCATCGACAATATCGACGAGATCCTCAGCGTGCCCGGCATCAACGGGATCTATATCGGTCCGTCCGACATGGGCCTGTCACTCGGGCTGATCCCGATCCTGGACCGCGAGGAACCCATCATCCTGGAGATCTATGGCAAGCTGCTGGCGTCCTGCAAACGGCACGGCAAGTTCGCCGGCATCCATAACGGCACCGCCGCCTATGCCGCGCGGATGATGCAGATGGGCTTCCAGCTTTGCACCATTGCCAATGACAGCGGCCTGATGGCCCGCGCCGCCCGCGAAGCCGTCACCGCGACGCGCAAGGCTGCCGGCGAAGTCGCGAACTGAGGGAAGGCCGGGCCCTGCCCGGACCCGCAAAGGGGGCGACGCCCCCTTTGATCCCGGAAAATGGGCGGGTGCACAGGAGGGGGTCGCGCGGGAACCGCGACCGTACCAGTCGCCCCCGCCCGTTCAGCCGCCGGATCCCGGGGTTCCAAGGGCGTTCCGCCCTGTGCGGGGTTCGGCGCGGAGCCCCGCCCTCCGCTCCGGCCGATACGCCCGCAAAAACACCGCGGTGCCCCGTATCGCTCGGCGCCGGATGTCCGCCGGCGTGCTGAGTTCAGCCAGCCCGAATGCGATCGTCGCCGGCACGCCGCCTTCCCACAGGCTGACCAGGTCGTCGGCAGCCAGGTTCGGATCATCCACCTCCAGCTCGCCACGTTCGGCGGCCGCGGCGATCATGGCTGCCAGCGCCCCCCTCACCCGGCCGGGGCCGGCGGCATAGAAGCGCTCCGCGAGTGCCCGGTTGGCGCGCAGTGCACCCGGCAGCGTGTGCGACATCTTGCAGATGTCCGACCCCAGGATGACGTCCAGGAACGCGGAACCCACCGCGATCAACCTTTCGCGCAATGCGTCGTCCTCGTCCGGCGCCGACAGCGCCGCGATCATCTGGTCGGCCGTCGCCGCGACGATCGTCTCGAACAGCGTCTCTTTGTCACGGAAGTGGCTGTAAACCGTCATCTTCGACACGCCGGCCTGAGCCGCCACCGCCTCCATCGTCACCATGTCGAACGGCTGGCTGGCAAACAGGGCGCGGGCGGCCGCGACAATGGCCTCATGCTTGGCACTGTCTTTGGGCCGACCGGAGCGATGGACGGCCGGGGATTGTCCCACGAATGAA
>DASWON010000150.1:0-20481 GCA_036398735.1 Rhodopila sp.
TGCCGCGGCGATCGCATCATCCTCGTTTCATCGACCGCAGCAAAGCGGCGCGCGCACAAGACATATTTGCCTCAGCCGAAAAAGTGGCTTTCAGATGCCATTTGTATCCAACGACAGAGAAGCCGCAGTCGCAGCATGACCACGAGCAGCATCTCAATCGGATCTTCAGAGCTGTGACGAGGTATTGTCCGTCACTGAGGGGCAACACGGGCAGTCCTCCTGAGTTCGGCGGGCCGATTCACCCGACGCCAGGGTCGCGAGCGTCGGGAGCGGAGCGCCGGCGCCTGGTCCTCCAGTGTTGGAAATTGCCTCATCAAAATCGATGCCCGTGGGCGAACCCGGCGTTGCGTCGCGCCGGATTTTATCGCCTAGGCATGCGAGAGAACGGTGGAACTGCGCACCAGCACGCCTACCTGCTGCGCCAGCGGCAGCGCCACTCCGGCGTCACGCGCCGTCTGCAGCGCTATGTCCATATCTTTGATGGACCAAGGCATGGCACCGATCCGGTCCCAGTGACGCAGGCACCAGTTGTCCGCACTGCTCGTCACGAGCGCGCGACGCAGCGCCGCCAGGTCCAAGTCCCACGTGCCGGCCAGCCGCATGCCTTCCTCATTGGCAACCGCGCAGGCCCACAGGATCATGTTATTCACGGTCTTGGCGATCTGCGCCGCGCCAAGACGTTGGCCGACCAACTCGATATCCGCGCAATAGGGCTGCATGACGGCCTTGGCGTCCCGGCAATCATCGTCGTCCCCGGAGAGAAAAGCCAACAGGGTGCCGCTCACCGCACCCATCTCGGCCCGGCAAACCGGCGCGTCGACAACCCGGATGCCTTTGACCCGGGCCAGTCCGCCAAGGCGCGCCACCAGGTCCGGAGACACCGTGCTGACGATAAGGACCAGGGTGCCGGGCTGTCCGCGCGCAATGATCCCGTTCTCGCCAGCGACGATCTCGGACACGTCGTTCTCCGATCCCACCATCACGACGACGGCGGATGCGGTCGGATACAGCGCCGACGCGTCGTCCGTTGCGGCCCCTCCCGCCTCCGCCAGCAGCGCCCGCCGCTCCGCCACCGGATCGAACCCGACAACGTCGTGCCCGGCTTTCAGCGCATGGATGGCCATTGGCAGGCCCATGCGGCCCAATCCCATGTACAGGATCATTGCCCGTCCTCCTCAGTAATCGACCGCGACACCGGTGGTGTCGGGAAAAGCCCAGGCTATCAGCGCCAGAATCACCAGCAGTCCGACCGCGCCCATGATGAGTGGCGAATAGCCCAGGCTTGGATACAGAGCGCTCGCCAGCAGCGGCGCCGCAAACGAGGAGCCGCGGGCGAACTGCAACGCGGTCGACATGCCCGTCGCGCGCAATGCAACGGGGAACACCTCGGAAAACAGCGATCCGAAGACCGACGCAGTGGCGCCGAATCCCGCATACAGCATGAAGAACGGTATCAGAATCTCACCCAGTGAATCGAGCTGAGCCCACAGCAGAAACACCAGCGCACCGCCGGCTGCCCCGACGAGTGCCGAGATGGACAATGTCGCACGGCGTCCGATCCGGTCGACGCACAGGGCCGCGGCGGTTGCGCCCGCCAGCCCAGCTATCCCCGTGAAGAAGACCCACCAGGACGCCTTGCTGAGCGAGAAGCCCGCCACCGTGACAAGATAGGTCGGCATCAGCGTTGTCACGCCGTAATAGGCAAACAACTGCAGCAATGCCGTGACGTAGCACAGCATAAGCGAGCGCAGGAAACTGCCCTTCACGTATTCCCGCCATGAGGCGATATGCTGGCCGGCCTTGCGTCGCTCCAGCCAGACATGCGATTCGGGCGTGCCGGACCGGATAAACACCACGAGCAGAACCGGGACCGTCGCGACCGCGAGCGAGCCGGACCAGCCAAGAGCCGGGGCGACGAGTCCCCCGATTGCTGCGGCCAGGATGATGCCGACAAAAATGCCGCTGTAGAGCATGGAACTCCACGCCCCCCGGCTCTTGCGGCCGACCATTTCGGTCACCAGCGTCTGTCCCACGCCGTACTCGCCGCCAATGCCGATTCCGGCGAAGATGGTGAAGCACAGCATGTACGTATAGTCGGGCGTAAAGACCCGCGCGAACGTGCCGACACAGTACTGCAGGATGCAGAGCTGCAGCGCCCATTTTCTTCCGAACCGGTCGCACAGAAAGCCCCAGATCACGCCGCCGAGCGCGATGGAGGCAAGCTGCGCCGAGAGAATGGTGGAAATCTGTGCCGGCGACCACGCGAACTCCCGAGCCATTGGAACGATGATGATCGTGAGGAAGTAAACTTCGAAATAGTCAAATACCCATCCAAGGTAGGCCGCGAAAAACGCCCGCCACGAATTGGCGTTCCCCGCTTCCTCATCCATCGTCTTGTGGGCCACTGCAGTTGGCTCGGACATCATTTCCTCTGGCTATCGCTTCTCCCCCAGCAACACGCACGCGCTGATCAGGCCCTTCGGCAAGGCTCAGGCCCCACCGACAGGCTATTTTATCGTCTGGCGCAGAAATGCGGCACGCTGCTACGGTTGCCTTCAAGCCTAGCGGGCGATGGCCATGCGATGCACCCCGCTGGGAGCAAAAGACTATTTCACGGGATGAATGGAATTGGATCTGATGCAGAGTATCGAGGTCTTCGTTCGGGTTGCCGAGCTTGGCAGCTTCACGCGCGCCTCCGAACGGTTGAACCTCTCAAATGCAACCACAACCAGGCACGTTGCGCACCTGGAGGGCGTTTTCGGCGGCAGGCTCCTCGATCGCACAACCCGCAGGCTGCGCCTCACGCAGGCGGGGCAGGCCTGTCTGGAACACTGCCGCCGGGTCCTTCAGGAAGTTGCGGGGGCGGAGCACGCCGTACGCGAGGGGACCGGAGAGCCGCAAGGAACGCTTCGGGTGGTCGCCTCATCGCTGTTCTGGATGCGCGAGATCTCACCACGCCTGCCGGACTTCCTCCGCCGGTACCCGAAAGTCACCATGCATGTGAACCTGACCGAAAGCCAACCTGACCTGCTGGGGGAGGATTATGATCTCTCGCTCCAGTTCATCAGTCCGGCCAGCCAGAGTTTGATCCGCCGCCGTCTGCGGACCCTGCACCGGGTAGTCTGCGCCGCTCCCGATTACCTCGCCCGTATGGGCATACCCGCCACTCCGGAGGATCTGACTCGCCACAACTGTCTGCTTTATGCCCGTTCCGCCGAGACCGTCGAATGGAAATTCCGGCGGGCGGATCAGCAACTGAGTGTCTATCCGAACGGCAATCTGCGTTCGACGGATGCGCTCACCTTGCGTCAGGCGGCGCTGGCCGGGCTGGGGATCGTTCGCAGTCCGCGGTTTCTGGTTGAATCGGATATTGCCGCTGGCAGCCTCGTGCCCCTGTTGCCCGGGGCCGAAAGCGTCGATCCCGATCTCTATGTGGTGTTTCCGAGCAGAAAGCTGATGCCCGCCAAGCTGCGGGTCTTTCTCGACTTCGTTGAGCGCGAATTCGCCGCCGCGTGAATGACGGCAGGAAGCCGGCCGCCCCGTCTCACGCGGCACCGGCCCGGGACCACGGGTCGTTCCGGATGCAGGTGGAAACCGCGACAGACTGTCAAGCTGCGACCCGACCGCTCTGGCTCCTCCTGCCCGCGCCGTGCCAATAAGCAGCAGGGCCTCAGATCCGAGGCGTCCGCCCGATCCTTGCCAGCAGCCCGGGAATCGCCACCAACACCACCAGCAGCCAGACCGCCACCGCCGATGCCGTCGGCCAGTCACGATTGGAAAAGAACTCCTCCCACAGGACCTTGCCGATCAGTTGTGCCTGCGGGCCGCCAAGCAGCGCGGGAATGACGTATTCGCCGATCGCCGGGACAAACACGAGGATCGCTCCAGCCGCCACCGCCGGCAACGAGAGAGGCAGGATCACGCGTAGGAATACATTCCATGGCGGCGCGCCGAGGTCCGCCGCCGCCTCCATCAAGGCCGGATCCAGCCGCGACAACCGCGCATAGAGCGGCAGCACCATGAACGGCAGATAGGTGTAGATCATGCCGATATACATCGCGGTGTCGGTGTACAGCAGCCGCGATCCCCCAAGCATGCGCGCGATCAGGCCACCGTCCGCCAGCAGCCCGATCCAGGCACTGATCCTCATCAGGAATCCGGTCCAGAATGGCAACATCACCGCCAGCAGCAGCGCATTCTGCCACCGAGGCGCGGCTTTCGCGATTGCCAGCGCCATGGGGAACCCCACCACCAGGCATACGACCGTCGAGACGGAGGCAACGCGTACGCTTCGCAGCAGGGCCTCGCGGTAGAGCGGATCGCTCGCCACCAGCATGAGATTATCCAGGCTGAGGCCCAGGCTGTACGGCGGCACCCCGTCGGCCGGCTGGGCGAACGCGATCAGCAGGACGATCGCCAGGGGAGTGGCCAGCAGCAGGACGAGCCACGCGGCGGGCAGCGCGATAACCCACAGGCGATAGCCGGCGGGCGCGGATGTGCCGGCGGAAGTCTCGCCGGCTCTGCTGCGGGGAGCGGATCCTCCGATCAGGCTATGGTCTGCCCCGCTGCCCGGGGCGGGTCCGCCGGTGTCTTCGCGGCCTGCAATACCGCCCGGAGCGGTCGCGCCCGACTTGTTCGCGCCCGGAGCGGTCGCGCCCGGCTGGCTCGCGCCCGACTGGCTCACCCCCGGCTGGCTCGCCCCCGGCTGGTTCGTGCCCGGCTGGTTCGTGCCCGGCTGATTCGCGTCCAATGCGCCGGTCCCGGCGTCACCGGGGGGGTTCTGGTCCGGACCAGAGGTCCGCCGGAGCGGAGGGGACGCGGATGGACCTGCGCCGGTCATGCCGGCAGCAGCATACAGGCGTCGGGCTGCCATCCCACCCGCACCGCGGTTCCCGGTGCCACCATCGCCGCCGCGAGACCATCGCCGAGAGACTGCCTGACCCGCAGCAACGATCCATCCGCCAGGCGGACCAGGACGGCCAGGACATCGCCGGCATAGGCGGTCTCGGTCACCACGCCTTCCACCTGGTTGACCATTTGCTCGCCGCCGATCCGCAACCGCTCCGCACGCAACGCCAGCAGAGCTGGTCCGGTCACGAACGGCCGAGCGGCGCGAACGGCAACCCCGAGCGCCGGCAACGCCAGCGAAGTGCCGTCGACCATGCATGGCAGGATATTCGCTGCCCCGACGAACTGGGCGACAAAACGATCGGCTGGCGTTTCATAGATCGCAGCCGGCGTGCCCACCTGTGCCATGCGGCCGTCGCGCATGACACCGATTCGGTCAGCCATCTCCAGCGCCTCGTCCTGGTCATGCGTCACCAGAACGAAGCTGATCCCCAGCGCGCGTCTCAGCCGCACCAGTTCGGCCCTGGTGTCGCGCCGCAGCGCCTGGTCCAGTGCCGAAAGCGGCTCATCCAGCAGCAGCAGGCGTGGGCTCGGTGCCAGGCTGCGAGCCAGCGCGACACGCTGCTGCTGGCCGCCCGACAGTTCCGCCGGCCGCCGCGCGCCGAAGCCCTCCAGGCGCACGAGGGCCAGCATCGCCTCCACCCGCCGATGAGTTTCCGCGCGGGACATGCCGTTCTGACGCAACCCGAACCCGATGTTGGCCGCGACCGACATGTGCGGGAACAAGGCGTAGGACTGGAACATCGTGTTCACCGGACGACGGTGCGGTGGTAGTCCGGACAGATCGGCATGATCCAGCACGATGCGCCCGGCGGCCGGCCGGACGAAACCGGCGATAGCGCGCAGCAGCGTTGTCTTTCCCGACCCGGAACCACCCAGCAGAACGAACAGCTCGTCACGCTCGATGGTGAGATCGAGGCGGTCCAAGGCGACGATCGACCCGTATCGGATGGTCAGGCGCGAAACGGACAGCAGGCTGTGCATCTCCGACGGTGGGTCTGGCGGCGTCAACGCGGCATTCCCCGACGCTGGCCGACGTCCCCTCGATCCGCGGCCGGGTCATGTTCCGTGACCGGGTCGTCCGAACACTCACGCATCAGGGGGCTTTACCAAAGCCAGGCTGTTGACATCGACAGGGAACCGGCACGCAAGCATCACCTCGCGGGACACGGTGCGCGATAAAGTGCCGTGAAGCAGCGCGTTCCGGTGCTTTGCGCCTGTCGGCGACAGGTCGCGCCGCAGGCATTCTCCGGCACCGCGACGCACATGGGCGACCCGGCCCAGCCTTGCCATGTGGCCTCGGGACGGCCGCGTGTTCCCGTGCGCCGGATGCCGGTCGCAGGGCGCCGCCTGAACCTGTGTGGCGCATCGGGCGGTCGGCGGCGGACATCCAACCGGCGACGCCGAAGGTCTGCGAAACGATCGCCATCATGTGCCGATCCCGCCGCCGGGTCTCCGACCACCCAGGATCGGCGCTTTGTGGCGCCGCCACCGTCATGCTCGTCGTCCCGCCGCTGACGTTTCGGCGCTGCACTCTCAGCTGCCTGCCTTGAAGCGAGCCCACAGCCGGGTGCGGGCTCGATCCGTAGCGGGCGTCGATGGCCCAATGGTGAAGAACCGTTGCATGACCGCGTCGGTTGGGAACACGTTCGGGTCGTTCAGCAGCTCCGGCCGCACCAGCACCCGGGTCGCCGGAACCGCGTTCGGGTAGCGGGTCGCGTCGGTGATCCGCGCCATGATTTCCGGCCGCAGCACGAAGTTGATGAAGGCCAGCGCCTCCTCCTTGTGCGGCGCGTCCGTGGGGATCGCCAGCATGTCGAAACCGACTTCCGCCCCCTCCTTGGGAGGAACATAGGTCACCGTCACCCCCTGTCCGGCCTCCTTGGCCCGGGCTCCCGCCTGGTCGACGTCGCCGGAGTAGTCCAGCGCCAGGCAGGCCTGCCCGGTTGCCAGCGCCTCCAACGCTCCGCCGCTGGCGAAGTCTCGTATATATGGCCGTATCGCCATCAAGGTCCTGGCAACGGCATCGAGGTCGCCAGGGGCCGCACCGTCCGGGCTGCGGCCGAGGTAGTGCAGGACCGACGGGATCACGTCGATCGCCGAATCCATCATGATGATCCCGCACGGCGCGACCCGCCTGGCCCAAGCCGGATCAAGCAGCAGCGCCCACGAATCCAGCGGTGCATCCGGCGCCACCATTCGGATCTTATCCGGATTGATCCCGATCCCGATCGAGCCCCATAGATAGATCGCACCATGCCGGTTGCCGGGGTCCGAGGACTCCACCCGCTGCATCAGCGCCGGGTCCAGATTGCGCCAGTTCGGTACCTTCGTGCGGTCGATCGTCGTCAGCGCGCCGGCCCGGATGAGCCGCGAAAAGCTTGGCTCGTTACTTGGGAGCACGATATCATAGCCGGAATGGCCGGCGAACAGCTTCGCTTCCAGGGTCTCCAGCGCATCGAACACGTCGTAGCGAGTCTGGATCCCGGTTTCCTTGGTGAAGTCCGCCAGCACCGACGGATCGATGTAGTCGGTCCAGTTGTAGATATTGACCACCCGCTCCTGCGCCCGCGCCGTGATCGGCGACCATGCCTGATACGCCGACAGGACAAACGCGAGAAGCCAACGTATCATGAGGGGGAGCCGGGCGGGATGAAGGCGGCCTGTGTTCCGCCGTCCACCGGGATTGTCGTTCCGGTGACGTAGCGCGCGGCGTCCGACAGCAGGAACATCATCACGTCGACGACATCATCGGCCTGGGCGATCCGCCCGACCGGCGACACGCCCGATGGCCGATATCCTTTGGAGGCGGTTGGATCCGAAACCGCACGCACCATCGGCGTGTCCACCGTCCCAGGCGCCAGCGCGTTCACCAGCACACCGGACGGTGCCCATTCCGCGGCCATGACCCGGCAAAGCTGGCTGACCGCGGCTTTCGACGCCGCATAGGCCCCGCTGACGATCTTCGGCCGCAGCGCCGCGATCGAGGACAGCAGGACCACGCGTGACGGATTGTCCGCGCTCGCCGCGCGCCGCAGCAGCGGCAGCGCCTTCTGTGAACACAGGAACGTGCCACGCAGGTTGGTGTTGAGGACGAGGTCGAAATCCTCGACCGCCATGTTTTCGAGCAAGGATGTGCGCAGCACTCCAGCGCAGCAGACCAACGCATTCAGGGTCTCGCCCAGCGTTGCGAACGCCGCGGTGACGCTCGCGGCATCCGCCACGTCGCAGCGGACCGGCTGGAACCGGGTCTGGTATGCCGCGAACCCGTCGCGCACGGCCTCGAGCCGGTCTTCGGCCACGTCGAGGCCAAAGACCGTCCAGCCGGCTGCCAGCAACCGCCGGCACGCCGCCTGCCCAATCCCCGATGCGGCCCCGGTGACCGCCGCGACTTTACCCGTGCCCGCTGGGCTCATGATGGCCCCCTCCGTTGCCTGGGATCATGCTACAATGCGCCGCGGCTGGCCGAAAGCCGGTCAGACCGCGGTGATCCGCGCCCGATGCCCCGCGGTGCCCGAATGGCTAGCCCTTGGCATTGCCAACCCGTCTCACCGGGAAGCGGGTATGCGGCCGAGCGCCCTGGCGGCCCGGTCTCGGACCGGCTGCCTGCGCCATGCGCCCGCCCAGAACCGGAGCCGTGCCAGGACTGAATGGCGAAATCGGATTGTGATCTCGCCCCACCCGCACGCAGCCGCCCCGGCGGCGTTTCGGCATTGAACGGTAGTCCCGGGCGGACGATCGGGACGGACATGATGCTGAACGACCCGGGAGTCCTCGCGGCTCCGCGATCGTACCGGCCCGTGATGGAAGGGGACTGGTGTCGCAACAATGCCCCGATGTCGTCCTGGTTCTGTCCGATTCGGAGTGCATATGAGGTGGGCTGCAAAAGGAGACTTTTCGATGCGTAAGATACTTCTCGCGGCCGTCGCGCTTGGCGGCCTGACCGCTCTGACGTCCGTCGGTGCTTCGGCAGCGCCGTCGGCCGCCGGAGTGCATGTGACGCCGTCACATCCCCTGGTGACCCACGTGCAATACTATTGGCATCATCGCCATTGGCATCATCGTCGCTGGGAACATCACCACTGGCGGTACTGGGACTAACCACCCCGGCCGGATAGGCCCGGTCGGATGAGTCCAAATGGGAAAAGTCCAATTGGATAAGTCCGGCGGAGTTCGGGCATGATCACGCTGACCGGAATGTTCCCGGCGTGTGGATCGTGCGATCAGGCAGGAAGATTGAGCACTTTCAGCGTTGCCAGTTGGTATGAAAGTGCTCAAGCCATGCCCCGGCAGGCTGGCAGCCTAACCGGGATCGACCTGCCTGGTATCCAATCGCAGAGAAGCGCAAGTCACGATGCCACCGCGCTTCTCTGCGTGAACCGCATACTTGATACCGAAGCTGACCTGTCGCGCGTCAACGGCGCGCGATACCCCGGTCTAACGGGCGGCTAACCTACCCGAAGCGATCGATGATCGTCCGCGCGGAGACGCCCTCGGCGCGAAGCGATCGCAGTGTTGCCGCCTGATCGCGTTTGGCCAGCCGCCTACCCGCGCGATCGGTGAGCAGGCGGTGGTGCGCGTAGACCGGACAGGGCCAGCCCATCAGTGCCTGCAGCAGCCGATGCACATCGGTCGCTGACTTCAGATCGGTCCCCCTTGTGATCAGCGTCACCCCCTGGATGGCATCGTCATGGGTGACGCACAAATGGTAGCTCGCCGGCGCATCCTTGCGCGCCAGCACGACATCCCCGAACCGCTCGGGATGGCAATCGATGATGCCTTCACCTTCCTCGATATAGGAAAGCCCATTGTCGGACGGGTCATTGTCGGACGGGTCATTGGCGGACGGGCCAATGTAGGGTCGGCCGTCGTGGGACAGGCCGGGCCGGAGCGAGGCTGCCTGGAGCGCGCGCTCCATATCCAGCCGGAGCGCGAACCGCTCCCCCGTGGCGACGCGGTCCATCCTCTCGTCCCGGGATAACCGGCGGCAGGTGCCGGGATACAACGGTGCGCCATCAGGCCCGTGCGGCGCGTTGGCCGAGGCGGCAATCTCGCGCGCGATGTCGGCTCGCGTGCAGAAACACGGGTATACCAGGCCGCGGCTTGCCATCGTATCCAGCACCGCCTGATATTCGGTCAAATGCTCGGACTGCACGCGCACCGGGCCGTC
Organism: Rhodopila sp.; assembly: GCA_036398735.1. Lineage (GTDB taxonomy): Bacteria > Pseudomonadota > Alphaproteobacteria > Acetobacterales > Acetobacteraceae > Rhodopila. The sequence continues at coordinate 10,079 of DASWON010000150.1, forward strand.
CCAGTCCAGGCCGAGCCAGGCCAGGTCCTCCTGGATCGCGTCGGCATACTCGGGGCGGCAGCGGCCGGGATCGATATCCTCCAGGCGGAGCAGGAACCGCCCGCCGGCCAGACGTGCCCGGCGCCATGCATGGAAGGCGGAGAAAGCATGGCCCAGATGCAGGAAACCGGTCGGGCTGGGCGCGAAGCGTGTGATAGTCATGTGTATCCTGCTCGTCCGCACGTCGTGACGACGGCGGGGGGATCAGCCGGCCCGCGCAACCCGAGCGTCGCATCGGCGCCCGAACCGGAGACAGCACCATGCCCACCCTCGACGCGATCCATTGGGGACCTGCCTCCAAGGCGAAGCCCCGGCAGCTCGTTATCCTGTGCCATGGCCTGGGCGCCGATGCGTTCGACCTGATCGACCTGGCGCCGGCGTGGCAGCACGCCTGTCCGGATGCCCTGTTCGCCTCGGTCCATGCGCCGTTCCAGCACGATTCCGGCTTCGGCCGCCAGTGGTGGAGCGTGGCCGACCGCTCCCCGCCGATGGTCGAGGCGGGCGTCCGCACGGCCGCCCCGTACCTGCACGGCTTCATCGACGCGGAGCTGAGCCGGCTCGAACTTCCCACCGACGCCTACGCTATCATGGGTTTCAGCCAGGGGGCGATGATCGCGCTGTTCACCGGGCTGCGCCGACCGGTCGCCCCACGCGCGATCCTGGCGTACTCCGGCGCGCTAGTCGCCCCGGAGAGCCTGGCCACCGAACTTGCCAACCACGCGCCGGTTCTGCTGGTGCATGGACGCGACGATGAGACGGTTCCGGCCTCCCGCTCGCAGGAGGCCGAGGCCGCGCTGCTGGCAGCGGGCGTGCCGGTGGAGGCGCACTATGTTCCGCGGCTCGGCCATGGCATCGACGACACCGGGATCGCCCTGGGCGCGCTGGCGCTGCAAAAGGGATTTTCGTGACGGAACAATGAACTGAAAGAGGGGCGTTGCGAAGCGGGTTGCGGCGCGGTTGGCGCTCTGCCATATATTCCCCAGGTTTCGGCGGCGCATAAGATCTGGCGGCTCGACGATTTCTAGACGCCCAGGTGTCGCGCTCCGGCTGCAAGGGAGTCGCTTTTGCCTGACGGCGGGTCGCAGTTCCCCGAATTCGTGCTCAACACGGCGCGGCGCCCAGGGTTCCGCCTGTGAGCCATATTCCGAACCTCCAGACGCTGGTCCTGAATGCTGACATGCAGCCCCTGAGCTGGGGGCCGCTGTCGGTGTGGTCGTGGCAGGATGCCCTGGTCGCGGTGCTGCAGGAGCGGGTGAACGCGGTCATCAACTACGACGTGGAGGTGCATTCCACGCGGCAATCGTTCCCAATTCCCTCTGTCGTGGCGCTGAAGCGATTCCATAAGCGTCGCAAGGTGGCTTTCACACGCTACAACGTGTTCCTGCGGGACCGGTTCAGCTGCCAGTACTGTGGCGAAACGCTGCCGGCGAAGGACCTGACGTTCGATCACATCGTGCCGCGTTCCAGGGGCGGGATCACCAGCTGGAACAACGTCGTCACGTGCTGCCAGGCGGACAACCTGTTCAAAGGCAGCCGATCCCTGAAGCAAAGCGGCCTGCGGCTGCGCTGCCCGCCGGTGGAACCAACGCCGCACCAGATCGACGAGGCGGCGAAGTGGCACGTCTCGCGGGAGAATTTGCACCGCACGTGGCTCGACTTCCTGTATTGGGACGCCGACCTGGAGGCCTGAGGTCCGGGCTCTTTCCGGGTGAGGCGTGGCCCGGCTGATCAGCGCACAGGCCTGATCTGGCCTCTCGAGGCTGTCGGTTCGCTGCCGGTGGACGCAATGACCGATGGCGGCAGGCGTGCCGTCACCGGGGGCGTCAATGTCCGACCCGCGCTTCGGGGATGGGCGCACTGCTCACCCCCGTTGCCCGCGCTCTGTCAGCCGCTGTCGTTCTCGGCGCCTTCCCGGGATCCTTCGCCTCTATGCCCGCCGCGGCACGTTCATGTTGACCGTTACGTTCTTCCGCTGGGTGAAGCTGTCGAGCATTCCCTCGAGGGAGAATTCCCGGCCGATACCGCTTTGCTTGTAGCCACCGTAGGAGTGACCGGGCTGCTGCCCGAGGCCCTGGTTGACCTGCACCCAGCCGGATTCGATGGCATGCGCGGCCCGCAGCGCGCTGCCGATTTCATGCGTCCACACATAGGCGGCGAGGCCATAATGGCTGTCGTTCGCCATACGGATCGCGTCTTCCTCGTCCTTCCAGGGGATGGCCACGAGCACCGGCCCGAAGATCTCCTCACGCGCCAGGCGCCAGTCGTTGGAGGTGTCGGCGAAGACGGTCGGGATGGCGAAGTAGCCCTGGCTGAGCGGGCCGTCCTTCGGCGGCAGGCCACCGAACACCAGACGAGCGTCCTTCCGCTTCAGACCCTCATCGACATAGCCGCACACTTTCCGGAACTGCTTTTCGTTGATGATGGCGCCGATATCGCTGGTCTCATCGAGCGGATCGCCCAGCTTCAGCGCCTGGGTCTTCTTGGTCAGCCGGTCGAGGAAGTTGTCGAAGATATCCTGGTGCAGGAACAGCCGCGACCCCGCGGTGCAGGACTGGCTCTGCCGCGTGAAGCGCATGCCGGAGATCACGCCGTCGACCACCCAGTCCTCGTCGGCGTCGGGATAGACGATGGACGGGCTCTTGCCGCCGAGTTCCAGTGACACCGGAACGATCCGTTCGGCGGCGGCGCGCATGATGATCTTGCCGACCTCGGTGGAGCCGGTGAACGACAGCTTCTGGATAATCGGGTTCTGCGCCAGCGGGCCGCCGCACTCCTCACCTGTGCCGGTCAGCACGTTCAGCACGCCCGGCGGCAGGAACTCCTGGCACACCTCGGCCATCAGCAGCACGCCCAGCGGCGCGTCCTCGGCCGCCTTCAGCACCAGGGTGTTGCCCGCGCACAAGGCCGGGGCGATTTTCAGGGCGCCCAGCAGCACCGGTGCATTCCACGGGATGATCGCGCCGACGACACCGAGCGGCTCGCGGCGGGTGTAGCTGAGGACGTTCTCCCCCAGCGGGATCGTCTCGCCCTTCAGTTCACCGGCCAGGCCGCCGAAATAGCGGAAGATGTCGGCGGTCAGCGTCGCTTCGGGCCGCGCCTGGGTACGCAGCGCATTGCCGGTTTCCTCGGCGATGATGCGAGCGAGTTCCTCGATGCGGGCTTCCATGGCCTCGGCGATACGCAGCAGCAGGCGGCCGCGCTGGCGCGGTGGAATCTTGCTCCATGCGGGGAACGCCTTGTGGGCAGCCTGCACGGCGCGATCGACGTCCTGCTTGTCGCCGCGCGGGATGGCGGCGATCGTGGTGCGGCGGGCCGGGTTCTCGACCGTCAGCGTGGCGCCGGACGCGCTGTCCACCCAGGCGCCATCGATCAGCATGCGGACCTGGCGTGGCTTGCCGGCAGCGGGACGGGTCTGTTCAGTGACGGACATGGGCGGGGCTCCTCCGCGGTGTGTTGTCTGCTATGTTACCGCGGATATAGCGACGGCGTGGTCGGGGGTCCAGATGGCGGGTGTTTTCAGGGTTGCCGTATGGTTTGGTATGGCAATGACACTGCTGCCACACGCCGGCCTCGCCGATGGCGTGCGGATTTTTGCAGCCGGCAGCCTGAATGAGGTTTTCACCGACCTGATCAAGGCGTTTCCGGCGCCAGCCGGCAGCGTCGCCACGCCGGTGTTCGGACCCTCCGGCCTGATGCGGGAGCGGATCGAGCATGGCGAGCCGGCCGATATCCTGGCTTCGGCGGATATGGAGCAACCGCGGAAGCTGGCACACGGCGGCCAGCCGGTGATCCTTTTCACGCGCAACCGAATGTGCGCGCTGGGCCGCGCAAGCCTTGGTCTGACGCCCGATGCGGTGCTGGACCGCATGCTCGATCCCGCGGTGCGGCTCGCTACGTCGACACCAGGGGTCGATCCCAGCGGCGACTACACCTGGGCCATCTTCGGCCGGGCGGAGGGCCTGCATCCCGGGGCGCAGGCGGTGCTGCAGAAGAAGGCGCTGCAGCTTTACGGCGGGCGCGACACGCCGCCGCTGGTGCCGGGCCACGGCGCAGTGCAGGGGATTTTCCTGGCGAACCGCGCCGACCTCGTGCTGGCTTACTGCGGCGGATCGGCTGCGATCCTGAAGGACGTGCCGGGGCTGGTATCCGTTTCGCTGCCGGCGGCGCTGTCGGTCGGGCCGGCCTACGGGATGGTTGTGCTGTCGGATCAACTGCCCGCCGCCCGGTTCGCGCTGTTCGTGATGTCCGAGCGGGGACAGGCGATCCTGCAGCAGCACGGCTTCGATCCGGTTGGGATCGCCGGGCCCTGATTCCGGCCTGAACCGCGGCGAGCTCTTCCATTCCGCAGCTCTGACACCGACGCGCTGGCAGCGGGGCGGACTTCACCATCGTCTCACTAGCGGGGCGTCGACAGGGGCCGCTTCCTCGCCTCGCTCCGCATCCTGTCTTTGACGTACCGGTAGCGCCGCATCTTGACTCGCGGCGGGCTCGCGTGGCGTTATATCCAATCCAACACAACGTATCAGATCGGAAGCGATGATGCCCGAGCCGTTGTTCCAGTTCCTCGATGCGGTGAATATCGATGACGGGCGTCAATACGTCGAGTTTCAGTTTCGCGACTGTGCCGGCGAACAGCAGATCATCCAGATCGATTTCTCCTACGTCGAATCGCTGGCGGCGGTGTTTCAACAGGCGTTTCTGTCCGCCACGCTCGCCGACCGGCAAGGCGACAACCGTTCGCTCGGCCAGGATTGGATCGCGGTGCCGCGCGCCGATGTGGACCATCCCGTCAGCGTCGGCGTCGATGTCATGAGCGGCAAGATCGTTGCAATGTTCCTGCTCGGCTCACCGTTCCAGGTCTGTTACGCTTTGCCGCTGGAGAATGCCCGGGCCTTGTCGCACGACCTTCTCGCGGCCGTTGACGACGCCGCTCCGACGGAACGTCGATCGGTCAACTGAGCCGCGCAGAAGCTGCCGCCGAGGGTTAATGCCGGGCCGGCGAAGCCTGTGCCGACGGTGCGCCCGCCAGAACCGGCCGATGCGCGCCCTGCACGTAGCGCCGAATGCCCGAGAGTGAGATCAGCACGGGCGCGGAGAGTGCCAGGCCGGCAACCACGATGAGCGGGACGACGTAGCCTCCGGAGCGATCGTGCAGCAGGCCCATCATCTGTGGCGCCACGTAGCCGGACATATTGCCGACGGTATTGATCACCCCGATGCCTGCCGCCGCTGTCGCCGGGCCGAAATAGGCGGTCGGCAAATTCCAGAACACCGGCAGTGTCGAGGCGAGACCGCAGACGGCGACACAGAAAGCGGCCATGGCGATATAGACGTTGCCGAGTGAGAACGCAGCGACCAGCACGCCCAGACCGCCGATGGTAACCGGACATATCACGTGCCAGAATCGCTCCCCGGTTCGGTCGGAATGGCGCGAGAGCAGGATCATTCCGGTAGCCGCACACAGGTTGGGCAGCGCACTGACGTAGCCCACCGCGAGGTTTGACAGGCCGGTCCCCTTGATGATCAGCGGCAGGAAGAAGCTGATGGCGTAGTTGCCATACAGGGTGAACGCGAAGGCTATGGTCAGGACGATGATCCGCGGATTGAGAATCGAGGGCAGCAGCCGCTGTCCCTGCGCCGGCTTCTGGGCGGCCTCGGTGTCCAGCCGCTCCTGCAACCAGGAGCGCTCCGTTGCGGTCAGCCAGGGCGCGTCCGCCGGATGGTTGCGCAGCATGGTATAGCCGAACAAGGCCAGGATTACGGCGGGAAGTCCCTCCGCGAGGAAGACCCATTGCCAGCCCGCAATGCCCAACCAGCTGTCCAGACGAAGCAGGTTCGCCGACAGGGGCGCGCCGATGACGCTCGAAATCGCACTCGCCGCGAAGAACATGCCCATCATGCGCCCCCGATACCGGCCGGGAAACCAGCACATCATGAAATAGGCCACACCCGGGAAATAACCGGCCTCCGCAATGCCGAGGACGAAACGCGCGGCGACGAAACTGGTTTCGCCGGTGACCAGGGCAGTGCAGGCGGAGACGAGACCCCAGACGCCCATGATGATCGAAAGCCAGGTGCGCGCGCCGAGTCTTCGCAGCACGAGGTTGGCCGGGAGCTGGCAGAGCACGTAGCTCCAGAAGTAGGCGCCCGCGGCCAGGCCATAGACTGACGCACTGAGGCCGAGATCCTTGTTCATCGTGAGCGCAGCGATCGATACGTTGTAGCGGTCGAGCGCGTTGATCACGTAGCCGATGCACAGAAAGGGTACCAGCCTCCATGCCACCTTGCGCATCACGGCGGCTTCGAAATCGATCACCTTGGACATCCTCTTATGGTTGCTTGATCTGTCCATCAGAGCCCCGTATGGACAAAATGTCCAATGACGACGGGCCGCACCGGCCTCGGGCTGGCTCGTCGCGGCCCGCAATCGCGGCGTCCGACACGGCGGCGTCGCTTTCGAGCGCCGGCGGCCCATGGCAGTCTCACTCTCGCTCCTGCACTCGGGCGGCAGAGGTCTATCGAGGTCTGAGGCAGTCGCTACAAGTCCGGATCCGTTTGGATTCGGCGCGAATCACGTTACTTGCCGCGTTTTGGCGTGGCTTGGCCATGGGGCTGGGCACGCGAGCGAAGGGGGCTGGCCGGCCACCCGGTTTCCTGCGGCTTTGAGACGCACAGTCGTGGGTCGCCGGGCCGAGCCCGGTGATGACGCAGGGAGAAGCCTCAGCGAGGAGATGCCCGGCGCGAGGCGACGCTAATGGATCGTCCTGCCTGGCCTGTCGCGGCCATGATTTCCGTAGGTGGCAATAGTCGCCATTCCCTCGACCTGCCATGGTTTCATAACGAACGAAACCTCTTGTCCTTCCGGGGTGCGCAGCGTCAGGATCAGGTCCGTCCCGTCGCCGGTCCGGTCCATGCTCCAGCTGTCAAGCGGATGCACCGTTTCGGCACCCGACGATCGCGGCAACGCCGTCAGCATCGCGTTCAGCCAGCACGCCGGCAGTCTCAACGACAACGTCCGGCCATCCTGATCACGAATGCGCAGACGCAGATGCTTGCCATCCGGTGACGCACACACATCCAGCAGTTCGGTTGGATTGATCATGTTCGTGTCGCTTGGATGGCCTGCCAGATTCGATGCGGGGTCGCCGGCATGTCGATGTGGGTGATACCGAATTCCGACAGCGCGTCGACGACGGCGTTCATCACCGCAGGCAACGATCCGGCGCATCCGGCCTCGCCGCAGCCCTTCGCACCCAGCGGATTGGTGCTGGCAGGAACCGGATGACTTTCGAACCCCAGGCTCGGAAAATCGTTCGCACGCGGCAGCGCGTAGTCCATGTAGGATCCGGTAATGAGCTGGCCATCCGCATCATAGGCCACCATCTCCATCAGCGCCTGGCCGATGCCCTGGGCGATCCCGCCGTGCGCCTGACCCTCCACCAGCATCGGATTGACCAGCACGCCGAAATCGTTGACCGTTGCGTAGCTGACGACCTCGACCACGCCGGTCTCGGGATCGAGCTCGATTTCGGCGATGTGGCAGCCGTTGGGAAACGCCGAGGGCACGCCTTTGAAGACGTGACTGACATCGAGCGTCCGCGGCATGTCATCCGGCAGCCGCACCTCCAGGCGCAGGCGTTCCGCCAGGTCCATGATGCCGATGCTGCGGTCGGTGCCGGCGATCGTGAAACGTCCTTGCGAGAACTCGATGTCGGCAACCGCGGCCTCGAGAAAATGCGCCGCCGCCTGGCGGCCGCGCTCAATGACAAGGTCGCTGGCCTCGACGATGGCACCGCCGCTCTGCATCATCGAACGCGAGCCACCGGTGCCGCCGCCGGCCAGCAGTTCATCGGAATCGCCCTGCAGGAGCTTGATCTTCTCGAATGGGACGCCAAGCCGGGACGACAACACCTGGGCAAACGGGGAAGCATGGCCCTGTCCGTAGTCGAGCGTGCCGGTGATGATCGTCACGCTGCCGTCGGCCTCGAAGCGAATGCCGCCCATCTCGTTACCGGCATCAGCCGTTACCTCCAGGTAATGTCCAATGCCGCGGCCGCGGATCCTGCCACGGGCGCGTGTGGCTGCCTGGCGCGCGGCATAGCCATTCCAGTCGGCGGCGGCCAGCGCCTGTTCCATGATGGCCGGGAACTCGCCGCCATCATACACCATGCCCGACGGCGCCTTGTACGGCATCTGCTCCGGCTGGATATGATTGCGCCGGCGTAACTCAACATTGTCGATGCCCATTTCGCGCGCAGCCGTTTCGACCAGGCGCTCCATGTAGTAGTTGCCCTCGGGCCGCCCGGCGCCGCGGTATGCCCCTACGGGCGTCGTGTTGGTGAACAGGCACTTGGTGGAGACCTGGATCAGCGGCGTGCGATAAACCCCGATGATGTTCTTCACCGTGTTCAGGGTTGGCGGAATGGTGGTCGCGTTGCTAAGCCAGGCTCCGAGGTTGCCAAAACCGGTGATGCGCAGTGCCAGGAATGTTCCGGCGGCGTCAAGCGCCAGTTCGGCCACCATCTCGTGGTCACGTCCGTGGCTGTCGGACATGAAGCTTTCGGAACGCTCATCGGTCCATTTGACCGGCTGGCCGAGGGTGCGGGCGGCGTGCAGCAGGCAGACATACTCCGGATAGGCCGACGCCTTCATGCCGAACGAGCCGCCGACATTGCCCGTCAGGATATGCAGTTTCTCGACAGGGACGCCCAGGATGCTGCTCAGCAGCGCGCGCTGTCCGAAGACGCCCTGGCATCCCAGGCGCAGCACCAGACGGTCCTTCTCGGTATCGTATTCGCCGATCGCGGAGCGCGGCTCCATCGGACACACGACGACCCGGTTGTTGCGTAACGACAGGCGTGTGACGTGCGCCGCGGCGGCGAACGCGGCAGCGACCTTTTCCGCGTCGCCGAAATGAAAATCCAGGCAGACGTTGCCCGGCGCATCGTCGTGCACCAAAGGCGCACCTGGTGCCGCCGCCTCACCGGCCGTGGTGACCGCAGGCAATGAATCGATATCGGCGAACACCGCCTCCGCCGCGTCCTTTGCCAGCTTGCTGGTTTCCGCGACGACCATCGCGATCGGTTCGCCGACGTAGCGCACCCGCCCGGTCGCCAACGGCCGCTGCGGCGGTCGTGGCGTGGCGGAACCGTCGCGGTGCTTGTTGGCCGCCGCCGGCATATTGCGGATCCCGGCCGCGTCGAGGTCCTCCGCGAGGATCACCGCCCGAACACCCGGCATCGTTCGTGCCGTCTCGACGTCGATGCTGTTGATCGTGCCGTGCGCCATCCGGCTGCGCACCATGACCGCGTACAGCTGATTGGGCCGGTTCAGATCGTCCGTGTAGCGGCCCTCACCCCGCAGCAGCACCGGATCCTCCTTACGCGACACCGGTTGTCCGACCGCGAATTTCTCGGCCGTCAGCAGCGAAGGATCGAATGGCGCATTCATCAGGGCAAAGCTCTCACAGGAGGCATCGCCATATCCAACAGGATATAGCGGCGCAGCGCAACCTTGGGGGCAACGGTTGGAGGTATCGGGCCGGATGTTCGGGGTCAACGGGGGAGACCCGCATCTATTGCCCCAACACCTCGATGGAGGTGGATTTGATCAGCGCCAGCACCGGCCGCTCAGGCGCGAGCCCGAGGCGCACCACCGCATCCGGCGTCACCCGCGACAGCAGCCCGCCCTGAGGCAGGCCTATTTCCACGATAACCGAGCGGCGGGCGGCATCGTTGGCGATGCGGCGGACGGTGCCGGGAACGATGTTGTGCAGACTGATGGCCTCGGGGGGCTGTCCAGCAAGGATCACCTCGCGGGCCGGAATGCGCACCCGGCACTCCGCTCCGACCGCGAGATCCAGCAGCGGCACCCACAGCACGGCGCCGGCGCCCTCCAGCCGGGTCAGCGCCCGCCCCACATCGTTTTCCCTGACATGACACAGCAGCAGCGCCCCGGCATCGTCCCGCTGTGCCAACGGAAGGTCCGCCCGCGCGGCAACGTCGGATACGGATCCAAAGCCGACGACATGGCCCGCGTCGATCAGCACCATGGCATCCGCCAGCCGGGCAACCTCGTCCAGGGCGTGTGTCACATAAAGCACCGGCAGCCGCAGCGCGGTCTTCAGCCGCGTCAGGAACGGCAGAATCTCCGCCTTGCGCGCGCTGTCGAGGCTTGCCAGAGGCTCATCCATCAGCAGCAGGTGCGGCTGCGCCAGCAACGCCCGGCCGATCGCGATCCGCTGGCGCTCACCGCCAGACAGCGTGTATGGACGCCGGTCCAGCAGGCCGCCGATGCCCAGCAGATCGACGATTTCGTCGAAGTGAACCGCCCCCGGCGCGACGCGGCGCATGCCGAACCGCAGA
>DASWON010000151.1:0-6742 GCA_036398735.1 Rhodopila sp.
CGCGTCCGCGATTCTGAGACCGGCACACCGGTGACCCTGCACAAGGCGACGGTGCTGCGGATCGAACTGACTATACCGCCCGGCAAGCCGCCGGTGATCAAGAGCAAGACCGTGGTCGCCAATGGCTTTCCGCATCGCGCCGATCAGGACGTTTTCCTGATCGGACCCACCGGCCTGGCGCTCGGCACCGACAACACGCTGTATGTGTCTGATGCCCTCGGTAATCGCATTGTCGCCATTCCCGATGCCACGACGCGCACGACGAGTGGCGGCACCGGCCGCGAGATAACCAAGGACGGGTTGCTGAGCCGGCCGCTGGCGCTGATCATGCTGCCGAACGGCCACCTGCTCACCTGTAACGGACGTAACGGCCAGGTGGTGGAGGTGGACCCCGTGGCCGGCAAGCAGATCTACGCCCAGTGGATCAACACCAACCAGGCGCAGTCGCCGCCGGGCAACGGCAACCTGTTTGGAATGGCTTTGCGGCCGGACGGCAAGGCATTTTATTATGTGGCGGACGATATGAATACCGTGGTGGAGACAAGATGACCGCCGGGAAAGACAACACGCCGCGTTCGTCGCGCCGTGGGCTGCTCGCCGCCGCGGGCGGTCTGGTCGCCGCGGCCGGCGGCCTGGCGGCCTCCGGAGCCGGGAGCGCAGTGCGGGCTGCCACGGTGGACGCCGCGCCGCGACCGCCGGCCGCGACCGAACCGTTCTGGGGCACGCACCAGGCGGGCATCGTGACGCCGGCCCAGTCGCACACCTATTTCGCCGCGTTCGACCTGACGACTGACAAGCGCGACGCGGTGATCACTCTGCTGCGCTCCTGGACGCGCGCGTCGGCGAGACTGACGACCGGCCAGACCGCGGAACCGCTGCAGGGGGACGGCGACGCGCCGGCACCCGACTCCGCCGATGCCGTCGGCCTGTCGCCGGCCCGGCTGACCATGACCTTCGGGTTCGGCCCGGGACTGTTCATCAAGGACGGCAAGGATCGGTATGGCCTGGCGGGTCACCGGCCGGAGGCATTGATCGATCTGCCGCGCTTCAATGGCGACCAGCTGGTGCCGGAGAAGACCGGGGGCGACCTGTCGATCCAGGCCTGTGCCGACGACCCGCAGGTGGCCTTCCATGCCGTTCGCCAGCTGGCGCAGATGGCTTACGACGTCGCCGAACTGCGCTGGGCACAGACCGGCTTCCTGTCACGTCCCGAGGATGGCTCGACACCGCGTAACCTGATGGGGTTCAAGGACGGCACCCAGAGCCCTGAGCAGGTCGACAAGGCGGTCTGGGTCAACGAGGACGGGCCGGTCTGGATGCGCGGGGGCAGTTACCTCGTGGTGCGACGGATCCGCATGGCGCTGGAGCACTGGGACCGCACGAAAGTTGCTTTCCAGGAACAGACCATGGGCCGCCACAAGTATTCCGGCGCGCCTCTCGGGCTGAAGGACGAGTTCGAGCCGCTCGGTCTCAACCGGAACGACTCCGACGAAAACCCGATCATCCCGGAAGGCGCGCATGTCCGCCTGGCCAACGCGGCGGAGAACCAGGCCGCGGAGATCCTGCGCCGGGGCTATTCCTACAATGACGGTGTGAACTTCACGGCGGAGCGCTGGCCGCCGTGGCGGCAGGGCATGGAGTACGACGCCGGGCTGCTGTTCATCTGCTACCAGACCGACCCGCGCACCGGTTTCGTCAAGCTGTTCGAGAAGATGGCGAAGTTCGACATGCTGAACCAGTTCGTGACGCACACCGGCGGCGGACTGTTCGCCTGCCCGGGCGGCGCACGCGAGGGCGAGTTCATCGGCCAGGCGCTGTTCGAGAACACCTGACAGGTCTGCGGCGAGGGCGGCCGGCATTGGCGTCGGGGACACCGCCTGGCGAGCCCTGGATCGTCCGCTCGCGGCGCGGACGCTGGATCTGGCCGCCGTGTCTGCGGGCCGACAGAGCGCTGCGCTTCCGGAAGCTGCTCCCCGGGTCCGACCGCCGACGCCCGCGATCACGGCGCGTGGGATCCTGTTGCTCGTTCCCAGCGTCGTGGGGTCCTGGACCGACCCGCCAGTCGTTGGGTCATGTCGTGGGTATAGGGCCGAGCCCGGCGATGACACATCGGGGGCCACCCGCGATATGGGGGTGGCGACGAGCCAGTCGTGGGCCACCGGGACGAGCCCGGTGACGCCACATCGGGGGCCGCGCGCGACTTGCGGCGCTGCCACCCACTGCGGATGCACCAACCTGCGTCATTGTGGGTGCACTAACCCGCGGAGGCGGCCGCGCCGAAATCGCGCAGATAGTTGGCGATCGGCGCGATATCGGCCGCCGCGGCAACGCAGGCCGTATAGCCGTCGGGCCGCACGAGCCATACGCCGCCGCGGCTGAACGGCGCCCGTACCGCCGGCTCCAGCAGGTTCGGGTGCTGCCGCAGCAGGTCCGATACCGCCTCACCCGGCGCGGCGAATAAGGCGAAGCGCGGGGTGCCGCCCGCCCCGACCGGCGGCTGCCCGGCAACCGGCGCCGCGCGGTCCCCGGGAGACGGGCCGTCCAGGCCAGACGCCGCCGGGCCGTTCAGCGGACTGTGCGGATACCCCACGGATACCTCGGTCATGGTTTCCGCCATCGCGCGTTGCAGCGGCGCGAGGCCGAACAGGAAGCTGGCCACCAGATTCCTGACGACCTGCGCCGCGCGGTTGTGCATCACGCCCACCGCGGTCAGCCGGCCGGACGTGGCCAGCACCTGGGCGCCGACGGGGCTGCGCTCCGCGCTGTAGCTGTCGAGCAGCTTCGCCGCGTTGCCTGTCCCGCTGCAGATCAGCGCCAGCTTCCAGGCCAGGTTGATAGCATCCTGCATGCCGGTGTTCATCCCCTGCCCGCCGGCCGGGCTGTGCACGTGGGCCGCATCGCCGGCCACGAAAATGCGACCGGACCGGTAATTCGCGACCTTCCGTTCATTGATCCGGAAGCCGGACAGCCAGACCGAGTCGGAGAGCTCCAGTCCAACCGGGCCGCGGCGGTCGACGATCGCCTGCACCTCATCGAGCGTCGGGTCGGAGACCCTGGGCGGATCGGCCCTGGAGGCATCGGCCCTGGGGGAATCGGCCCTGGGGGGATCGGCCCTGGGGGGATCGGCCCTGGGGGGATCGGCCCGGGAGGCATCAGTGTGGGGGACGTCGGCAATGATACGATAGCGGTCGCCGGAGATCGGCAGTACGGCCAGCACGCCGTCCTCGTGCCAGTAGGCGGTCATTTCAGACGCCGGCGGGCGTGCCCCGCTCAGATGCACATCCGCGAGGATCCAGTCGCTCGGCAAGGTGTCACCGTCGAAGCGCAGGCCGAGCGCGTGGCGGACGGTGCTGTGGGCGCCGTCGCAGGCGATCAGCCAGGCGGTTTCCAGCATCTCCTCGCGCCCGTCCGGATGCCGCAGCGTCGACGAGACGGCGCCTCCGGTGTCGGTGAAGTGTAGCAGTTCGACGCTGCGCTCCACCGCCACCCCAAGGCCCGCCAGATGCTCCTCCAGCAGCCGTTCCGTCTCGGACTGCGGCAACGCCAGCGCAAAGGGGTAGACGCTCAACACGGCGGTCAGGCTGATGTGACCGATCGTCCTGTCGCCGGTCAGGATGCTGGCGGCCACGAGCTTTTGCCCGGCGGCTACGAACCTGTCGGCACACCCGGCGCGGTCGAGCAGTTCCAGCGTGCGGGTCCAGACCACCAGGGCCTTCGATTTATCGGTCCGCTGTGCCGCCTTGTCGACGATCCGAACGGAGACGCCGTAGCGCGCCAGTTCGGCCGCCATGGTCAGCCCGACGGGGCCAGCGCCAACCACCAGAACCTGCTTGTCCATAGGCTTCCCTCCATGATCGCCGGCATCGCCCGAGCGGCGACCCAGCGGTGTCGCCCGCGTAAGAGCGGGTTTTGGGCGCCGCCACGCGCTGCATCGTCCTGGTCGGCCGATCCCGGCGGGGACCACCCCAGCGGCACTGCCCCAGAGGGACTGCCCCAGCGGGACCACCCAGAGGGACTGCGCCAGCGAGGCACTGCCCCGGCGGGACGGCCAACGCGGAACGGCCCGGCGGACCGCCCAGCGGGACCACCCCAGCGGGACCACCCCAGCGGGACCACCCCAGAGGGACTGCCCCGGCGAGCCACCTGCCCCGGCGGGACGGCCAACCCGCGGCGCACCGCGTGTCGCCAGCCGGTGTGGCGCGTTGAACGAAACCCTGCTTACGTAGGCAGCATGGATGAAGACCTGCCCATCGTCGATGCCCACCATCATTTGTGGGACCTCGAATCCGCCCTGCGCTATCCCTGGCTGGAATCCGGCGAGCACCTCTGGCTCGGCGACTATTCCCGCATCCAGCGGAGCTACCTGCCGGCCGAGTACCGTCGCGACACCGCCCTGCACAACGTCGTCGCGACGGTGCACATCGAGGCGGAGGCCGACCGCAGCCAGCAACTCGCGGAGACCGCCTGGCTGACGCGGATCGCCGCCGAGACAGGCATGCCGAACGCCATCGTCGCCCACGCCTGGGTCGACACCCCGGATGCCGAGGACATCATCGCCGCGCAGGCGGCCAATCCGCTGGTGCGCGGCATCCGCACCAAGCCGGTGATCGCCGCCGGCCCGAACCAGTCGGTGCGCGGCGAAAAGCGCAGCCTGCAGGACCCGGCCTGGCGTAAGGGACTCGCCCTGCTGACAAAGTACGGGCTGTCGTGGGACCTGCGGGTGCCCTGGTATCATCTGGAAGAAGCCGCCGAGGTGTGCCGTGAGCACCCCGATATGCGGATCGTCCTGAACCATACCGGCTACCCGCTGGACCGTTCGAAGGAGCAGCTGGCGGCATGGAAGCGGGGCATGGAGGCGCTGGCGTCGTGCCCGCACGTCTGGTGCAAAATCTCCGGCCTGACCGTGAAAGGCAAGCCGTGGACGCTGCAGGTCAACGGATCGGTGATCCGGGAGACAATCGGCATGTTCGGCGTCAACCGCTGCATGTTCGCCTCCAACTACCCGGTGGACAGCGTCAAGGCGAGCTGGGACTGGATCTTCTGTCAGTTCAAATACGTGACCGCGGGCTTGCCGGATGAGGACCGGCGCAAGCTGTTCGCCGGCAACGCGCTGGCGTTCTACCGGATCGAGCGGCCCGGCGCGGCTTGATCTTCGTCTTACGTCGTCTTACATGGGACCCATGGAAACCACGAGACTTTCGTCGAAAGGCCAGATCATCCTGCCCAAGACGGTGCGGGACCTGCATCATTGGGTGCCAGGAACGGACTTCTCGGTGGAAGACACGGGCGACGGTGTCATCCTGCGCCCGATCAAGACCAGCCGGCCGACACGGCTGGATGACGTGGCCGGGTGCCTGAGGTCCAGCGGACCAGCCCTCACGCTGGAGGCGATGGACGCTGCGATCGACGCGGAAGTGCGGGCGCGACGTGATCGCGGTCGATACTAACGTCGTCATCCGGCTCCTGGTCGGCGACGATGCTGGCCAGTCCGAACAGGCGGTCGAGCTGTTTCGTCGCGAGACGATCTTCCTGGCCACATCGGTGTTACTCGAAGCGGAATGGGTGCTGCGGCGCGGTTACCGGGAACAGCCGGCGAACATAGCCCATGCGCTCGAAGGCCTGATCGGGCTGCCGAACGTCACGAGCGAGGATGAAGCCGGCGTCCGCCAGGCGCTCGCATGGCACCGGGCAGGAATGGACTTCGCCGACGCGCTGCACCTCGCCGCCGGCGCCCGGGCCACGGCGTTCATCACCTTCGACCGTGACATGATCAAGGTCGGCCGGCGGCTCGGGCTTCGCGTCGCAGGCCCCTGATTTGCCGAACCGGCCCCGCCGTTCTATCCGGTCGGTGAACAACGGGGAGCGCGAGACATGGACCTGAACCTGCGCGGACGCACCGCCCTGATCACCGGCGCCTCCAAGGGGATCGGCATCGCCAGCGCCGAGTGCCTGGCGGCGGAAGGCGTCAACGTCATTCTGGTCTCCCGCACCCAGGCCGATCTCGATGCCGCCCGCGCGCGCATCGCCGGGCGCCACAACGTCAATGTCGAGGTACACGCCTACGACCTGTCGGACAGCCGCAACGTGGATCGTCTGGTGGCGGCGCACCCCGACATCGACATCCTGGTGAACAACGCCGGCGCGATCCCGGGCGGCGACCTGCAGCAGATCACCGAGGACCGCTGGCGCGCCGCGTGGGACCTGAAGGTGTTCGGCTACATCAACATGTGCCGTGGCTTCTACGCCGTCATGAAATCGCGTGGACGCGGCGTGATCATCAACATCCTCGGGATGGCCGGCGAGAAGATGGATCGCGGCTACATCGCCGGCTCCACCGGCAACGCGGCGCTGATGGCGTTCACCCGCGCGCTCGGCGGGTCCGCGGGCGACGATGGGCTGCGCGTCGTCGGCATCAACCCCGGCGCGATCGCCACCGACCGGCTGATCACCCTGATGAAGACCCGAGCGGCGAACCAGTGGGGGGATGAAAACCGCTGGGAGGAACTGATGCGGCCGCTGCCCATGGGCCGCGCCGGCGCGCCGAACGAGATCGGGACGATGGTCGCGTTCCTGGCCTCGGACTTGTCGGCTTACACGACCGGGACGATCATCACCATCGACGGCGGCGCATCCAATCGCGGGGCGATGTTCTGAGAGGCGGATGTTCGGAACGACCGGGGTTCGAAAGGACTGGTGTTTTGAAGGGCTGGCGTCCGGAAGGACTGAGTTCGGAAGGGCCGGG
>DASWON010000152.1:0-1985 GCA_036398735.1 Rhodopila sp.
GGGGTCACGACATAAGGCGGGTGCCAGATTCACGTTAAGCAGCACAGACCAGGAACTTCGGCCAGAAGTAGGCTGTCCCAGTTGATCTCGCTTCGCTCGATGGACCGTAACGCTTTGATCTTCTTTAGGCCTGTATCGTAGCAAACAGACTGTAGTCCACATGGGACGCAGGACTCTACGAGGTCCGTAGTAGAAAATTCTATCCAGTTTTCGGCCACTTGCGCCTAAGCGTGAATCTAGGTCCGTCCTATGTCGTGACCCCCAATGGGGACAGCAACACCAAACACAGCGAGGTCCACGCGCCCGCGCGGCCCCTGGTGATCTTCGCCCAGCGTCCTCGCGGCGGCTTCACCCGCATCGGCCGCAACGACACGGTGGTGAACCGCGCGGATGAAGGCGGCCAGTGTGACCCGTTCCTAGACGGCGGCGGCGTCATCGCCGTGCGCGGCCCGTTCTTCACGGTGCAGAACGGCGTCGCGTGCGGCGCCCAGCACTGGACCGACTACGTCACCTTCCGGTTCGATGGCGAACGCGGCGGCTTCGTTTTCGACAACGAACGTTCCGAGTCCTGGAAGCTCAACCCCAGCCGGCACCCCAACGCCGAGGCGGTGGTGCGCGACGGCCCGCTGCGGCTCCGCCGTGGTGATGCCGGGCACGCGGTCGGGTTCGACGCCTGGCGTCCGGAGCGGTGACGGCGGCCGGAAGGGTTCCCCGGGGCCGGCCCGCTACGGCCTGGGCAGACGTCGGTCGGCCCGGCACTGGCCGAGCGGCACCGGCCGCGCCGAAAGGATGCGCATAACCTGCCTCCGCTTCACGTCCGTTTCCACGGTCAGGCAGGCGCAGCCGTAACCATAGTGGCCATTGGTTTCCACCCAGCCTGCCATCGTCATGTCCGGCATGCTGTCGAAGCCCTCGGCCTCGTACCCGCCCTGCACGCCGAGCACCCATTCGCCATGACGGTCCCGCAGGCTGAAGTTGCCCGGCGTCGGGTTCTGCAACCAGCCGCAGCGGTGCTCCGCCGCCGTCGCCTGTCCCGAGGTCAGGAACAAGATCAGCAGCGACACCGCGCCCAGGTGCCAGACATTTTCTGTCCTCTTCGCACGGGCGGACATCCGCCCCTTCACACCATCACATCGGAACAAAGAACCACGTTCTGCCATCTGCCGCTCGATGCCTGGAACGTTTCCTTCTTGTCGATCAGCCATCGTCCGCCCCGCAGCAGCAGCGTGTAGCGGCAGGCCGTCCTGAAGCCGACATGCTGCTGCGTCCAGACCAGGGCCTTCCGTGCCGTGGCATCGACCCTGTCGACGCTTTCCTGGTCGGGATCGAAGACGGGCGGCGACCCGACGACGGGCCCGGCCGCCAGCTGCCCCGTCTTGCGGTCCCGCGGCGTGACGTAGCGCTCGTAGATCGGCCGAAGGTCGCGCCTGGCGTCCGCTGCATGACGCAACATGTCCTGCGACACGAGGGGATGGTAGTGCAACTCCCACTGCTTCATCTCGGACATGAAGGCACGCAGGACTTCCACCGCCTCCGAACCAGCCGCCCCACTTATGGGCCAATGCATCTTGCTTGCCTGCGGTCGCCAGTTCGAAGGTCCGGAAGATCCCTTGCCTTGTTCGGGCACGGTGAGCCAAGGCGGTCCACCGGGCTCTGCGGGAGGCTGTCCAGGATCAGCCATCGTTCCCGCATGCCGAACAGCCAAGTCCTGCGACGGACGCGCAGCCGCCGACGACAGCTCATGGGAAAGGTGAAGGTGATGGCCGCCGGACCATCCACGGCGATCTCCGAGATGAGTCCCTGCTCGGTGGCGTGACCCAGGGTCAGCCTGTCCCGGATGGCGCCCGCCCGATCCACGAAGTAGGCTGTTTCCACGGCGCTGAACATGTCATCGTAGGAAACCAGGACGACGAAGCCCCCCTGTTCCGTGCCGTGGCCGACCTCGAACTGGGCGTCGATCCAGCAACCGCGCACGCGGCCGGACG
>DASWON010000153.1:0-4330 GCA_036398735.1 Rhodopila sp.
CATCAGCGCTGCCTCGATCTTATGCTTGACATCCGGTGCCGTAGCGCTCGGGCGGAGTTCGATGAGATTGGAGATCCCCACCACCCCGGAGAGCTTGCGCACCGCGGCCTCAGCGGCCTGCCGCTGGTACTGCCACTCGACCGCGCCGGTCAGGAACACCCATCCCTTCTCGACCTTGACCGCGATACCCTCCGGCGCAAGCGCGTCCCAGGCAATGATGTCCAAAGCGCGCCTGGCGATTTCATCGTCGTTGGTCTTCTTGTCGGCCGGGTAGCGGATCTCGATTTCCTCCGCGATGCCCCGAACGCCGCGTGTCCGCCGCACGGTTTTTTCAGCCGCCAGCTTTTCGGCGTAGCTGCTGACGTGACCGGTCAATGTTACAATCCCGTTTTCAATCGCCACACCGATATGCTCGGAGCGCACGCTCGGTTCAAAGTCGAGTTCGTCAACAATCAGTTGACGCAGTTGTTTGTCGTTCATCGTAATCTCCTGGCAATCGAACTGAGCCCTGCCTCGACGTCAATCCGACGCCATCCTGGCCGGAGGCCGTGACAGGTGTAAGATACTGACAGTGCCTGGGTTCCTGCTTCTCCCTCTTCTGATGTCCCTGCAATGCCAGGCGACTCCCGCCGACGGTAACCTCGACGTCCGTTTCAGCCGCACCGGGCGGGCATTCCATTGCTACTAAGTTATGATAAGACATCGAGTACCCGGACACCGGCCCCAGACGAACCTTCACGGCGCGACGCAACCTGGCATGCGCCGTTCGCTGATGGCACGTTCAAGGCTTCCGCGGATTGCTCGAACAGCCGCGCCAAATCAGAACGCAGAAGACGCGGTGCGGCCGGCACCCAGGCCGGCGGCGTGCTCTTCACGTCAACCGGTGACGATGCCATTTCCTCTCTCCGGTTGTTTCGAGCGACGCGTCGGTTCGCCCTCTCCATCTGCTGCTAGTCTTGCTCGCGCACATTGATCCGCATCAACACCGCGAATGGAGAACGTCAGGTGCGGGACATCAACGTGGCGGAAAAAGCCGTCGCGCGCAGGACCGGACACGCATCATGTGGTGTTCGGCCCGGGACCGGGACATTTGTGGCGCGATCTCATCAAGGTGCAGGTGCTCCAGCACGCTGAAGCCTGTCGAACGAAATACGTGCGTGTCTTGCAGCACCTGGACCGCATTCCAGCCGCCGGTCTGGGCCAGCAGCGGTAACGGCGCGCCCGACAGGGTGATCAACACGGCCTGCCTTCCGCTCAGCAGTCCGCGCACGACGCCCTTGTCCGACTCATAGGCGAAGCCGCGGGCAAAAACCCTGTCGATAAAGCCTTTCAGCATCGCCGGCATCGACAGCCACCAGAGCGGATAGACGACGGTCAGCGCGTCCGCCGCGCGAATGTCCTCCTGCGCCCGAATCACATCGACACTGGCGGGATGGCCTGAAGCGTGCGGCAGCAGTTCGTCCGCCGTGAGGACCGGGTCGAATTCCATGCGATACAGGTCATAGGTCTTCTGGCTGTGTCCGAGGTTTTCCAATTCAGCGGCATAGGCCAACGCCAGCCCCATCGTAAGACTGTCCGCGTTGGGGTGGGCCACGACGACGATGTGTTTCATGAGAAAATCCTTGCTCAACGGCTGGTCTGGTCGAACATCCAAGTGCAAATGGAATGATCAGCCGATCCAGCGGATCGACGCCTCCTTGCGTGGCACCGGCGGCGGCACGGCGTTGGGGTGCCCGACAATGATCGGCGCGACCGCCACCCACGTCGCCTGCAGGCCCAGTGCCGCCTTGCCTTCGGAGGTGTTGAGGAAATGCTGCGCGAAGCCGATCCAGCAGCTTCCGAGGCCGGCGCCATACGCGGCGAGCATCAGGTTTTCCGCGGCCAGCGAGCAATCTTCGGCGTACCAGGGGCCGTCCGAAGTCGCCGCGATCAAAATCAGCACCGGCGCGTGATAGAAGATGTGAAACGCCGGATCCGATAGCATTGCGCGGAAGCGACCGGCATTCGGGGTTGGCGCCATGTTGGCGAGCAGGTACGCCTTGGCATCCCGGGATATATGATCGAGCAGTAACGGATCGCGCACGATGGTGAACGTCCATGGCTGCTGGTTGACCGCGCTCGGCGCTTGTACCGCGGCATCAATCAGCCGGAGAATCGCGGATTGATCGACCTTGTCCGTGGTGTATTCACGCACGGCACGGCGGCCGGCGATTGCCTCGGCAAGATCCATTGGCGGTATGTCCCTGTGAAACGACGGCGGTGGGAACGACGGCGGTGTGAAACGACGGCGGTCGAGCGAGCGGCGACGTTGTCCGTCGAGCGCTATCGGGGATTGCAGCAGGGCACATTGACCTCGATCAACGCAGACAGCGGTCAGCCGGCGGCACTCTTCGCTCAGGGCGCCCTCGATGCCGGCCGATGCGACGCAACCTTTCCGGCGGGCGAGACCATGGTCCGTCCGCGGGTCTTGCCGTCGGTGACGCGGCGCCACGACTGGTGGCGAGGTTGCTGCGAGATCGTATTCGTGCGGGAACGCCGTCTGCCGCGACGCCGGACCGTTCCGCGGTGTTCATGACTGGCCGCCCGTGGCGGCACCAGGGCAACGGTACGCGCTATACGAATGTCTATATTATATTGGTCCGCTCGAACATCGACATAGGCCGACTCCTGGCGCCGATCGCGCGGATGCACGCCGCAAGTCGCAGCACCCGGGGAATCGAACACCCAGCCGGCGAGGCGGAAGATCCCCCGGAGAGGCCGATCAACACGGCCTGGACCGGATGTTCGCCTGAGACAGGGCGACCCGTCTCACAGTCTGCAGACAGCGATTCGGAATACCAGGATTACACGAGACGGATACCGCCGCAGCATCGGCCGGCGCGCGGGTCAGGCGCCGAGCCGCCAGCCGATATCCTCGGCGAGTTTCTCGAAGAATGCGATGTCATAGGCCTGTTCCGGCGACTGGCGCACGCGCTCGTCCAGGATACGCGCGTCGTCGCCCACCAGGATCCGCCACCGATCCGCCTTGACGCCATCCAGAATGATCGTCGCGGCCTGCGCCGCGGTGGTCGGTGCCTCCTCCAGGAATCGCCTCGCCCGTTCGGCCAGCAAGTCCCGGATCTCGTCGTCGGACATCCCTGACGGATCCTTACCGGTGGAGGCGATGCGCGCACGCGCCTGGGCGATCTCGGTGGCGCTGATCGCCTCCGACACGTTGCCGCTCTGGATGCGGCGCGAGTTGGCGACGATCGACGTCCCGATATGACCCGGCATCACGACAGAGCACCGGATGTGCGGCGCGTTGATCCGCAGATCGGTGATCAATGCTTCGGTGAACCCCTTCACCGCGAACTTCGCGGCGGCGTAGGCGGTGTGCGGGACCCGCGGCCCGATCGAAGCCCAGAATCCGTTGACGCTGCTGGTGTTGATGATGTGCCCCTGGTCCGCGCGCTGCAGCAGCGGCAGGAAAGCCCGCGTGTTGTAGTAGACGCCGCCCCAGCAGACGTTGAAGGTTTTCTCCCATTCCTCGCGGCTGTTGGCGATCATGCTGCCGCCACCGCCGATCCCGGCATTGTTGAACAACAGGTGGATCCGGTCGGTCTCCTGCTGGTCCGCGACCGCATCGCGGAACCGCACCACCTGCGCCTCATCGGAGACATCAGCGACATGGGTGGAGATCCGCAGCCCCTGCGGCAGCCGTTCCATCTCGCAAAGCCGCTTCGTTTCGGCCATCGCGCTTTCGGAGACGTCGCACATCGCGACGTTGCAGCCCTCGGCCACAAGCAGACGGACCAGTTCGCGGCCCATTCCCGTGCCGCCTCCGGTGACGACTGCAATTCTGCCGGCGAAATCTTGCATGTTTCCTGCCCCCCAAGTGCTTGCCGCCGATCTGAACGCATCTTCTGCCTCCGTCAATCGGGTGGCGGAGGCGCTGCAACGCCTGCCGCCGGGCAGGGTGCGCAGGAGCGGCGCGTGCGCTCGGCGGCGGTCGCGCGGGCATCAGGTTTAACATACCGGCCCGGCGCATCCGGACCCGCCGGGCCGCGACGTGCCGGGGTTCATGCCGCAGAGAGCCCGCCGGTCCCCGTTCTTCCTATCCCCCGTTCTTCCTGCCGCCTGGCCCTCGTGTCAGCCCGTGAGGCCGGCCAGGCTCATCAATCCGCGCATCGCCAGCGCGGCGGCGCCGAGCGCCAGCACGCTTGCCGACCAGATCGCGATCATCCAGAGAATGCGGCGGCCCCACATCGGTCCCCCCTCTCGATCGACCCGGCGCTCGGTCCGTTCGGCTCCGGCGTCAAAGCCCCGGTCCCGGAAACCGAGGTCCGAGACC
>DASWON010000154.1:0-12157 GCA_036398735.1 Rhodopila sp.
GACAGGGTTTCAGGTCCCTGCCGGGGCCTGTTCCGCGGTCTGCGAAGCCAGGCCCGGAAAATCTTCGGCCGGCGCGCTCGTCGGCGATGCCGCCACCGACCTCGGCTGGTCGCCGTGGTTCCCGGGGTCATCCGCCGGCAACCTGGGGCCATCGCGCCGGCCAAGCGGAAGGCGGCCTGGACGAACCGGCGCCACGGCATCGGCCGGCAGAGCGCCTGCTCCGGGGTCGCGATCCGAAACCTCGTCGCGCCGTGGACCGGCTTCCGACGATCATTCGGCTCGACAAGGACACCGGTAAACCATCGTCTTCCAGCGGTTCATAGTTCCGAAGTGTACTCCGGCGGCGGTTCACAATGCGGCGGAGTTGAGATCCCGCGCACTGGCACACCCCACTGGCACACCCCACTGGCACACCCTGGGCAAACCTCGTATCCCGACACTTGATCACCGAGACTGGCGACTGCCCGCCGCACATCCGATAATGGCTTCGCCACGGCAGCCGCGGAAGGATTACAAAGCATGGCCTCACCTGACCCCACGACGATCAAGGCCGCGGTTCAGGCACAACGCGCGACGATCCAGTCGCTGTTCGATCAGCTTCGCGAGGACGGGCTGGACGAACCCGGCATCTCCCGCGATCCATACGGCGCCGGTGAGCAGCGTGCCCATGCCACGGTCGCCAAGGCGGCCACGGCGCTCGGCCTGGAGATCAGCCGCGACGACGCCGCCAATCTCTACATGACCCTTCCCGGTCGCGACCGGAGCGCGCCGGTGCTGGTGATCGGCTCGCATCTGGATTCCGTGCCGCACGGCGGCAACTTCGACGGCGCCGCCGGCGTGCTGGCTGGCCTGGCAGCGGTCGGCGCGTTGCGCGCATTGGGCCTGACGCCGGATCGCGACATCGTCGTCATGGGCATCCGTGCGGAGGAGAGCGTCTGGTTTCAGGTCTCCTACATCGGCAGCCGCGGCAGCCTCGGAACCCTGCCGGACGGTGCGCTCGATGTCCGCCGCGTCGACACCGGTCGCACCCTCGCGGACCACATCGCCGAGTGCGGCGGCAATCCCGATGCGTTGCGTGCCCGCACTCGCCATTTCGATCCGGCGCGAATCCGCGCCTATCTGGAATTGCATATCGAGCAAGCACCAAGCCTCGTGGAAGCGCGGCGTTCGGTGGCCATCTGCACAGGGATCCCGGGCAATTTCCGTTATCCGGACGCATGGATCGAAGGCCGCCACGATCACGTCGGACTGCCGCGCCGCTTCCGCCACGATGCCGCGATGGCCGGCGCCGAGTTCGCGATGGCGCTCGATGCGCTCTGGGAGAGCCATGACGAACGCAATATTCCGATGGCCTGTACTCTCGGCCGCTTTCATACCGACGCGGCGGCGCATGGGCTGACCATCGTGCCTGGCGCATTCCATTTCAGCCTCGACATACGTGCGTATGACGAAGCCGTCCTCACGGCATTGGAAGCCGAGGTAGGGCGGATCATCGGCGGCATCGAGCAGCGTCGTGGCGTCCGTTTCCATCTGGGCAAGACCGCACGCGCGGCCGTCGGCCTGGTTGATCCGGTGATCCGGGCGGGGCTGGAAACAGCGGCTGGTACTCAGGGGATTCCCGTATTGCATATCGGCAGCCCCGCGTCCCACGATGCCGCTGCCTTTGGGGCCGCGGGTGTGCCAATGGGCATGGTGTTCGTCCGCAATGAGAACGGCAGCCATAACCCGCTCGAAGCCATGACGATTGAGGACTTTCTTGAGGGCACCATGATACTGACTCAATGGATTGCCACGAACGTGATAGGCAGCGTCGGATAGGGTGCCGGAAATGATGCAGGTTTCACGCGGGTTCGTTCGTGTTCGGCGGTAAGGCGTGTTTGAACGTTGCCCAGCGGTTTCCGCGCTGGCTCGTCCCGATAATCTACGCGGTCAGCGGGCTTGCATTCGTGTTCGACCTCATGCGGGACAACACGCTCGCATACGGCATTATCTACACGCCGTTGATCGCGACCGCGGTATTTCACAAAAGCCGTTCCAGCCTTTGGCTATTGAGCGGCGTCGCCTGCCTGCTGGTCATCGCCGGCGCCTTCTTTCCGGTGATCGGCCACGACCTGCCGGACGTGATCGGCAACCGCTTCCTGTCGATCCTGGCGATCCTCTCTACGGCGGCGTTCGTCCATCATGCCCGCGGCATCCAGGAACGCCTGGTGGAGGAGACCAGGCGCGCCGAGGAGGCCGAACGGATCAAAACCGACGTCCTGACCAACCTCAGTGAGGAAATTCGTACGCCGCTTCATTCGCTTCTCGGCGTCCTGACCCTGATGATAGTGACCAGCCGGCCGGAACAGCGCGAGGCGCTTCGTCGCGTCCGGTGCGACGGCAGGCAGTTGCTGGCGACAATCGACAATCTGCTCGATCTGACCCGGATCGACGAAAGCAACCTGCAGCGGCGGACGGTCGATATCGCGGCCATCGCGCGGGACGCCGCCGAAGGCGCGCGTAGCGCGGCCAGCGAACGGCAGATCGCCATTGCGCTGGTCCCTGGCGACGCGTCGGGCCAGATGGCGATCGGCGATTCCTGGGCGATACGGCGGATCCTCGATAACCTGCTGGCGAACGCGGTGCGGCTCACCCCACCCGGCGGCGCGGTATCGGTGGCCGTAGCCCAGGGCGCCGGCGTCATGGCCGCATCCGTCAGCGATACCGGCCAGGGCCTGCCGCCAGGTCTGATCCAGGCTTTTCGCGATGGGGCACACGAGACCGCCGTTGACACTCTGCCCGCCACCGGGGCCACCGGCCTGGCATTGAGCCGCCGCCTCGCTCGGGCAATGAACGGCCGGTTGACGGCATGGAATCAGTCCGGTTCCGGCGCAACGCTGACACTCTCGCTGCCCGCAGCCTCCCTGCCAGCTGCCCCGCTGCCAGCTGCCCCCCTGCCAGCTGCCCCCCTGCCAGCCGCCCCCATGCCAGCCGCCCCGATGCGCGCGACTGACGTGCCTGCCGCCTTGTCGCCCACCGACCCGGCGGATCCGCGGCCTCCCGGATCCGACGCGCACCGAACGGTGCGGCAGGCCTCGGCGCTCGGCCGAACGCTGGAGACACAGGGCCAGGATCGGGAGTAACCGCGGCCCGATGCGGGGGCCGTCGTACCCGAGTCGTCTCAACGCCAACCGATCACCGACCGCAGGCTTGCCGAGAGCAAGTGCCGGCGTCATCTCTGACGGCAACAGCACCACCTTGGAGGTCCCCATGCGCGCCGTCGGATATCAGGAATCCCTCCCCATCGAGGCGCCGGACGCCCTCGTCGATATCGACCTCCCCGAACCGCTTCCGCTTGGCCGGGACCTGCTGGTCCATGTGCACGCCGTCTCCGTGAACCCGGTCGACACCAAGGTCCGCCTGCGTGCGAAACCCGAGGCCGGCGGCTGGAAAGTCCTCGGCTATGACGCCGCCGGCACGGTCGTCGCCACCGGCGCCGACGCCACCCGGTTCAAGGCCGGTGACGAGGTGTTCTACGCCGGCGACATCAACCGCCAGGGCACCAACGCCGAATATCACCTGGTGGATGAGCGCATCGTCGGCCGCAAGCCGGCCAGCCTCGGCTGGGCGCAGGCCGCCGCGCTGCCGCTGACCGCGATCACCGCGTGGGAGGCTTTGTTCGACCGCCTGGACGTGCATAAGCCGGTGCCCGGCAGCAACACGATCCTGATCATCGGCGGCGCTGGCGGTGTGGCCTCGATCGCCATCCAGCTCGCCCGCCACCTGACACGGCTGACCGTGATCGCAACCGCGTCGCGCCCTGAAACCGCTGCCTGGGTGCGCGACCTCGGCGCCCACCATGTCATCGACCATGCCAGGCCCCTGGCCGAGCAGATCGCGCCCCTCGGCACACCCGGCTTCGTTTTTTCGACGACGCAGACGGACAGGCATATCGCCGAGATCGTCAAGCTGATCGGCCCGCAAGGTCGTCTCTGCCTCATCGACGACCCCGCCGCGCTCGACATCCTTCCGTTCAAGCGCAAGTCCGTGTCGGTGCACTGGGAGTTCATGTTCGCCCGCTCGACCTTCCAGACCGAAGACATGGCCGCCCAGAGCATCCTGCTGAACGAGGTATCCCGGCTGGTCGACGCCGGCGCCGTGCGCACGACGCTGGGCGAGAACCTCGGGCCGATCACCGCCGCAAATCTGAAGCGGGCGCACGCCTTGGTCGAAAGCGGCCGCGCCCGCGGCAAGGTCGTGCTCGAGGGATTTCCGGACTGATATTTGCGGGTCCTGGCTTTGATACCGGTCAGCCCGACGCTGACCGGATCCACACATCTCCGAATGTTTTGGGAATTCAGCACGCTGGATGAGGGGCGGAAACGGTTTCCAGTCGTCATGGTCCGGCGCGTCCGGACCACTTATCGCATGGTCCGGCGCGTCCGGGCCACCTATCGCAGAATAAGTGCTTGAACAGGTGGCTCGAACCAGTCGGGCCGTGACGGTGGGAGCAAATTATGTTCCCAATCCTGCATGAGATGTGTGCATGCGCCAGGCTCGACACTGACCGGTGCGTCGGGCTGGCGTGGCGGCGGCGCGCCAGATCAATGAGATAGCAGCCGGCAGGCTGTCGCCGGGGAGTCAAACAATTCGGCTGGCTGGCATGACGTGTCGTCGAACGGCAGGGCTGCGGGCCTGCGCCCCGGACTGGCGCCGGCCCATGCCGCAAGGGCTGCCCCGGTCGTTCGGCGCGCTGGCAGGGCTGCGAACCGACGTCGGGCTCTGACCCGTCCTCAGGGTTTCGCCGCCGCCTGAAAGGCCCGCAGTTCGTCCTCGATAACCGATCGCGGCAGGTCTCGCGTGATGAAGACGAGGCGGCTGCTGCGCGGGTCACCGTCGGGCCAGGCTGCCAGCCTGGCAGGCGGATGCATCAGGTGCCGCACGGCATGAACCGCCACCGGCCGGTCCTGTCCCCTGAGGTTAAGGATGCCCTTGACACGCAGCAGATGCTCACCGCGCGAGGCAAGCAGCATTTCCAGCCACATCGCCATGGCGGGCCAGTCGAGTGGCTCCGTCAGCGTGACGCAGAAGGCGCCGATCCGAGCATCGTGACGGTTCGGGTCGTGGTGATGATGGTGAGGATGGTCCGTGGCTTCGAACGCCGCGGCATTCAGCCAACCCGCCACATCCGGGGTCTTGCGCGCCGGATCGAACAGCCCGGCATGCAGGATGAACCCCGGATCGACCGCGCCGAATGCGGCCTCGGTGACCGGTGCGCCGGGGTTCAGCGCCCGCAGCCGGTCGCGTAACGTGCCTGCATCGGCCAGATCGGCCTTGCTGATGATGATGCGGTCCGCCACCGCGACCTGACGCACCGCCTCCTGCTGCGTGTCGAGCTGGGCTGCTCCGTTCACCGCATCGACAACCGTCACGATGCCGTCCAGCCGGTAGGCCGAGGCGGCCACGGTGTCGGTCATCAGCGTCGCGAGGATCGGAACGGGATCGGCCAGCCCCGTGGTCTCGATGACGATGCGGCCGATCTCGCCAAGGCGGGCGCGGGGCAGCATCTCGCGCAGCACCCGCGCGAGGTCGCCGCGCACGGTGCAGCACAGGCATCCGGCATTCAGCAGGACCGTGTCTTCGTCCAGCTTCTGCACCAGCAGGTGGTCCAGTCCGATCTCGCCGAACTCGTTGACCAGGACCGCGCTGCCGGCCAGCTCCGGCTGGCGCAACAGATGGTTCAGCAGTGTCGTCTTGCCGGCCCCCAGGAAGCCGGTCAGCACGGTGACCGGGGTTGTTTCAGCCATGGGTATGGCCGTACAGCGCCTCGGGGGAAATCGTGGGCGCCGCGATCTCGACCAGACCGCCATCCCGCGCGGCGCGGAAGAAGCAGTTCCGCCGCCCGGTATGGCAGGCGACGCCCTCCTGGTGCACCAGCAGCAGCAGCGTGTCGCCGTCGCAGTCGACGCGCAGTTCCTTCAGGTGCTGCGCCTGGCCGGAGGTCTCGCCCTTGCGCCACAGCTTGCCGCGGCTGCGGCTGAAGTAGCAGACGCGGCCGGTCGCCAGCGTTTCGCGCACGGCTTCCGCGTTCATCCAGGCCATCATGAGCACCTCGCCGGTGTCGTGCTGCTGCGCGATGGCCGGCACCAGCCCGTTGGCATCGAAACGGACCTCGGCCAGCACGACGCTCGCCTGCCTCGCCGAGGCGGCCGCATCCGGCGGCGTTCCCCTGGCAGCGGCGCCTGTGGAGAGAGCCGCCGCGGCGGCGGGCTGGTGCCCCGCGATGCGGGTCGAAGTTCCAGCGATGGGGGCCGGCGTTCCGGCGACGGCGGCCGGAGTCGCAGCGACGGGGGGCGGCGTTCCAGCGACGGAGCCCGAGGTTCCAGCGATGGGGACCGAAGTTCCAGCGACGGCAGCCGGCGTACCAGCGACGGGAGCCGAAGTCGTAGCGGGGGGGGCCGGCGTTGCCTCGACGGCCTGGGTCCCGAACGGCGCGAGACCGGTCTGAGTGGCAATTTCCTTCATGGATGCTATCTTGGCTACGGCCGAGCCCGCCGCCAAGGAGTGCCTGATGGGGTTTTCCCCCCGTACCGAGACATTGCTGAACCGCGCCAACGTGATCTGCGAAGGCCGTGGCGTCCGGCTGACCGATTTGCGCCGCCAGGTGCTCGGCCTGATCCTCGACCGCGAAGCGCCGACCGGGGCATACGATCTGCTCGACCAGTTGCGCAGTACGCGCCACGGCGCCGCCCCGCCCACGGTCTACCGCGCGCTGGAGTTCCTCCAGGAACAAGGGCTGGTGCACAAATTGGAGCGGCTGTCCGCATTCGTCGGCTGCATCGCCGACGAGGATCACGACCACGCCGCCCAGTTCCTGATCTGCCGCTCCTGCGGCCGGGTGACGGAACTGGAGGACCACGAACTCGCCCACGCGCTGGACGACGCGGCCAAGCGCCTTGGATTCACCGTCGGCAAGGCGACGATCGAGGCGGAGGGCCAATGCGCCGCCTGCGCCGCTGGCCGACCCACGCCAGGGGCTGTCCTGTCGCCGGCTGAGGAACCCCGCCGTCAACCGTAGCGCGCGTGTCGCCGGAGTCATCCGGCGCCGCGGCCGTCACGCCCCGTGTCCGGCGCCGTTAGTTTCCGCGTCCCGGGCCAACTCGTCCCATGTCCGGCGCCGGCGCCATTTCGTCCCGAGGCCGCTGCCGCACGCCGTCCCGCTTCGCTGAATCGCATCGCGTCGACGCCCGCACGATCTCCGACCACCATCCAGGAGTGCGGTGCTGACCGTGGGTCCCCTGGCCACTGTCGCTTGAACCTTGTCCCGCCGGGTCCCGCCGGCGCTATCCGTTGGATCCTGTCCTGGCCTTCTCCCTCCAGGTTCCCCCTGAAGCCTGATGGCGCGCTCCGCTGACCGCGAGGATCTCGGTCCCGGTGACTGGCGGAGCCGGCGGCCGGTGTCCGGCCCGCCAGCCGTCGCGATACGAACGACAACCACGCGGCCCCGATCGGCGGCCGGAACGGTCCTGCGCCCCGGCCGCCGCCGTGCGTTCGCTACCCCTGGGCCGCCGCCAGTTGCCGCAGCTGCCGCGCCGCGTCGACCAGACTGCGCAGCGCGGGCCTGACCTCCTCCCACTTGCGCGTCTTGAGCCCACAATCGGGATTGACCCAGATCTGCCAGTCTGCCAGGCGCTGTCGCGCGAGTCCGAGCAGTTCCACCATCTCCTGCTGCCCGGGCACCCGCGGACTGTGGATGTCCCACACACCGGGGCCGATCTCCGCGGGATAGCCCGCCGCGCCTCCGTTCTGTCCCGGAACGAACGCGTCCAGCAGTTCCATGCGGCTGCGTGTCGTTTCAATCGAGATCGCGTCGGCGTCCATGTCCGCGATGGCCGGCATGATGTCGTTGAATTCCGAGTAGCACATATGCGTGTGAATACTCGTGTCATCCCTGACGCAGCACGTCGCCAGGCGAAAGCACGCCACCGCCCAGTCCAGGTACGCCGCCCAGTCCGATCGCCGGAGCGGCAGTCCCTCACGGAATGCCGGCTCGTCGACCTGGATCACCGCGATGCCGGCGGCCTCCAGGTCGGCCACCTCGTCGCGGATCGCCAGGGCGATCTGGCGACACGTCTCGGACCGCGGGATGTCATCCCGCACGAACGACCATTGCAGCATCGTCACCGGCCCGGTCAGCATGCCCTTCATCGGCTTAGCGGTGAGCGACTGGGCATACCGGGACCATTGCACGGTCATCGGCGCCGGTCGCGACACGTCGCCCCAGATGATTGGCGGCGCGACACAGCGACTGCCATACGACTGTACCCAGCCGTGCTGCGTGAACGCATATCCGCTCAGTTGTTCGCCGAAATATTTGACCATGTCGTTGCGTTCGAACTCGCCATGCACGAGCACGTCGAGGCCGAGTTCCTCCTGCCACCGCACGGCATCGTCGATCCAGCCTTCGATGGTCGCCTGGTACGCGTCCGCCGTGATCTCGCTGCGCGCCAGCGCGGCACGCGCCTGACGCACCGGTCCGGTCTGCGGAAACGACCCGATCGTCGTTGTCGGGAACAGCGGCAGACGCAGCTTCGCCTGTTGCGCCTCACGCCGCAGCTTATAGGCGCTGGCCCGGTGCTGCATCGCCTCCGTGATCGCCGCCACGCGATCCGCCACGTCGGTCCGGTGCACCCGCTCGCTGCTCCGCCGCGCCCGTACCGCTGCGTCGCTCGCGGTCAACTGTGGCGCGATCGCCGCCTCACCCTCATCGAGGCCGCGGGCCAGCGACGCGACCTCCTCCAGCTTCTGCGTGGCGAAGGCGAGCCAGCCCCTCACGTCGGGATCGAGCCCGGTCTCCTGGGTCAGGTCGACCGGCACGTGCAGCAGGCTGCAGGACGGTGCGACCATCAACCTGCGGGTGCCGCGCACCGAAGCGACACGGCGCAGCGTATCGAGCGCGGCCCGCAGATCGGTGCGCCAGACATTACGCCCATCGACGAGGCCCAGCGACAGCCAGCGTTCTGCCGGCACGGCGTCCAGCACGGCATCGAGTTCGGCCGCGCCACGCACCAGATCGACATGCAGCCCGGCGACCGGCAGGCCCGCGGCGGCGGCCAGGTTATCACCGAACGGACCGAAGTAGCCGGTGAGCAGAATCTCCGGCGTCGGAACCGCCGCCAAGGCAGCATACGCGCGGGCGAACGCATACCGCGCCGCGTCGGTCAGATCGAGCGCCAGGACCGGTTCGTCGATCTGCACCCAGGCCGCGCCGGCTTCGGCCAGTTCGCCCAGGATCCGGGCATAGACGGGCAGGAGCTCCTCCAGCAGGCCGAGCGCCTGCGAACCGTCGGTCGTCTTCGACAGCAGCAGGAAGCTGACCGGGCCCAGCAGGACGGGCCGGGTGCGGACGTTCAGGGCAAGAGCCTCACGGAAGCGCGTGAGCGGGCGGTTGCTGGTAAGCACGAAGCGCTGTGCGGCGGACAGCATCGGGACCAGGTAATGGTAGTTCGTGTCGAACCACTTGGTCATTTCCATCGCCGGTCGTCCGGGCGCAATCCCGCTGGCCGGATCGCCCGCACTGCCGGTGCCGCGGGCCAGCGCAAAATAGGTGGCGAGTGACACCGGGCCTTCGGACCAGCCGTAGCCCGGCGGGATGGCGCCAAGCAGGCACGCCGTATCCAGCACGTGATCGTACAACGCAAAGTCGTTCGACGGGATGTGGGCGATACCGAGATGCGCCTGCAGGTTCCAGTGACGGGCCCGCAGCGTCGCGGCGGACGCCTCCAGCTGGGCCTCGGTGAGTTCACCCGCCCAGTATTTCTCCAGCGCGACCTTCAGCTCGCGCCGGCGTCCGATGCGCGGAAAGCCGAGATTGCCTGCCAGCGTCATGCGGGCCTCCTGTCGGTGGCGCTGGACAGCAACGCCCCGTGGGAAAAAATCGAGAGCCGGAACATCGAGCGCGGCAGCACCCCGGGCTGCAAAGCGGGGCACACGGCCAGGGCCGTCGCGCGGCAAACGCCGATCGGATTGGTCATCCTCAGTTCTCTCCAGCGACCGAAGGCACCCCGCCCGGCCGCGTTGGTTCGCACGACGATGGCAGGTCTCCTGGCTCACGGCTCAGCGCCCTTGGCCCCGTCTTCCCGAACCCCGACCGGTTCAGTGACCCGCCTCCCGAAGAAGGCGAACGGACCAACGGCTCGCCGCTGACAGTTGCGGGGGCAGCCGCCGACTCGCCTCCGGACGCTTGGTCCAGCCGAGGCTCACGGCATTCCCTTTTCACCTGCTCGCGCAGGACCATCGACACATAAGCATAAGTTTATATCATCTGCGCTGGCAAGCGGAAAACGCGCTGCGACGCGTGTGCCCGGATCCAACCTGCTCGATGCGGCAATCCCGATCCGGCATCCCCGCTCCCGCATACCCGCTACGGCGACATTGCCGGCGGCGGCATTGGCACGCTTGGGCCACGGTCGTTGCCGGCGTCTTCAAGACCTCTCGTTGGGTCTTCTACAGAAACTAGTTGATGACTAAAGCGTGATTTTGGCACAATTATAACGTGCACAATATGAGGATTATACCGCCTCAAAATACAAGGTCTGCCCGCCACTGCTACCCGTGGAGCTCAAGGATGACCGAATGCCGGTACCGACGGCCCTCCGATCCGGACTTTGATCGCGTCGACGCTGGCGCGGCACTGCGGTGCAATCATCAGCTTCTGCAGAGCTGTGCGAACGCCCCCGGCGAGCCGCGACGACGGCATGCCATGTCCGCAGTCGCCGCTCCTCGCGACGGAGCGGGGCGAAGCGGGACGAAGCGGGACGAAGCGGCAGAATGTTATTCAGCGGAAGGATGACGGCAATGGCTGAGCGCCTGGTTGATCTGATAACGAACCAAGGAAACGTCCTGCACACCTGTCCAGTCGAAGCACCGGATCTCGCTTCGGAGGACGAGGTCAAGGCCAAAGCGATGAACGTCGTCGCTCCCAAGCTGGTGCCGGACGACGAAATCAAGGGTTTGACCCCGAGGATGCACGTCAGCCGAGGCGGACCCGTAGTTCCGTACGGGGATGACCGGCACATCCTGAGCGGGACCAGACAAGGCTTGGAGAAGGTCGTCGGTGAGAGAGCCTATTTTCTCTGGCAAAACGAAAGCTGCCCGGATGGGCGCGCCGAAGACCACTGGCAACGCGCCCTCGACGAGCACCTTCGCCAGCGTGCCTACTTCATCTGGCAGGACGAAGGCCAGCCGGAGGGGCAAGCCGCCGAGCACTGGCGTCGGAGCTGTGCGTTTGAAACGTATGACTAAGAGTCCGAGACGTGCGATTAAGAGCCGGCGGCCATGACATCGATCGTGTGTGCGGTCGTTTTCACAGGCTTGCACGTGTCGCGCGACGTGCCGCGGCGCATGCTCAGATCACTGACTTCGGCCCGCCGGGCCGTGACCGGGAAAGCGCGCCGCACGGCAAAAAACTCTGGTTGTTGCGAGCAGCGCCGGCGACGGTATGACCGCACCGATCCTCATGTCGCCGCCCGGTATCGTTGTCGTGGCCATCGGTTGGTCGAAATCTGTATTGCGCAACCATGCGGCAGGTCTCCGTAAACTCGCTCCGTTCGGCCATTGCAGCGTCAGAAAGCATTTACATCTGGATCGATCTTACCGCCGAGGAGAATGGAACATGCAGGTCACGCACCAGACGGAGCCCACCGAGGCCAGGTCTCCACGTACCTGGGCCTCGATTTGTCTTGCCGAGGCCGAGCGTGAGGGGAATGCCGAGGCGAGAGCCGCGTTTCAGCAACTCGCGCAGGAATTCCAGACGCTGGCGGAGGAAATTGACGGTCTCGCCGATACATTCGGGGCTCTCGTGGCGCACAGACAAGGTGCGACACACCCGTCCCGGCCGGACGCCGGCGAACAGTGCCCTGAGCGGCCGACCGCGCTGTTTGATCCGGCAGATGGTAACGGCGACGATGCGCCCGCTCACGGATCCGTCTGGTCGGGGTTCGCACGACGTTACGTAACCGGACCCAATGGCATGCATGGTCCCGACGACGATCATCCGTAAGGTCGTCGGTCATCCGTGAGCTTGCGCTATCCGATCGGTTTCGCTCAAGGATCATCAACCGCAAGGATCATCCGACAAGGATCATCTGGCGCATCGAAGTTGAAGGGTGCAACAACC
>DASWON010000155.1:0-2874 GCA_036398735.1 Rhodopila sp.
CGCCGGCGCCCGGATCGTCAAGGTTGACCGCGTCGAGTGGACGATCATGCCCGACGCGACGACAGCGGCGAATGCGCTGGTGACGGGCGAGGCGGATTTCTGGGATACCGTCAGCCCCGATCTGACACCGTTCCTGACCCAGAATGGCATCATCGTCCGCCGCACCGTGGCGCTGCCGACGGTCGCGTTCGTCCGGCCGAATTTCCAGCTGCCGCCGTTCAACGATGTCCGCGCGCGGCAGGCACTGGCGCTGCTGGTCGACCAGGAGGAGATGATGCAGGCGGTCGCCGGCGACGGCGGGAAATGGCGGAAGTGCTTCTCGTTCGGCGTCTGCGGGTCGGCGTACGGCAGCGAGAGCGGTTCGGAGCCGTATCGGAAGCCCGACCTCGCCAGGGCCAGGCAACTGTTTGCCGAGGCCGGCTACAAGGGTGAGCCGATCGTGCTGCTGGGCACCCCGCAGCTGCCGCCGATCAACGCGATGACCCAGGTGCTGGCCAGCCGCCTGCAGGAGGCCGGCCTGAAGGTCGACGTACAGATGACCGATTTCGCCAGCCTGCTGCAGCGGGTGAACCTGCACGACAAGCCGATCGGCAGCGGTGGATACAACCTGTTCGCTTATTACGCCACCGGAAGTTCGTGGTTCCACCCGCTGATGAACATGGCGCTCGATCAATCCTGCGAAGGCCGGAACTGGCCGGGATTTCCGTGCGATCCAACCGGTGAGGCGCTGCGGCAGAAATTCCTGGTCGCCCTGGACGAGCCGGCGCGCAAGGCGGCGTTCGAGGCGCTCGAACAACGGGCGTGGCAGTTCCTGCCGTACATCCCGGCCGGCCAGTTCGACGTTGTCAATGCGTACCGGAGCAATGTCTCGGGCGTCCTGGATTCCTATTACCTCGCCTACTGGAATATCGAGAAGAACTGAGGCCGCGCGTTCGGAGCCAAGCGCCATGTCGAATGATGATCTTTGCCGCCTGTCCGCGACCGAAGCGGCAGAATTGATCCGCGAACGCAAGCTCTCGCCGGTCGAACTGACCGACGCCGTGCTCGGCCGCGCCGAACGGCTGCAGCCGGATCTCAATCTGTTCGCGCTGCTCACCGCCGAGGATGCCCGGCGCGATGCCAAGGCGGCGGAAGCAGCCGTGATGCAGGGCAGCCCCCTGGGGCCGCTGCACGGGGTCCCGATCACGGTGAAGGACAACGTGGCCCTCGCCGGCAAGCCGCTGCGCCAAGGGTCGCTGATGACCGAGGGGGTTGTGCCCGACAACGACGCCGCCGCGGTGGCGCGGGTGAAGCAGGCCGGGGCCATCATCATCGGCAAGACAACTCTGCCGGAGTTCGCCCACAAGGTGCTCACCGACAGCAAGCTGCATGGCATCACCCGCAATCCCTGGGACCGCGCCCATACGCCGGGCGGCTCCAGCGGCGGAGCCAGCGCGGCGCTGGCGGCGGGCGTCGCGCCGCTCGCTATCGGCACGGACGGCGGCGGGTCGATCCGCTGCCCCGCGTCATGCACCGGCGTCGTCGGCCTCAAGGCCACGCTCGGCCGGATCCCGCAGGACGGGACGCCGGACGGGTTCGCCAACTATTCCTTCGTCGGGCCGATGACACGCAACGCCGCCGATACCGCGCTGCTGCTGTCGGTGATGGCCGGGGCACTGCCGGCGGACCCCTACACGCTTGGCGCCCCGCCGCTGACGGCCCGGACGCCCACCGCCACGGCCAAGGGCGTCCGGATCGGCTGGATCGAACATTTCGGGCGTTATCGGACAGATCCTGAGGTCGCGCGCCTGACGGCGGCCGCGGTCGGCGCCCTCGGCGACCAGGGTGCGATCGTCGAGGCACTACACGACCCGTGCTTCGACGACGTGTTCGACTTCTATACGGTGATCGCGAGCACGGCCCACGCTGCCCGGCTGGGTGCCCAGGCCGAACGCTTCGGGGACGCGGTGACCGACTCGCTGCGAGCGAGCATTGCCCGGGGCGCGGGCTATTCCTCGGTGGACTGGCAGCGTGCCCACGACAAGCGAACCGCGCTGTTCCGGGCGGTGCAGCGCCTGTTCACCCGCTTCGACGTGCTCGCCACGCCGACCATGACCGCCCCGCCCCCGCGGGTGGACGCCGGCGGTTCGATTGCCACCGAAATGTATGCCGAATGGGCCTCGGCACTCTATCCGTTCAACCTGACCGGGCACCCTGCGATCTCGGTGCCGGCCGGCCTCAGCCAGGGCGGCCTGCCGGTCGGATTGCAGTTGATCGGGCCGTGGTTTGCCGAGGCCGGGCTGCTCGACCTGGCCGCCTGCCTGGAGGCCGGCCAGGCACGGTCATGGCCGGCGGGATCATAGTTCCAATCGCCGACACGGCAGGACGGACGGGGTGGCAGGACGGGGCGGGGCGGCAGGACGCGGCGGCAGGACGGGCGGGGCGGCGGCAGGACGGGCGGGGCGGCGCGGCAGGACGCGGCGGCGCGGCAGGACGGGGTGACAGGACGCGGCGGCGCAGGATCCTGCCGGATGCGGGACCGCGGTGCAGACAGTCTGATTGCCACGACGTTCCTTGGTTCGGTTGGACGGTCGTTGCGTCGACCCCGGCCCCGTAACCCAACGCCAGGGCGGCGCGACCGGGGTCACGGAGCGCCGAAGGCATGCCGCGGCGCGATCAGGCGGCCGTATGCCAATCTCCCCACCAACCGGGATCAGCGGTTCGCGGTGGCGCCGATCCAGACCTCCCGATAGAGCCCGACGATCTCATCGGCCGTGGGCACCCTGGGGTTGTTCGCCGGACTGCCGGAGGCCAGCGCCTGCTCGGCCATCAGCGCCATTTTGCCGGACCAGGCCGCCTCGTCGATGCCGAATGCCGCCGGCGTCGGCACCGACA
>DASWON010000156.1:0-2122 GCA_036398735.1 Rhodopila sp.
GCCCGGCCGGCGCAGCCTCGCCGTTCCGGCTGAACTGCATCTGGCCTCCCGGGCGCTTGAAGAACATGACAAGCTGCGCGGCAACCGCCATCGCGACGGTTCGCCCGAGGTCCTCCTCGACCAGGGCCAACGCCAGATCCAGCCCGGCCGTCACGCCCGCCGCGGTGCGCACCGGACCATCCCGGACATGGATCGCGTCCGCGTCGACCGCGACCGCCGGATAGCGTTGCGCCACGGCCTCGGCGACCGCCCAGTGGGTCGTGATGCGGCGGCCGTCGAGCAATCCGGTCTCGGCCAGCAGAAACGCGCCGGCACACACTGAACCGTAGCGTCGCGCGGTGGGTGCGGTGTGCCGAAGCCAGTCGACCACCCGGGGATCAGGGCGAACGACGGCGGCGTTCGGCGATCCCGCCACCAGCAGCGTGTCGATCGGCCCATCCACGCGGTCTCCGATGACGTGGTCCGGCATCAGCCGCACGCCTGACGAGCTGCGCACCGGCCCCGCCGCGCTTGCCACGATCAGCAGCCGGTAGGAGGCGGCGCCTGACTGAACGTTGGCCTCGGCGAACACGTCGAGCGGCCCCGACACGTCCAGCAACTGGACCTCGGGCATCGCCACGATCGCTATCGTCCTGGCCGCAGGCATGAACCGTCCCTGGTTGTGTTGGAGGCTGTCTCGAGGCCTGTCTCCGGGCGGCTGTATGGGACTGGTTTTGGCAGAAATCGACGGATCCCGTCAATTGCAGTCATCCCGGTGCCGGTCCACTTCTGGCGCAGGCCCAACCCGGCGCAGGCCCAACCCGGCGCAGGCCCAACCTGGCGCAGGCCCAGTTTTGGCGCAGGCCCAATCTGGCAGGAGAATCTGATGACACTCATCGTCCAGGGCGTAAGCATCCCCGACAGCCAACTGGCGCGCGACATCACCGCGGTCGTGCGCGATACGGAAACGCCGCTGCTGTTTCGCCACTCCAGCCGCGTCTATTACTGGGCCGCGTTGTCCGGCAAGCGCCGCGGCCTGAAGTTTGACCTCGAACTGCTGTACGCCGGGGCGATGTTCCACGACATGGGGCTGATGCCGCGGCACAGCAGTGCGCACGAACGCTTTGAAGTCGATGGCGCCAACACTGCCCGTGACTTCCTGCGCAGCCGTGGCATTGCCGCAGCAGATGTCGACACCGTCTGGACCGCGATCGCGCTGCACACGACGCCCGGCATCCCGCAACACATGCATCCTGTCGTGGCGCTGCTCACGTCAGGGGTCGAGATGGACGTGCTGGGCATCGCCTATGCGGACTACGCCGAGGCCGAACGCCGGGCAGTCGTTGACGCGTATCCGAGGGGCGAGCATTTCAAGGAAGACATCATCCGGGCATTCTACGACGGCATCCGGAGCAAGCCGGACACGACGTTCGGCAACGTCAAGGCTGATGTCATCGCCGACAAGGAGCCCGGCTTCCGGCGGATCAACTTCTGCAGCGTGATCCGCGGATCGTCCTGGGCCGGCTGACGTCGCCGCCGGCTGGCGCGTCGGCGGAGTCAGCGCGGGATGCGGTGACCGCGCGCCTGTGCCACGGCTGCCCGCCTCATGACCTTTCAAGCGGTCGCGCGCTGCCCGCTCAGTAGCCGCCGGGCAGCGCGATGACCGTCGGCGCGGCGGGCAAGGTCGTGCGGGAAATGTCCAGCACCGCGCTGTCCCGGACGTCGATCGCATACTTGTCGCGCTCGAGATCCAGAAACCGCGCCAGCACGTCGCGAGTGAAATAGTGCATCGGCAGGACGATCCGCGGCTGCAATTGCTCGACCACGGCGGCGGCGTCCTGCTGGCTCATGGTCCACTCGCCGTCGACCGCGACCATGACAATGTCGATATGCCCCAGGGCGTTGATGTCAGCCGGCTCCAGCAAATGGTGCAGGTGGCTGAGATGGGCGATGCACA
The DNA here is from genome assembly GCA_036398735.1 of Rhodopila sp. Classification (GTDB taxonomy): domain Bacteria; phylum Pseudomonadota; class Alphaproteobacteria; order Acetobacterales; family Acetobacteraceae; genus Rhodopila. Next base: position 1,937 of record DASWON010000156.1, read on the forward strand.
AGCCACCGGTCTCGAACACGAAGATCGAATTGCCGTAGCGTTCGGTGCCGCCGTCCCAGGTGCGGATATTGGTTGGCAGGTTGCTGACGTGCATGTCCTTCACGGTCAGGTCCACCACCGGCATCTGGCCGTTCTCGGCCCAGCCATGCACGACGTGGCCGATGCGCGGGTCCGGGTTCAGCGTGT
>DASWON010000157.1:0-18499 GCA_036398735.1 Rhodopila sp.
ATTTGTCATGCCCGTGACGGACGTTGCGCTTGCTAATTCATTCATCCCGTCCTCCTCCCGCACAATCGGCCATGTCGCCGAACGACCCGCGATATAACGATATCTTGGCGTTGGAGTTGCGCGCCGTGGAGCAACGCCGGATGGCGGCAGAGGACGGATCGCGTTCTCCGCCGCCGCGACCGGATGGGGAACCATCAGCGGCGGGATCGTCACCGGACCTGCCATTATGTTACTTGTACCTAACGTAATATATGGACGGATTTCCAACTGTCGGACGGCGGATATTGACGTCAGCAGAAAAGCCTGACGCGGCGGAGCGATATTGGCCTGTCTTCTTGTGCATTCGGATGGCTCCATGGATGGGCCTCTCAGGCCGACCGGCATCCGCCCGATTGCCATGACCTCGACCGGCTGTGGCAGCGGTCACCGGCGGCGCCGGCGCCCGAGGCGGGCGTCCGTGTGGTATCCGCTGCCAGATCCCCCGCCCCGGCCCGGTCCGCTGCCGTATCCCCGGCCAGATCCCCTGGCCCGATCCCCTGCCGCATCCCCTGCCTGATCCCCTGCCCGACCCCGGCGCTGCCCCTTGTCGCATCCCCGGTGTTGTCCCTCGCCGCATCCCCTGCCCGCGGCAAAATGCCCTTGCCTCGCCCGCGTTCTGCGTGGATACCCGCGCTCGTCAGCCGAAACGGACCGCCGGGACAGTCCGGCACCGATGGCCGATGGAGCCGGGCGACATCCCGGCACCGACGACAGATGGAGAGGAACGACGATGAAACCCCTGCTTGCGGCCCTTGCCGCCTGCCTGCTGGCCACTGGCGCCACGAACGCCAACGCGCAGCAGCCCGCACCCGGCTCCGCGGAGCCCATCAGGCTCGGCATGATCCTCGACATGGCCAGCCTCTATGCCGACGTGACCGGCCCGGGAAGCGAATACGCCGCCCGCATGGCCGTCGCCGACTTCGGCGGCAAGGTGCTCGGGCGCCCCATCGAGCTGCTGGTCGCCGACCATCAGACCAAGGCCGACATCGCCGCCTCGATCGCCAACAAATGGTTCGATACTCAGAACGTGGTCGCGCTGCTCGACGTCGCGGCCTCCTCACCGGCGCTCGCGGTGATGAACGTGGCCAACCTGCGGCACCGGATCGTCATGCTCAACGGGCCTGGCGCGGCCTCGATCACCAACGAATCCTGCAACGCGACCACCGTGCACTACACCTACAACACCTACGCGACGGCGCGCGCGGTGACCAAGGCAGTCATGGCTCAGGGCGGCAAGAGCTGGTACTATGTGACGGCTGACTATACGTTCGGTCATCAACTCGAGAGCGACAGCGCCGCGGTGGTCAAGGCTCAGGGCGGACAGGTCCTGGGCGATGCCAAGGCGCCGATGGATACGCCGGACTTCTCATCCTTCCTGTTGCAGGCACAACAGTCGCAGGCCCAGGTGATCGGCCTCGCCAACGCCGGCACCGACCTGATCAATGCGGTCAAGCAGGCGGCGGAGTTCGGTCTCACGCGCAACGGCACCAAGCTTGCGAGCCTGGGGGCGGAGATCAATGACATCCACGGCGTCGGCCTCGACGCAACCCAGGGCATGATGCTGGTGGACGCGTTCTACTGGGACACCGACGACGAGACGCGGGCGTTCGCCAAGCGGTTCTATGACAAACTGAACAAGATGCCGAACATGCTCCAGGCCGGCATGTATTCCTCGACGATGCACTACCTTCAGGCGGTGCAGGCCGCCGGCACCACCGACAGCGCGCCGGTGATGGAAAAGATGCGGGAGATGCCGATCAACGACTTCTTCGCACATGGCGGGCACATCCGCGCCGACGGGCTGATGGTGCACGACATGTATCTGTTTCAGGTGAAGACGCCCGCGGAATCGAAGGGGCCGTGGGACCTCTACAAGCGGATCTCGACGATCCCGGGCGACGAGGCCTACCAGTCGCTGGCGGACTCGCGCTGCCCGCTCGTGAAGAAACCGTGAAACCATGCCGCATCCGGCGCCCGCCACCGTCAGGCGCCGGATGACGGCGTTCCGCCGGCGACGGCTCGGGTGCTATGAGGCAGCACCTGAACCGGAGCCGCTTTTGTGGAATACTCCCGCCATTTCAAATTTCTGATCTGCGCCCCGGCGTTCGAGCCCACCGATCTGGAGGGTCAGCGCCTGCAGGCCATCGCCGAGGAGATCGAGCGCGACGGCTACGGCGTGATGAAGGCGCGCAAGGTCGATGACGCCGAACTGGTGATCCAGACCGACGCCGCCGTCGGGTGTGTGCTGCTGGACTGGGGCAAGCGCGGGCCGCAGGGCAAGATGGCCGGCCTCGTCTCGCTGATCCGCAAGCGCGGCCTCGATATGCCGATCATCATCCTGGTCCGCCATCACCGGCTGGAAGACATTCCCGTCGACGTCCTGCGCGAAGCTGACGGATACGTCTTCCTCGCCGAGGAGACTCCTGATTTTATTGCAAAAAATCTGATCAGCCGGCTGCGGCAGTACGCCGAAACTCTGAAGACGCCGTTTTTCGGCGCGCTGGTCGACTATGCCGAGGAAGGCAACCAGCTGTGGACCTGTCCCGGGCACAACGGTGGGGTGTTCTATGCCCGCAGCCCGATCGGGCGGATCTTTTTCCAGCACCTGGGCGAGGCGGTGTTTCGCGACGACCTTGACAATTCGGTGCTCGATCTTGGCGACCTGCTGACCCATGAGGGCCCGGCGCTCGCCGCGCAGCAGGAGGCGGCGAAGATTTTCGGTGCCGAACGCACCTACTTCGTGCTGAACGGCACCTCGTCCTCGAACAAGATCGTGCTGCAGTCGCTGGTGACGGAGGACGACCTCGTGCTGTTCGACCGCAACAACCACAAGGCCGCGCATCACGGCGCGCTGTATCTCGGCGGCGCCATCCCGGTGTTCCTGGAGACCGATCGCAACGCCCATGGGCTGATCGGACCGATCGACTACGAGGCGTTGGACGAAGCCGGGATCCGCGAGAAGATCCGGACCCATCCGCTGATCACCGATCCCGAGGCGTGGCGGCGGGAGCGGCCGTTCCGTGTCGCGGTCATCGAGCAGTGCAGCTACGACGGCACGATCTACAGCGCCCAGACGATCGTCGAGAAACTCGGGCCGCTCTGCGAGTACATCCTGTTCGATGAGGCCTGGGCCGGGTTCATGAAGTTCCACCCGATGTACCGCGGTCGCTTCGCCATGGGGCTGGAGGGGCTGGCGGCGCAGCATCCCGGCATCATCGCCACCCAGTCCACCCACAAACAGCTGGCGGGTCTCAGCCAGGCCAGCCAGATCCACGTGAAGGACGCCCATATCCACGGCCAGCGCCGCCGCGTCGAGCATCGTCGCTTCAACGAAATGTTCATGATGCACGCCTCCACCTCGCCATTCTATCCGCTGTTCGCCTCGCTCGATGTCGGCGCGCAGATGATGAAGGGACGGCAGGGCGAGGTGCTGTGGGATGATACTATCCGGCTGGGTATCGAACTGCGCAAGAAGCTGCGTGCGATCGGACGTGAGTTTGCCGAAACGGAATCCGATCCGAGCCGGCGCTGGTTCTTCGATCCGTTCGTTCCGGATATGGTCGACCGCGACGGCGTCATGACGCGGTGGGAGGACGTGCCGACCGATGAACTGGCCGCGGACTCGCGTTACTGGCAGCTGACGCCGGGGGCGGCATGGCACGGCTACCGCCACGTGACGCCGGGTTATGCGATGACCGATCCGAACAAGCTGACGCTGCTGACGCCCGGCTTCGACCGGCGGACCGGAGGCTACACCGACCACGGCGTCCCTGCCCCGGTCCTGGCGCAGTACTTGCGAGAAAATCGGATCGTCGCAGAAAAGAACGACCTCAACAGCATCCTGTTTCTGCTGACTCCGGGCGTCGAGTCCAGCAAGGCCGGCACCCTGCTGAGCGCGCTGGTGTTCTTCAAGCGGCTGCACGATGACAACGTGCCGCTGGAGGAGGTGATCCCGGAGTTCGTGCGGGCCAGGCCGCTGCGCTACGGCGGCATGCGGCTGCGCGATCTCTGCCGGCAGATGCACACGTTCTACCGCGAACAGGACACCAGCGCCCTGCAACGGCGCCAGTTCCGTCCGGAGCATTTCCCCGAACTCGCGATGCGCCCGCAGGAGGCGGTGCGCCGCCTGGTGAAGAACGACGTCGACTACCTGCCGATCGACGAGATATCCGGCCGCATCGCAACCACGCTATGGGTGGTGTATCCGCCCGGGATCGCCACGATCGTCCCTGGCGAGCGGCTGGATCGGCGGGCGCAGCCGATGATCGAATATCTGAAGGTGTTCGAGCGCGGGACCAACCTGTTTCCTGGATTCGAAAGCGAAATCCAAGGCGTCTACCGCGAGAAGCAGCCGGACGGATCGACGCGGATCTTCACGTATGTGACCGGGTAATACGCGGCTCGTCCGGGCGCCGCCCCAGCCCGTGGCAGACAGTCTACGGCCGGCGACGGGCTTCACCATTTGTTAATCTCTTGCGTTTACCACAATCCGGACGCGATTGCCGCAACGTGCCCGGACCGGAAAGCATCCAGTGAACCCGCTCAGTCACCTCAGGCTCCGAACCAAGCTGGGTCTGCTGATGGGCATGTCGGCGCTGGCTCTCATCGTCCTGATCGCGGTCAGCGCCTCGCTCATGCGGCAGCGCATGATCGATGACAGGATCGACAAGTTGCGCGCCGTGGTGGTCTCGGCGATGGGCTTTGCCCAGGCCTTGCAAGCCGAGGTGGATGCGCATCGGGTCACGCAGGAGCAGGCGCTGGCGACGTTCCGCAATCAGGTGCATCGGGTGCGGTTCGGGGCAGCCGACGAGTACCTTCTGCTGCAGACCGTCGACGGCATGGTCACGATGCATGGCGGGGATCCGGCGCGGGAAGGAAAACCGACGGTGTCGAAGGACGCGAACGGCCGCTCCACCGCCGAACTTGCCCGCGCGGTCTTCACTACCGGGAACGGCGGCGCGATCTGGTACCTCGCGCTCAAACCGGGACAGGCGGTCCCGCAGGCAAAGGTCTCCTATGTGGCAAAGTTCGCCCCATGGCAGATGGTGTTCATCGCCGGCGCCTGGGTCGACGACGTAGGCGTGGTCGCCCGCGCCAGCCTGCGGAGACTGAGCGCGATCGGCGGCGGCATCCTGCTGATCACGCTGTTGGTCGCCTGGCTGGTCAACGGCAATATCACGCGCCCGCTGCAGGGCTTGAAGACAGCGATGACGCAACTGGCGACCGGCCGTCTCCAGACCACCATCCCGGGTATCGGCCGGCGCGATGAGGTCGGTGCGATGGCCGACGCGGTCCTGGTCTTCAGGGACCGCATGATCAAGGCCGAGGAACTGACGGCCGAACAGACCAGACAGCGCAGCCGCTCCGAGGCGGAGAAGCGAACTTCGCTCCTGCACATGGCCGAGACGGTCGAAACCGAGACCGCCGTGTCACTGGGACGCATCCGCGAACGCACGGTCACGATGACCGGGACCGCGGATCAGATGGGGGCTTCGGCGGTCCGCACCGGTGCCGCGGCGGAAACCGCTGCCGCGGCGGCCGCTCAGGCCCTGTCCAACGCACAGACGGTGGCGGGGGCGGCGGAGGAACTGACTGCCTCGATCCGCGAGATCGGCGGCCAGGTCGATCAGTCCGCGCGGGTCGTCAGCCGAGCGGTGACCGCCGGGGGGGGAGACGCGCGCGACGATCGAGGCGTTGAACCGGGAGGTGGAGCAGATCGGCACCGTCGCCGACATGATCCGCGATATCGCCGCGAAGACCAACCTGCTGGCCCTGAATGCCACGATCGAAGCCGCTCGGGCGGGCGAGGCCGGCAAGGGCTTTGCCGTCGTGGCGGGTGAGGTCAAACAGCTTGCCGCCCAGACCGCACGCTCCACGGCCGAGATCGCCCGGCATATCGGCCAGGTGCGCTCGGCCACCGGCGCCTCGGTTGCGGCGGTGTCACGGATCGAGGAGACCATCGCCGAGATCAACGCCATCGCCGGCTCGATCGCCGCGGCGGTCGAGGAGCAGGGCGCGGCAACCGCGGAGATCGCACGTACCGTGGCCGAAACCGCGACCGCGGCGCATGAAATGACCACCCGTACGGCCGAGGTATCCGGCGAAGCCCATGAAACAGGACGTCATGCCGCCGAAGTGCGGGAGGGCGCCATCGGCCTCAGTACAGCCGTGGAAGATCTGCGGCATACGATTATCCGGGTCGTGCGCAACTCGACCCCGGAGGTCGATCGGCGCGCCGATCGACGTTACGATGTCGATCTGCCTTGCCGCCTGACGATCGCCGGCAAGACCCATCGCGCGCGTATCGTCAATCTCTCGGAAGGCGGGGCCTATCCGCGTGACGCTCCGGCGCTGCAGGTCGGTGCACGCGGGACCCTTGATATCGATGGCGTGGACCTGCCGCTGGCATTCGTCGTCGTACTCGACGAGAGCGGGACGCTGCACCTCGCGTTCGCGCTGGATACGGCGACCGCCGCGGCGTTCAGCGGCACCCCGCAGCGGCTGGCCGAGCGCTGCGCCGTGTGAGCGGGTTTGTCCCGGTTCGCCGGCAACCTGTTGCCGGCACCCTATCCGCGGCCTCATTTTCCGTCAGGCTGCCAGCGACGGCTCCGCGCGCGCGGATGCCGTCCTCAGACACAGGCGCCAAGCGGCGGCATGTTGCGGATGGAAGCATGCCTGACGCAGCGGCGTGCATCACAAAGAAGCAAATGTTAACGTTTGATGATGGAGCCCATTTCGGCATCGCCGTTTGACATAGGTCACGGTCTCCCTGTCCCGGATCCCTGAACATCACATCCGCCGAACAAAGGGGATGTCGATGAAGACGGAAATTCTAGCAGCGATCGGGGAGCACGGGCTGCAGCCCGCGGCGTCGCTGAACGCGGCTCTGGCCGCCAATGACCGGGTGAAGTACGCCTTCTCCCTGCTGCAACTGGCGTTGTCTCACGCCCAGCATCCGCAGCAGCCGGCGGCGTCGCTGAAGCAGGAACGCCTGGCCTGCGGCATCGACGACCCGGATCTCGACGCCGTACCGGGCGCATCGCGCATGGTGGGACAATCCTGCCAGGTACCCGGTGCGTCGAAGATCATCGCACGCATCGCTGAGGACATGCATGTCATGGCCGCCCCTGTGCTCGCAACAAAGGCGAAGGTCGTTGCCGACCGTCTCGATCACCTGCTGGCGGCATTGCCGGCCGCCGCTGACGATCTACTCGATCCAGAAACGACATCGGCGATGATGCAGGCCGGGCACGGCAAGGCGGACAGCCTGCACCGTTTGGTGATCGACCTGCACAAGCAACTCAACGCCATGCAGGCCGCGCTGGCGGAGGAGACGGTGGACGGGGCTGCGGCCTACGGGCTCGCGGAGAGCGACCGGCCACTGGTCGCGGCTTTCATGGCCGGAATCAACCGCACGGCGAAGCTGAAGTTCGTGCATCCCGGCCTCGCCACCACCGCCACGCGCGCCGGCGGGCGGCTGGTGATCCAGAACGATATCGGTACGACCGACGCGCATGTGATCGTCATCCACGTGCAGGATCTGAGCGTCAGCGTGACCTACACCGACGTGCACGCCGAACGGCTGGCGTTCTTTCAGGAGATGCTGAAGCCACGCGGGGTGACCTGGGAGTCGCAGCGTACCGCGGTGCTCGCGGCGGGTGCGCCGTTCTTTCTGGCGACCGGGCGGGTGGAGGCGAAAGACGATGCCGCGTGCCGCGACTACCTGACGTTTCTCGGTTCACGCCTGGTGTTCCTGATTGACTGGAACCGGGCGCGCAAGCAACTGCGGCAGTTCCTGCGCGAGCCGGACCGGCTGCGGCTGCTGTCCTGGGCGGCCGAGACCGACACCGGTCATCGTGGCTTTCTGGAACTCGGCGGCGCCCGACTGGTCAATCAGGCGATCGAGGCGGCCGCCGGATCGGCGATGCACTTCGGCGACCGGCTGTGCGACGTGCTGGGCGACACCGAGACGCTGGCGTTCCTGCGCTTTGTCTTTCAGGCTGCCACCGAGGGCCTGCTCTCCGGCGCATCACACGCGCTGATCCATGACCGGATCCGGCTCAACCTTGCCGCGCATTTCAGCAACGAGGAACAGCAGCTGCTGCGCATCGCGACGGATCATGCCGGTCTGGTCTTCGAACTTGCCAGCCTCGTCCGTGACGCCATGCAGGCGGGCGCGGAGCATTCCGACAAGCGGACCCGACGGGCCCGGCGGTTCGAGCATGACGCGGATCAGCTGGTCGTGGAGACACTGGAAGCGGTGCGCCGGCGCCCCGATTTCGGGCTGTTCCTGAAGTTGCTGCAGCGCGCGGACGACGCGGCGGACGAACTGGAGGACGCCGCCTTCCTGCTTGATCTTGAAACGCTGCAGGGCAAGCCGCTCGAAGTCTTGCAGACACTGGCGGATCTGCTGGCGGAGGCCTCGCAGGAATGGATCAAGGCGCTGGGCCATGCCGGACAGATCGGCCTGTCGGCGGGACGAGCGGAGAGCGAGGATTTCCTGACCGCGATTGATCGCGTGTCCGCGCTCGAGCACGAGGCTGATGATGCGGAGCGGGCGCTGACCGTCTCTGCCGTGCAGCACGCCAAGGATTTCCGGCAGTTGCACCTGTTCACAACGATCGGTGCCAGGTTCGAGGCGGCGGCGGACGCACTGAAGCACGTCAGCCTGATGCTGCGCGACCACGTGCTCGAGGATGTCATCGATGGCTGATCTGCACTTGATCCTGCCCGGGGCGGTGCCGTCGGAAGGCGGCGCGCAGGAAGTTGGCAACAAGGCTTGGAACCTGATGCGAATGGCCCAGGCCGGGCTGCCGGTGCCGCCGGCCTTCGTGCTCCCCACTGCCTGGTGCCGCCGCCCCGACCGGGGGGCGGATCTGCGCCGGACCCTGGCGGCCGGCATCGCCCGGCTGGAGACCGCGACCGGCCTGACGTTCGGCGCGCGGCGGCGGCCGTTGCTGGTGTCCGTGCGCTCCGGCGCCGCGGTGTCGATGCCCGGCATGATGGAGACTGTGCTCGACGTCGGGCTGAACATGGAAACCGTGGAGGGACTGATCCGCCAGACCGGCAATCCGCGGCTGGCGTGGGACAGCTTCCGCCGCCTGCTGCAGGGCTATGCCGAGGTCGTGGCGAACCTGCCGACCGCACCGTTCGACACGCTGGTGGCGGACGCGCTGCGTTCGGCGGAAGCGGACAACGAGCGGGAACTGGACCATCGCGCGCTGCGGGCACTGACCATGGACATGCTCGACACCTACCAGACGTTGACCGGCACGGCGTTTCCGGCCGACCCGCTCGAACAGCTGACGGCGGCGGCCGAGGCGGTGTTCCGCTCCTGGGATGCGCCGAAAGCCGCCAGCTACCGGCGGATGAACGGGATCAGCGACGATATTGGCACGGCCGTCACCGTGCAGACCATGGTGTTCGGAAATGCCGGCGGCGCGTCCGGCTCGGGCGTCGGCTTCACCCGCAATCCGGCGACCGGCGTCCGCGAGCTGTATTTCGACTTCCAGTTCAACGGTCAGGGCGAGGATGTGGTCGCGGGACGGCAGAAGCTGCGCGACAACGATCGCCTGCGCCTCGTGCTGCCCGGCGTATGGAGCAGGTTGAGCGCGATCTGTCATGAGCTGGAGACGCTGTTCGGTGATGCCCAGGACTTCGAGTTCACCGTGCAGTCCGGTACCTTGTTCCTGCTGCAGGCCCGGCGGGCCAAGCGGACGGACTGGGCCGCCGTGACAATCGCCGCGGACATGGTCGAGGAGGGCCTGCTTTCTCCCGCGGACGGGCTGGCGCGGCTGGTCGGGATCGACCTCGACCACATCGTCCGCACCAGTTTCGCGCCACCGGTTCCGCCGACGCTGGCGATCGCCCAGGTGGCGAGCATCGGCGCGGCAAGCGGCGCGATCGCCCTGGATTCCGAAGCCGTACGGCGGCTGACGGCGGCGGGCACCCCGGCGATCCTGGTACGGCGGGATACCGCGACCTCCGACATCGAAGGGATGGCGCTGGCGGCGGGTATTCGCACGGCCACCGGCGGGCGGACATCGCATGCCGCCGTGGTGGCACGCCAACTCGGCAAAGTATGCCTGGTTGCGTGCCCGGAGCTGGAGATCGATCTGGAACGCCGGCAGTGCCGGATCGGCGGCACGCTGCTGAACGAGGATGATCTGCTGTCGCTGGACGGAAACACCGGCGCGGTGCACGCCGGGCGGCTGGTCGTGGTCACTGAACGGCCGGAACGGGCGCTGGCGATCATTGCCAAGTGGCAACCCGCGGCGGCTGCATAGTGGAACCAACGGTGACCCGGGGCCGATGCATCATGATGTGCGGACTGACCGGAAGCACCGGGCCCCAACCGGTCCCCGGCCGCCTTGGCGGGCGCGCGCGATCACCAGCAAGCCCCGGGTGAGCCGTTGCCGGGCTGGTGAGCCGCGCGCCGGCGTCCGGTGACCCGGACGTCGGAGTTCAGCCGCATGCCGGTCAGCATCGATAGTGACTGGCCTGCGCGGAGGCTGGACGTGGCGGTTGGACGCGCGATCCATGGGGCACCGGGCGGCCGCCCGTCGCCGAAGGGTCGACGGTTCGGCTGGCGGCCGTGGCGGAATATGCGCAACGCCGGGCCACTGTCCCGCCGGCTGGCGCCGCGGTGTTTCTCATCACGATCCCAGCCCGATGGGCGGGCGAACAGGGGGAGCCAGGGCATGAGCGAAACGATCACCCAATCCGCCGGCGGCGGGGCCCGTGCCGACAGGCCCGTTGCCCTGAAGCACGCCAAGGTCGCGATCAGGAACCTCGATTTCTGGTATGGCCCGAGCAGGGCCCTGACGGGCGTCTCGCTCGACCTGCCGGAAAAGCAGGTGACCGGGTTGATCGGTCCGTCGGGCTGCGGCAAGTCGACGCTGCTGCGCGTGCTGAACCGCCTGTACGAGCTGTATCCCGCGCAGCGCGTGGCGGGGAAAGTATTGCTCGACGGTAAGGACATCCTCGGGCGGCAGGTGAACCTGCGGCGCCTGCGCAGCCGCGTCGGGATGGTGTTCCAGGAGCCGACGACATTCCCGATGTCGGTGTATGAGAACGTCGCATTCGGGATAAAGCTGCACGAGCATCTGTCGCGCCCCGAACGGGACAGGCGCGTCGAAGCCGCGCTCACCCGAGCCGCGCTGTGGCCCGAGGTGAAGGACCGGCTGTTCGACCCGGCCTGTAGCCTGTCGGGTGGCCAGCAGCAGCGACTGTGCATCGCCCGCACGCTTGCGACGCGCCCGGAGGTGATCCTGCTCGATGAGCCGACCAGTGCGCTCGATCCGCTCAGCATGGCGAAAATCGAGGATCTGATCGATTCTCTCAAGCAGCACGTAACCGTCGCCCTGGTCACCCACAACATGACGCAGGCCGCTCGCTGTGCCGACCAGGTGGCGTTCCTCTATCTCGGCGAAGTGGTCGAAATCGGGCCCGCCAGTCAGATGTTCACCTCGCCCAAGCAGCGACGGACACAGGACTATCTTTCCGGCCGGTTCGGCTGACGGTGCTGATGCCGCTCGATGTGCTCTCACCCCATCTCGGCCAGTGCGTCATTGATGTCGGCGGAGGTCAGGCACCATGCGTTGTCCAGATAGACCACGACGTGCCGCATGAACGCCTCGCTCAGCGCCAACGCCTGGGCGTCGTCCCCGAGATGATCCGCCAGCAGGGCCAGCGCCAGTTGCCGCGGCCCCGGCCCGGCGTAGGTCCACTCGAAACCGGTCTTGTTGAAGCTGCGCAGGTCGGTCCGCGGCGGCAGCGGCTCCCCGTTCACCGTGACCTTGGCGCCACGCAGCGTCCGTTCACCTTCGTAGGTCTTCATGTCGCGTCCCCGAATACGATCACCGACCGGATCGCCCGTCCCGCCTTCAGGTCGTCGAAGCCACGATTGATGTCCTCCAACGCGATCCGCTGGGTGATCAGCCCGTCCAGTTGGAGATCGCCGCGCAGGTAGGATCGCGCCAGCGCCGGGAAATCGGTCGCGGTACGCGCTCCGCCGTAGCTGGAACGGGTGATGCGCTTTTCGCCCATCAGCGCGCCCCAGCGGAGCGACACGTCCTGGTTCACGCCGACCTTGCCGAGCCAGACGATCTCGCCGCCGACGCGGCAGGCCTCCGTTGAGAGGCGGAACGAGGCTTCGTTTCCGGCAGCCTCCAGCACGCAGTCGGCGCCGCGCCCGCCGGTGAGCAGCCGGACCTGCGCCACCGGGTCGGCGGTGCGGGCATTGATCGTGTCGGTCGCCCCGACCTCCCGTGCCATCGCCAGCTTGGCGTTGTCCAGGTCCACCGCGATGATCCGTGATGCGCCGGCCAGCCGTGCGCCCTGCACCGCAGACAACCCGACCGCGCCGCAGCCGATCACCATTGCCGAGTCGCCGTAGCAGAGGCCGGCGATCCGCGTTGCGGCGCCGACGCCGGTCAATACGCCGCAGCCCAGCAGGCAGGCTCGGTCAAGCGGCATCTCCGGCGGGATCGCCACCGCGCAGGCATCGGTGACGATGGCATATTCGGCGAATCCCGCGATGTGCATCATCGTGCGCACCGGCCGCCCGGCCAGGCTGAGCCGCGTCGTGCCGTCGAATGCGACAGCCTGGGGCCCCTGCGAGACGTAGCGCTCACACAGGATGGGCTGCCCGCGCTCGCAGTGAAAGCAACGCCCGCAATGCGGGTTCCACGACAGCACCACGCGGTCTCCGACGCGGCCCGGATCAACCCCCGGACCGGCCGCGACGATGGTGCCCGCCGCCTCATGGCCAAGCACGATCGGCATCGGATAGACCAGCTGGCCCTCGATGACCTCAAGGTCGGTATGGCAGAGACCCGCGGCGGCGACGCGCACCAGCACCTCGCCCGCACGCGGCTGTTCGGCCTCGACGGTGGCGATCTGCAGCTTCTCGTGCGGAGCGGACAACACGGCGGCACGGAAAGACAGCGTCATCTTGGATCGCCTCCACTCGGATAATGGCAAGGCGTTACGCAGCTGATTCCGGGGGGGCTGCGCGCGCCGGACAGTCGGCGGGAGGAATGCCGCGTCGCAGCGTCCGGTATCTGCCTTCGGCAACAGATTGCCGTGTCGCCTGGCCCCTCACAATGGCTCGTTCAGCATGGCCCTGTCGCAGACGCGCGTCCGCGACAGGGCCGAGCACGCGACGACCCGCCGCCCCGGGAGGACATGGCAGTGCACGTCGGCGGGCGCGTCCCCGGCGGCCGTGTCCGGGAGCGTGCCCGGGAGTGTCGTCGCGAACGCGCGTCCGCGGGGCACGTCCCCGGGGCACTTGAACGGGGAGTATGCGCGGGGAGCGTGTCTGGGCACGGCCGGGGGGCACGTGCAGCGGGCGCGTCCCCGGCGGTCGTGTCCGGGAGCGTGCCCGGGAGTGTCGTCGCGAACGCGCGTCCGCGGGGCACGTCCCCGGGGCACGTGCACGGGGAAGTATGCCGGGGGAGCGTGTCTGGGCGCGTGCCGGGGCGCGTGCAGGGAGCGCGTGTCTGGGTGCGGTCGGGGGCGCGTCCCCGGGGCGCGTCCCCGGGGGGCATGTCCGGGAGCACCCGCGAGCGTCGTCGCGAACGCGCGTCCCCGGCGAGCGTGCCGGGGAGCATGCCCAGGAACGTGGCGAGGGGACATGACGGTGGTTCCGTGAACCTCCGGTTGTTCACCAATCGCTGACCACCTCCCGACTCCGGCAGGTGGTGATACCCTGCGGCCGGTGAGCGATCCGATCCTCCTGTTCCTGATCGTCGATGCTGCTGCGCTCGTGCTGCTCGGCGTCTGCGCCAGCGCCGTGCCGTCTGCCGCATGCGGTTTCGTGACAACCATGCTGAGCGGCCTCGGTGGCCTGCTGTGCCTGCCGCCGCTGCTGATGCGGGCAACCCCGACGGCATTCGTCATTCCAGTCGGGCCGCCCGGCCTGTCGCTGCATTTTGCCCTTGACCCACTGTCCGGCTTCTTTCTGCTCATCGTGTTTCTAAGCGGCACCGCAATCGCCGCGTTGCAAGCGACGGCGAACCCGCCATCCGCGATCCAACTTGGGCGGCTGACGGCATTGACCATCGCCGGATCCGGCCTGGCGCTGCTGGCCGCGGACGGCGTCACGCTGACGATCGGCGTCGCCGTCGCTTGCGGCATTCGGTGGCTGCCACGGCCCGCGGCAGGCCCTTTGCTGATCCCGTTGCTTCTGCTGGCCGCCGTCTGTCTGCTGACGCCGTCCGGATTTGCTCCACGCTTCGATGCCGTCCGGGCCGCGCCGGTCGACGCTGACCGTGCCATTGCCGCGGCCGCGCTGACGATTGCCGCCGTCGTCGGACTGGCGTGGAACGTACCTGCATGGGCCGGGTCGGGATGGGCCGGGTCGGGATGGGCCGGGTCGGCATCGGGCCCCATAGGATCGGTCCCCACGGGAACCGTAGCGACAGGGTCGGTCACGGCAGGACCAGTCACGGCAGCATCGGTCACGGCAGGCGCCGCCCGGACGGGATCGGCCTGGGCGGGATCGGCCTGGGCGGGATCGGCCCCGGAGACTGCCAACTCGTGCGAAAGCGGTGCGGGATCTTGGGTCGCGGCTGCCCTCGGCGCCGGCGTTCTTATTCCGCTCGGTGGATACCTGCTGCTGCGGGTGATCGCCGACCTGTCCAGCTCCACGACACAGACGGGATGCGGCTTCGTCCTGTTGCTGGCAGGCGCCGCCGTCGCGGTGATCCAGGCGTGGCGCGCGGCGGGCCATCCCGACATCGATGGTTCGCTGGTCCGCCTGACGCAGCGTCAGACCGGCCTGATGATGGCAAGCACCGGCCTCGCGCTGATCGCCCGCGCCGCCGATCTGCCTGACGCGGCCGCCTTTGCGCTCGCCGCCGCGTTGCTGTCCGCCATCGGCGGCGCAGCCTCCGGCGTCGTTGCGTCGTTTGCCGTGCATGCGATCGGTGCCAGCACCGGGACATACCGCCTGTCCCGCCTCGGCGGACTGATCCATACGATGCCCGTGGCCTCGGCCGCGCTCGCGGCTGGTCTGCTGGGTTTGTCGGCGGTTCCGCCCGGCGTCGGTTTCGCCGGCCTGTGGTTGCTGCTGCAATCGATCCTGTCGGGCCCGCGCACCGGCGGCCTGTTGTTCCAGCTGCCCCTGGCGCTGACCGCCGGCGCGCTTGCGCTGTCCGCCGCCCTCACCACGGCCGGAGCGGTGCGCCTGGCTGGCGTCGCGCTGCTGGGCCGGCCCCGCACCCCCCAGGGTGCCGGCGCGCACGAGAGCAAGCCGCCCTCCCGCCTGATCCTGCTGACCCTGGCCGGGATCACCGTCGTTACCGGCATCCTGCCCGGAGCGCTGCTCTGGCTGATCGCGTCACCCGCCATTCGCGCGATGGCCGGTGCCGCGTCCGGCATGCGAGTCGGGCTGACGTTGCTGGTGCCGTCATCCACCTCACCGAGCTATCTGGCACTGCCGGTGTTCGCCTTGCTGGCGCTGGCGACGGGGATGGCGATGCTGCTGGCACGCAGGACGCGGCAGGAAGCCAAGACGGCCGGACCCTGGTCCGACGGCATGGAGCCGCCGCCCGGACTGCCGTTTGGAGACCCCGCGGCGCAATCCGTCGGTGCAGGTTTCCTGCCGGCATTCCCTGCCCCCGCCTGGCCCGGACCGCCGCGGCTTCCCGGTTTCGCGCCACCCCGACCGCCGTCGGCAACCGCCGTCGTGTGGCTGCTGATCGCCGCGTTCGCGGCCTTGCTGCTGGCCCTGGCGCTGGTCGGATGAGCGCTGTCCTGGCCCTGCTCGCGCAGATCCTGCACCTCGGCCTGATGCTTGTCGCGGCGCCGGCGGTCGCGGCCGTGCTCGACTGGCTGGACGCGCGGTGGAGCGGACGCGCCGGCCCGCCGATCCTGGCGCCGTGGCGCGATCTGGTTCGCCTGTCGCGAAAGCAGCCCGTGATGGTCGAGAGCGTGTCGGTCGTGGCACGCCTGATGCCGACCGTTGGCCTGGGAGCCACGCTCGCGGCCGCCGCACTGGTGCCGTCGTTCACCCTGGGGATGGCGCTCTCACCGCTGGCGGATGTGCTGGTCATCGTCGCGCTGCTGACCATCGCACGCGTCGCGGCCGCTTTGGGGGCGCTCGATGCCGGTGCCGCGCTGCCTGGCCTGGCCGCGGAGAACGCGAGCGCGCTGGCGGTTCTGGCCGAACCGGCGCTGATGCTCGCGGTCGTGGCGCTGGCGCTGATCGGCGGCAGCTTCAATCTCGATCTGATCGTCGGTCAGCAGCGCGAGGGGCTGCTGCTGCCGGCGGCCGCTTCGGCCATGGCGCTGACCGCCATGCTGGCTCTGGTGTTCGCCGAAGCGAGTGGCGCGGATGACGGGCTGGATATGATGCTCAGCGGCACCAGCCTGGCGATGGCGCGCATGACCGGGTGGCTGCGGCGCCTGGTCTGGATCGACCTGATCGGCAGCCTGTTCGTGCCGATCGGGATGGCGACGGCCGACAACTTTCCGGTGCCCTGGCTGATCGGACTAGCGTGGTGGTTCGTCAGGCTGGGCGCCTTCATTCTAGGACTGTCAGCGGTCCAGGCACTGCTGGGCGGCGTCCCACGGCACAGCCTGGCGGATCTGATCGGCGTGGCAGCGCTGCTGGCGCTGCTGGCGACCGTCATGGTCCTCGCAGGCGCGGGGGGCGCATGACCGCACTCGCCCAGGGCAGCGCGGGACTGGCACTGGTCATGTGCTTTGCGTTGCTGCGCACCGGTCAGCTCGACGCGGCGGCGATCCTGCTGGCGGTGCAGTCCGGGGCCGTCGCGGTGACCGCGGTAGTGCTGCAGCAGCCCCTCATGGCCATCCCGCCGGTCCTGCTCGCGACGGGGACCTGGCTGGCACGGCGGTATACGCCGGTGCTGGATCCTCGCACGGCGCCGGCCGGCGGGGCCAAACCGGGCATCTGTGCCGGAGCCGTGCTGGCGATCCTGTGCCAGTCACAGGGCGGCCTCGCACTGCCGCTGGCGATCATCCTGCTCTCCATCCTGCTGGCCGCGACGCGGTCCCACCCGTTGATGCAGGTTCTGGCGCTGGTCGCGATGCAGAACGGCCTGGCCCTCGGTGTGTGCCTGCTTTCGGCGCCGGCCCTGCTGGCAGCGGCGGGATCGCCGACCGCTCTGCCGTGGGCGATCTGGCTGCTGCCCTCGACGCTGTTGCCGGCAATCGCCTGTCTGCTGCTGCCGCTGCCACTGGCCGCGGGTCTGCTGGTTCCGGCGGTGGCCTCCTCGTCGAACCACCTGGCGCTGCCGCCCTCGCGATCATGGCTTCCGAACCTGCCGAACATGGCGGCGTGGTTCGGCTGGATCGACCTGGGTGTTGCTCTGGTGATGTTCGCCGCGACACTCAGTGTTCCCCTTGACTCTCTGGCCTCGGTCTTCGCCCCTTTGCTCGGTCTGGACGGCGTGATCCGGTCCTGCGCACGGCTCAGCCGCCCGGCACTGACGCCGATCCGCCGCACGGCATTCCTGGCGCAGACCGGCCTTGGCCTGCTCGCGGTGTGCCCCACCGATCTGAGCGTGGCATGGCTCGCCGTGCTGGCGGCGATGGCCGCGGCACTGCTGCCGACCATATCGCGGCGCTGGGGCGGCGCGGTGCTGGCATTCCTGGCCGCCGGAACGGCACTTCTCGGCATTACGCTGCTGCCGGCAGCCGCGGGCATCGCCGCGCCGGCCCTGGCGGTGCCGGCGATGGCAGTGGCGAGCACCGCGGCGCCGGGCATGCTGGGATTTTTCAGTTTGTTCGTGGGCTTTGCCCTGATCGCCGCGGTAATTCCCGAACTGGCCGTGGTGCTGACGATCCTGCTGCTGCGCCTGGCGACCCGCACACCCTGGGCGCAGAGCGTCGAGATACTGGGGATGGGCATCGCGATCATGGCCTTGCTGGCTTGCGCGCTGCTGCTGACCAACCGGTCGCGAGCGCACCGGACCAGCCTGCTGGTGCTCAGCCAGGCCAGCATCGCCCTCCTCGCGATCTGCAGCGGCCAGGCAGAGGGGCGCTTTGCCGCGCTGGTGCTGCTGATCCTGCTGATCCTGTGCCGCTCTGCCACCCGGCTTACCGGCACCCTGGCAGCCACTCTGGCGCGAGCCGGATTGGGCGGGATCCCCCCGCTCGGCATGTTTCCGGCGCTCGTGCTCGTCGCGCTGACATTCAGCGGGCATGATCCGTGGCTGCTGGTTCCGTTCGGCGTCGCGCTGATCTCGATGGTGCTGGCGAGCGTTCCCAGGCCGCCGCTGCTGAAACCGCGGCCTCCGGCGTCCCTGGTTTCGGCTCCCCTGGCTTCGGCTTCCCTGGCTTCGGCTTCCCTGGCTTCGGGCCCCGTGGCTTCCGCTCCTCTGGCTGCGGCTCCCGTGGATTCGCCCCTGGCTGCGGCCTCGTTGGCCTCACCCGCCTCGGACCCGGCTCCGTTGGCGTCAGCTCCCCTGGCTGCCGCGGCCCCGCCCGCGGC
>DASWON010000158.1:0-3561 GCA_036398735.1 Rhodopila sp.
ACTAGTCCCTCCCATGGCCGGCCTGCTTCTATCGTATTCCACAGATCTGCGAATGCCTCCCGTGGCATCTGCGGATGGCGCACCAGGTTGTGCGGCGCGCCTATCAGTTCCTCGAGGGTAAAGCCGCTGACCTCGACGAAAACGGCGTTGGCGAAGATGATACGGCCACTCGTGTCCGTCTTCGACACCAGGGGCTCGCCCTCAGGGACCTCTATCTCGTGGTCGGTGATAGGCTCGTTGAGACGCATCTCGACACTCCGGGCCCGGCACGTAGCGCGTGCGGCCCAATGCCGGCCAGCCGAATTGTTGACTCTTCGGCGATGGCCGGCTGGCTGGTACCTCATTAATTTCGCGCAGAGCCGCCATGCCAGCCCTGCGCGCATAGCAGTCAACGTCAACGCTGACCGGTATAATGCGTGAATGCTGAAAGAATGGTTAATTGCACGAAACTTCGCAGGCGCACGAGCCTGCTTCACGCTGAGGCCATGCCAACGGCCCGGGTTCCGCGATTACGCACCCGCGGCCGCTCCTGCATCCGCCCCTGTCACGCGCCGAGACAGGCCGGACAGTTACCGCATCGCGCGGTCGCTGCTGCCGATCACGCCCGGGTCTCGCGCATCATAGCCTTTCCAGCGATAGATCAGGACGGACAGTGCCCAGGCGCACAGGAATATGCCGACGACGGCGAACCCGAAATTGGTCAGGTCGTCGTTCAGGCGCGTGATCCATGACCACAGGCGGCCTTCCAGACCGAGATGGCCGGCCAGCAGTCCGAGCCCCTCGACGCTGCCGATCAGCACAGCCACGATCACCGACACCGCTGTCAGGGTCAGATTGTACCACAGCTTGCGTAGCGGACGAATGAGCGCCCAGCCGTACGCCCGCGTCATCAGCACGCTGTCGGTGGTGTCAACCAGGGCCATGGCGGCAGTGAACAGGGCGGGGAACACCAAGGTCTGCCACGGCGACATGCCGCGCGAGGCTTGCGACGCCGAGATGCCGATCAGGCCGACCTCGGTCGCGGTGTCGAAGCCCAAACCAAAGAGGAACCCGACCAGATACATATGCCAGCCGCGCGTCACCATGCGGAACAGCGGCCGGCACAGCCGCGCCAGTATTCCGGGACCAATCAGCATCGTGTTCAGGCTGGCATCCTCGAGCGTCGCACCCGCCGAAACGCGCTGAAAACTGCGCCAGACGTCGCGCAGGATCAGCAGGTTGGCGCCCGCGATCACCAGCAGGAACATGGCCGAAACCGCGGTGCCTATCATCCCGCCGGCCTCCCTGAACGAGGCAAGGCGATGCTGCATAGCCGCGGTCGTTGCCGCGATCGCCGCGGAGGCCAGGATGACAACCGTGGAATGGCCCAGCGAGAAGTAGAATCCCACCGAGTCGCCACGCCCACCGCCATGCACCAGTTTGCGGACGACGTTGTCGATCGCAGTGATGTGGTCGGCATCGATGGCGTGCCGCAATCCGAAAACCCAGGCCAGCAGGGCGGTGCCGAGCAGGGTCGGCTGGTCGGCGAAGGCCCACCAAGCCCACAGCCAGGCACCCAGGTTGGCGGCGATCAGGACGGCATACAGGCCGCCGGTCGCCGTGCTCATGCCCGCCATGAAGCGAGAACCATCCGTTGTCCGCGCCACCATGCGAGGTCCCAATTGTCAGCCGGATCCTCATACAGGGTTGCAGGGGCAGCACGCTACCGGGCAAACGTGGAATGCAGTCCCGAAAAGCAGTGTGACATGCGGGGTCGCCGACCCGACCGGGCGGACCGCAGGCATGGATGGCGAGAAACGGTCGATTGTCGCGCATACGTCGGCGCCATGAGGCAAGCAGGTCGGCGCGACGCCGCAGCGCAGACGGTTCGGGTCCCCTCGGGCGGCCGGGCTCAGTATTCGCCGGTCGTCGCCTCACCGGTCGTCGCCTCACCGGTCGTCGCCTCACCGGCGTCGGAAGGCTGGCTGCGCTGGGCAGCGGGACCGGCGTGGGTGTCCAGGTTCAGCGCGCTGTTGATCAGCGCCAGGTGGGAGAATGCCTGTGGGAAGTTGCCAAGCTGGCGGCGGCCGACCGGATCGTATTCCTCGGCTAGCAGCCCGACGTCGTTCGCCAACGCCAGCAACCGTTCGAACATCTCCCGGGCCTCATCCTGCCGGTCCTGCAACACCAGATTGTCGACATACCAGAAGCTGCACGCGAGGAAGACGCCCTCCCCCCCGGACAAGCCATCCTCGGTCTCGTGCGTATGGTATCGCCGGATCAGGCCATCAACCATGAGATCGCGCCCGATCGCTTCGACGGTGCCGCGTATGCGTGGGTCTTCG
This sequence comes from Rhodopila sp., assembly GCA_036398735.1. GTDB lineage: Bacteria > Pseudomonadota > Alphaproteobacteria > Acetobacterales > Acetobacteraceae > Rhodopila. The sequence goes on from DASWON010000158.1 coordinate 2,325, forward strand.
GGGGGCAGAAAGCCAACGAGTGGCAGCAGCAGGAGACTGGCGTCCAGGGTGTCGCCACCGAAATACTGCACGAAGCTGTTGCGTTCCTCGCTGAACCCCTCGCGGCAGACCGTCTCGTGAATGCGCGTGCGCAGGGCACGCCACCGCTCCAGCGGCGCAGGCAGGTTGAATGTCTCGGCGCCACGCACGGCCCGGTCCACCGCGACCCAAGCCATCGCCTTGGAGAAGGTGAAGTTCTGTGCGCCGCCACGGACTTCCCAAATGCTCTCATCGGGGCGTTCCCAGATCTTCTCCAGGTGCGCAACCAGTGCCCTTTGCAGAGGCCAACTCGCCGCTGGCCGAACCAGGCCGAGGTCGGTTTCCTGAAACAGCGCATCGATCAGCTCGCCGTAGACATCGAGCTGTAGCTGACTGCTCGCGGCATTGCCGATGCGGACCGGGCTGGCTCCCTGATATCCAGGCAGCCATGTCACTTCCCACTCCGGCACCAGCCGCTCGCCGGCGATGCCGTACAGCGTCTGCAACTGGGCCGGGGTTCCGGCGACGCTGCGCCGCAGCCACGCGCCCCAGGCCTGGGCCTCCTCGCGGTAGCCGGCGTGCATCAGCGCGAGCAGCGTGAAAGTGGCGTCGCGCAGCCAGCAATATCGATAATCCCAGTTGCGCGAGCCGCGCGGCTGTTCGGGGAGCGACGTGGTCGGGGCGGCGACGATGCCGCCCGTCGGGTAGTAGCTGAGCGCCTTGAGCGTCAGCAGAGATCGCTGCACCTCGGACCGATAGACGCCGCGGTAGGAACAGCGTCCGGACCAGGAGGTCCACGCGGCATCCGTATCCTCCAGCGCCTGGCTGGCATCGGGTGGCGCCGGCAGCGACAGATGAGACGCCGCATGGGTCAGCACGAAGCGTGTGCGGCGGCCGGCCTCCGCGGTAAATGACGCGACTGTGGTCATCGCCCGCCCTTGCAGCTTCACGTCACTCTGCAGCACCACCTGATCGGGCCCGGCGATCGCCCTGATCCCGCTGCCATGGTTGAGCCGGGTCACCCAGGGGACGGCGGAGCCGTATTCGAACCGCAGCGAAAGGTCGAGTTGCATATCCACCGACCCGGTGCGGCCCTCGACGATGCGGACGAGCGAGTCCTTCTCCACCGCCATGAAATCGATCAGCGCAACCGAACCTGATGCGGTCTCGAACAAAGTCTCCAGGATCAGGGTGTTCGGCCAGTATCGACGAGTGACGC
>DASWON010000159.1:0-10232 GCA_036398735.1 Rhodopila sp.
GGAATAGCCGGTGCCGAAGTCATCCATCGCAATACCAACACCGAGGCCCCGGATCTGGTTCAGGATGACCATGACCGCGTCCGTGTTTTCCAGCATGATCGTCTCGGTGATCTCCAGTTCCAGCCTGGCCGGATCCAACCCCGAAGCGGTCAGAGCCGCGGCGACGTCCTCGACCAGGGTGCGGCTGACGAACTGAGAGACCGAGACATTCACCGCGACCTTCATCTCGGCGGGCCAACTGGTCGCATCGAAGCAGGCTCGGCGCAACGCCCATTCGCCCAACGGTACGAGCAGGCCGATCTCTTCGGCCAACGGGATGAAATCCGAGGGCTCCACCATTCCGCGGCGGGGATGAAACCATCGCATCAGCGCCTCGAACCCGGTTACGAGGCCGGTCTTGAGATTAACCAGAGGCTGGTAGAACAACTCGAACTGATCGGCCGCGACCGCCTTGCGCAGATCGATTTCCAACGCCCGCCGAGCCTGCATGCGGACGTCCATTTCCGGGGTGAAGAAACAATAGCGGCTGCGACCATCCGCCTTCGCACGGTACAGCGCCATGTCGGCGTTCCGCATGATCTTGTCCGCGTCCTCCCCATCGGCCGGAACGATGGCGATGCCGATGCTTGTGCCGATCATGACCTGCTGGTCTTCCAGTTCGTATGGTACCCCAAGCACCTCGAGCAGCCTCTCAGCCAGCGCGGTGGCGTCGTGCGGCTGATGTACGCTCAACTGCACGATACCGAACTCATCGCCGCCGAGACGAGCGACCGTATCGGTTTCTCGCACCTGTTCCTGGAGGCGCCCGGCGACCTGCTGCAACAGGACGTCGCCGGTCGGATGGCCGAGGGTATCGTTGACGCCCTTGAAGTCGTCGAGGTCGAGGTAGAGCACGGCACAGGCGTCGCCCCGGCGGCTGCGTGCCACGGCTTCCTTGAGCTTCTCGTGGAAAAAGACGCGGTTGGGCAATCCGGTCAAAGCGTCGTGGTGGGCCATGTGCGTGATCGTGGCCGCCGCCGCCCGCCGCTCCGTGACGTCTTCAAGCGTGAGCAGCCAGCCGTCGTTCTCCACCGGCACGAAACTGACCGCCAGGATGCGTCCATCCGCCAGCTCGCGAATGCGGGTCGTGCGGGTGCCTGCCTCCAGCAACTGCTGCAGGCTGCTGCGCATGGAATCGACGTCTGTCTGCTGCAGGTTTCCACATCTGTCGGCACCGGCCAGGAACGAATCCAGCGTCAACCTGGCGTCGATAAAGCCCGCAGGCAGAGCGAACAATTCGCTCAGCCGCGGGTTGGCCATGATCAGGTAACCAGACTTGTCGAACAGGCACAAAGCCTGTGACATGTTGTTCACTGCAGCCGCGAATCGTGCATTCTGGACACCGAGTTCCTGATCGACCCGTTCCCGTTCATGCGCGATCGCCAGTTCGACCTCCGTGCCCAGCCGCGCGGCCTCGGCTTCCGCCGCCGCGGCGCGCGCCTCATTCAGCATCCGATGGCCACGCAGCTGGCGCAGCATCAGGATACCCGCGCCGACGATGACCGCTTCCAGCAGGACGGCCGACCCGGCCAGATAGGCGACCTGCTTGCGCCACTCGGTTAGAATGGATGCAACCGTGTTCGACACGGTGATGACCATGGGATAAGCCATCAGGGACCGCGCCGCGATCACGCGTTCCTCGCCGTCGAACGCACCAGCCTTGCGGACCACCACGGCGGGCGCGGCGGTCTCACGAAGGGTTCGGAAGTATGCGCTCGTTGCGTAACGCGGCGCCTCCCCCAGATCGACGTGCGGATGCCGGACGAGCAGGCGCCCATCCTGACGGTACAGCCCTATGGACGTGCGGCTTTCAGCAGGGGCGATCGCCTGATAGAGCTGTTCAAAGTAGGACAGTTCCAGCGCACCCTGGATCAGGCCGAGGAATTCGCCGTCCGCTCCGGTGATCTTGCGGGCGATGAACACCGTCCATTTGCCTTCGCCGCGAGTCTGAACCGGGTCACTGATGAACATTGACCGTTCGGCGTGTCCCTTCAATCCCACGAAGTAGTCCCGGTCGGCGACATTGATCGCGCCATAGAGCGGATAGCCGGGGCGCGATGAGTTGATCACATCGCCTGCGGCATCGCTGATGACGACGGCGTCGAGCTGCGGGAGAGGTCGCACGCGGCGACTCAGTTCATCGCGCATCGTGGCTGTGGACATAAAGTTGCGATAGGCCTCGGGTGTGCGAATGCCGTCGATCCGCAGGCGCTCATCGATCACCGTCTGCACGAGCGACACGGCTTCAACGGCTCGCTCCGCCTGATCGGCAAGCACCACGGCAAGGCTTCCCACCTCACGCCCGGCGCCTTCCAGCGCGTGCTCGCGCAGATGCACCACGAGCAGGCCGGTCATCACGGCTATGGCGACGGCGAGCACGATGAGACTGCCGATCAGCATCAGCGGCTTGCCCTGCATGCGCGACAACGGCCGCTGGGTGTCGTCTGGGAGGCTTGCGTCCATCATCACTCTTCGAGCCGCTCTTCCTTCGCGTCATACCGGTCAACGATGAAATTCCGGTTAACGGCGCGGCGCATTTCCGCATCGCCGCGGTCGCCCTTTGCCGGCGTAACGAACAAGGCCGCATGCGCATTGGCCGCCGCTTTGACGAACGCGCCACCTGACTCAGAGACCGGACGCGTCGTCCGCTGCTGGCGCAATCCCGGCTCCCGTTGGTATCGTCACTTCGCTCCTTCATGGTTCAGCACCGGGCTGCGACAGGAGCGTCGCCGCGTCGTGCGCCGGTACGTTCGGCGGGTGGTCAACACCGCGCTGATCCAGACCGGATCGGGCGTGTCACGCAGAAAAGTCGGGGGGAAGTGTCGAGATGAACGATTCAGCGAACGACGCCGGACCCTCGCGTGCCGATGCCTTGGCGCCCGACCGCGCCATTGGACCAGCCGACCATGCTGCCATTAGGCCGATGGATCATACCATTATCGACCCAAATGCCCACGGCGTAACCCTGCCCGCCGACCGCGCCGTGACCGGACCGATTGACCACGCCGTCATCGATCCAAACGCCCGCGCCGTCATCGATCCAAATGCCCGCGCCGTCATCGACCCAAATGCCCGCGCCGTCATCGGCGACACCCCGCGCCGACGGGAAGATGCCCGCTTCCTCACCGGCCACGGCGCCTACCTGGATGATCTGCGCTTCGACGGCGTCTGCCACGCCGTGTTTGTGCGCTCGACGCATGCCCATGCCCGCATCGGAGGCGTCGACACCCAGGCTGCGATCACCTGCCCTGGTGTGCTCGCCGTGCTGACCGCCGCGGAGGCTGCCGCTGACGGACTGCGCCCGCTGCGTCCCTCCGTCGAGGCCAATGTCCAGACCAACGAGCCATTTCACTTCCTGCCACAGCCGCTGCTGGCCGCGGACAAGGTCCGCTACGCCGGCGAACCGGTCGCGCTGGTCGTGGCGGAGACCCGGAACCAGGCCCTCGACGCCGCCGAACGGATCGTCGTCGACTATGAGCCACTGGCCGCCGTCACCCTGGGCCCTGCCGCGTTACAGCCCGAGGCACCGCTGCTGACCGACGCGGTCCCCGGCAATCTTTGCCTCGACTGGAGCTGGGGACAGACCATTGAAGTTGCAGACGCGATCCGGGCCGCCCCGCACGTGGTGAGGATGGCGCTGAACAACCACCGCATCGTCACCAATCCGATGGAGCCGCGCGGCGCTGTCGGCCTGTATGACGGGCGCTATACGCTGTATCTGTCCAGTCAGAACATCCACGGCAACCGCGACATCGCCGCCCGCGCCCTTGGGGTCGAGCCGGCCGCGGTGCGCTTCATCGCCCCGGACGTCGGCGGCGGTTTCGGGGCGAAGAACTTCGCCTATGCCGAGCACGCACTGATCCTGTGGGCGGCGCGCCGTACCGGGCGGCCGGTGAAATGGATCGCCACCCGATCGGAGACCTTCCTGTCGGACCACCAGGCGCGCGACCATCTCGCGGACGCCACCCTGGCGCTCGATCGTGACGGTCGGTTTCTGGCGCTATACGTGGACAGCATCGCCAACCTGGGCGCCTACATGGCCGGCGGTTCGGGCGCCGTGCAGACCAACCAGTACCCGCATCTGCAGGGCACGGTTTACGACGTGCCGGCGATCGCCCTGCGCGTGCGGGCCGTGCTCACCAACACGACGCCGATCGGGGTCACCCGCGGGCCCGGCTTCGGCGAGGCGGTCAACATCATGGAGCGCCTCATCGACGCCGCCGCCAGGCAATGCGGCTTCGACCGCATCGCGCTGCGGCGGCGCAACTTCGTGACGCGGATGCCGATGACCAACGCGCTCAACTTCGTGGTGGACAGCGGCGACTTCCGGGCCACGTTCGACGCGGCGGTGAGCCGATCGGACCTCGGCGATTTCCCGGCCCGTCGCCGGACCAGCGAGGCGGCCGGCAAGCGCCGTGGGATCGGACTGGCCTGCCATATCAAAGGTACCGGCGGCTTGCCGACCGAGAACGTCGACATCCGCTTCGAGGCTGACGGCACCGTCTCGCTGATCACCGGCACCCAGACCATCGGGCAGGGCCATGAGACGACGATGCCGCAAATCCTGGCCGATCGCCTCGGCCTGCCCAATGCCATCATCCACCTGAAGCAGGGCGATACCGACCTGATCCCGATGGGCGGCGGTCATGGCAGCTCGCGCGCCACTTACATGGGCGGCACAGCGATCTGGCGGGCCTCGGACATCATCATCGCCAAGGCTAAAGCCGTCGCCGCCCAGGCGCTGGAGGCGGCGGAAGCCGACATCGTGTTCGCGGACGGCGTGTTCCGGGTCACCGGCACCGACCGGATCATCACGTTGCTGGAGACCGCCGCCAGAGCCCGGGACGGCGGGGACCCACTCGACACCTATCATCAGTGGACCAGGGAGGCGATGACCTTCCCCAACGGCACCCATATCGCCGAGATCGAGGCCGATCCGGAAACCGGCCGCGTCACGCTGGAGCGGCTGACAGCGGTCGACGACTACGGGGTGATCGTCAATCCGATGATCGCCGCCGGCCAGGCACACGGCGCTATCGCCCAAGGGGTCGGCCAGGCGCTGCTGGAGCATGCCGTCTACGATCCGGAGTCCGGGCAGCCGATCAGCGGCAGCTTCATGGACTACGCGCTCCCACGCGCGGGGGACCTGCCCGCCTTCGACCTGACGTTTGCCGGCACCCGCTGCACGACGAACCCGGTGGGCGTGAAGGGCTGCGGCGAGGCCGGCGCCATTGCGCTGTTTCCCGCCATCGCCAATGCGATCGACGATGCGGTGGGGGTCACCGGCCTCGACGGCCCCGCCACGCCCGCGCGGGTGTGGCACGCGATGCGCCGAGGCGCCTAGCAAGCCTCCCGCGCCCCACCGGGGCGACACACCTCCCGCGCCCCACCGGGGCGACAGGATCAGCCGCGGGTCCGTGCGGTCCCGCGGGAGGACGAACGGCTGGGCCGGGCCAGTCCCGGATCGGACCAGCGCGACGCCGCCACATCGGTCAGCACGACATTTCTGGCTGGTGAGAGCGCGTCAAGTGCCTCGCCGACACGGCCATAACGCCGCGCCCGTCCGATCAGTGGCTGGATGAACACGGAAACCGCGTCACGCCACATGATCCATTGACAGGGCCGGCCGCCGGCCGGCTGGAATGCCAGCACTTCCTCATAATCCTCGGTATCCGACCCGTGGTCGAGGCGGACGATCATCCGCAGTCCGCGGGCCTCCGACCACGCCTGGATCAGGATGAGTTCGGCGATGCTGAAGGACAATCCGCGCAGGGCGACGGCCGGAACACGTTCCATGACACTCCTCGTGACGCTGAGCCGAACCTGCGAGGCCGGACGAATCGGATCAGACCGACTCATGGCGGCGACATGATGTCCGAGCTGTGTTCCCGCGTTGCCATCGCAGCAGGATGAACTTACGCCGCCATCCGGGATCGCGAAGTGAACCGGGCCACAGCCGCGCGCCATCGTGGCCCCTGCCCGCGCCATCGTGGCCCCTGCCAGGGACAAGCCGGAAAACAGCTCACCAGGAGGGTCGCCGTCACGAACGCGCCTCAGATCGAAGGCAGTCTGGAGTGTCCTGCCGCCGATCGTGGCCGCGCGCGGCGCCTCACGGTGCTCCGCACCCAGGCACGCGTGCCGCGAGGGCCAGGCGTGCGGGCGGCCGCAACCGGATCGTCCGGCGTTGCCGATCACACCTCTGACAAAGTCTCAACCTCACGGGTGCGGCTTCGTTACACGCCAATGTCGACAGCACTGACCGAAGAATTCTCGGACAGCACTCTCTCGCCGCGGGTTCTCAGGACCGCGGCGAAAGCTGCAAAGCTTCGCTACGTCAGCGACCGCTCGAAAGGAATACGCCGCGAGCGTCGCGAGGGTGGGTTCGACTTCTTTGGCCCCGACGGCAGACCGATCAGCGATGCGGATGAGATCGCGCGGATCCACAAGCTCGCGATTCCGCCGGCCTATGAGGACGTCTGGATCTGTCCGTATGCGAACGGCCATCTGCAGGCCACCGGGCGCGACGCACGGGGGCGCAAGCAGTACCGCTATCACCCGAAATGGCGTGCGGTTCGCGACGAGGCCAAATACGGCAGGATGCTGCTGTTCGGTAAAGTCCTGCCGGTGATCCGGGCCCAGGTGGAACGGGATCTGGAGAAACGCGGGCTGCCCAGGGAAAAGGTGCTGGCCGCCATTGTCCGGCTGCTCGAGAGCACGCTGATCCGGGTCGGTAACGAGGAGTATGTCAGAAGCAACCGGAGTTTCGGGCTCACCACCCTGCGGAACCGTCATGTCAGGATCGAAGGCGGCAGCCGTATCCGGTTCGATTTCCGCGGCAAGAGCGGAACCGAGCACCACATCGACCTGCGGAACCGGAAGCTGGCGAATGTGGTGCGGCGCTGCCAGGATCTGCCCGGGCAGGAGCTGTTCCAGTATCTGGACGAAGATGGGCAGCCACGCACCGTCGGCTCCGACGAGGTCAACGACTACCTGCGCGAGATCACCGGCGAGGCGGTGACCGCCAAGGACTTCCGCACCTGGGCCGCGACCAACCTGGCCGCGCTGGCATTGCGGCAGCTGGAGGCCTTCGATACCCAGGCCAAGGCGAAAAAGAACGTGCTGCGCGCCATCGAGGCGGTCGCCGGGATGCTGGGCAACACGCCGGCGATCTGCCGCAAATGCTATATTCACCCGGCGATATTCGATGGCTACCTCGACGGCAGCCTGCTGGACGCGTTGCAGCGGCGGACCGAGGAGAAACTCGCCGATCCGGGTCACGGGCTGAAGGCCGAGGAAGCCGCGGTGGTCGCCTTCCTGGCGCATCAGCTCGAGAATCGGCCGGCCGGCGAGCGGGGGATCCGGCTGGCGTAGAGCCTGTCCGGGGATCTGTGTCGCGTGGCCACCGGAACAAGGTCGCGGGCTGGCTGAAGCATCCAAGCGCCCGGAGACCGCCGGGTCGGAGGTCCTGCCCGAGCACGCTCGAAGGTCGGACCGAACCCGGGTTCGGGTTGGCCACGCAGCATGAAATGCTCCGGCTCCGGGCTTGACCGCACGATTCGGACCCCCCGAAGGTTCCGCTCAGCATGATCATGCTCTAGCCGGCGGCCCGGAACGAGCTATCCTGTCGCGAACCGGGAGGCAACCGATGCAGGCAACCAGGCGCGAACCGCGCCCCGCGGCGCGCGAGGCAGCGTCCACATCGTCGCTCTGGCCGCTGCTGATCGTCGGCCTCGGCACCCTGGTGGTGCCGCTCGATTCCGCGGTCAATATCGGCTTCCCGGCGATCGTCGCACGCTTCGGCCTGGCGATTCCGCTGATCCAGTGGATCGTCATCGCCTATGTCCTGACCCAGACCGGCCTGATGCTGAGCTTCGGCCGGATCGGGGACATGCTGGGCTATCGACGCGTCTTCCTGTTCGGAACCGCGACCAGTACCCTGGCATTCATCGCCTGCGCCCTCTCCCCCAGCTATGCCGTTCTGCTGGCCGGTCGCGTCGCCCAGGGGGTCGGCGCCGGCCTGATCCTGTCCTGCGGCCCGGCCCTGGCCACCAGCCTGTTCCCCGAGGCGATGCGGACCCAGGTCCTGGCCCGCTACATGATGATGTTCGGCATCGGCAGCGCTCTCGGCCCCTCGGTATTCGGATATCTGGTCGAGCATTTCGGCTGGAGTGCGGTGTTCAGTTTTCGAGCCCCCATCGCGGCGGCGGCGTTCCTGCTGGCGTGGACGCTGCCGCGGCCGCAGCGCAACGCACCCGAACCGTTCGACGCGGCGGGCGGGGCGTTGCTGGCGCTGGCCCTGAGCTGCATGCTGCTGGCGCTGAACCGGCTGCGCCCGCCGGGGCCGGAGACCGCGGTGTTCGCCGTGCTGGCCGTAACCGGGTTCGTGCTGTTCTATCGCCAGGAGCGGCGGGCGCCGAAGCCGATCATCGACTTCGAGCTGTTCCGCGACGCCGACTTCGCCGTGATCAACGTCAGCAACGCGCTGGTGAACCTGTCGGCGTTCTCGATCATGCTGCTGGCGCCGTTCTACCTGGCGCGCATCCCCGGTCTGTCGCTGCCGGCGGCGGGACTGATCCTGGCGGCCTCGCCCGTCGGCACCATCGTGGCCGCACCGATGGCGGGCCGGCTGGCCAGCGGCCACAAGCCGCGCCTGATCGCGCTGATCGGCACCGCCCTCAGCGGCGCCGGCCTGTTCGGCATCTCGCTGTCGGGCAGCGTCGCCGACATTCCGGTGCTGGTGCTCTCGATGTTCACCCAGGGCATCGGCATGGGCCTGTTCCAGGTCGCCTACTTCGACATCGTCACCGCCGCCGTGCCGACACGCAACCGCGGCGTGGCCGGGGCGCTGGGCATGGCCACGCGGAGCATCGGAACGGTCACCGGCGCCACCGTGCTGATGCTGGTCTTCCAGGGCATTCAGATGCAGGGACCGCAGGGCTTCGTGCCCGCCTTCCAGACCACGTTCCGGATTGCCGCCGCGATCCCGGCCGCGTTGATCCTGATCGAACTCAGGCGCTATGCCGTCGGACGACCGTCGCGCCGCTGATTTGAGCGTGCCGTGCCCGGACCCATGGCCGCCGGCGGGCGCGTCCGACACCCGATTGCTGCCACCCCGAGGGTTCTGTCCGGTGCGGTTATCCGACCGGCCTGGATTGCAGGCACCGGCCGGCACGCCTCCGCCATGACGCCGGCCTCACGCCATGGCGTGAGATCAAGCCGTGCCGTCAGTCCGCGCCGCGACGCGGGCCCCGCCATCGCCTCGGCCGAGGCGCCGTCGTACCGCGACCTGGTCCCAGCGGCGTTGACGCTGACCGGCGTCGGCGCAGGGTTGGCACAGCGGCTGCGCGCCAAGCAATGAGAGACCGGCCAGTCGCCCGTCGCCGAAGATCCAACAGGTTCGGCTGTCCGGTATGGGCCGACGTCGCACCGAAGGGCCCGATCCAGGCCCCCTGTGCGGCCGTCAGGTCAGATGGCGCTGAAAGAACGCCGCCGTCGGGTCGCTGGACGCGGCTCCGCCACGCGTCGCGTTGTCGATGTACAGCAGTTCCAGCGAACCGCCGGCCTGGCGGTAGTTGTGCGCGAACCGCTCAGGCTCGTTGCCGTCGAAGGTGCCGACCGGGTCGCGATAGTCGTGCGTCGGATCCGGCCGGCCCTGGATCCACAGTGCCGGCGGCAGCGCCGCCTTCTCGCCGCGCTCCAGGATCAGCATCGGGTTGCCTTCCTCCATCGCCGCCTCGGTCTTCCAGTACAGATCGTGGCGGCTCGGGATATCACCCACCCAGGCCGGCGGATTCCCGGAGTCCCGCAGGCGCACCGCATTGCGGTAGCGCGACAGCGGATTGATCACCGGCCACTGCATCACGACGGCCTTCACCGAGGCATCCACCGCCGCGCCGTCGGGCGAGGCCACGGCCGCGTAGCGCGGATCCGCCGGACGCATCGCCGCCAGCATCGCCAGGTGGCCGCCGCTGCTCTGGCCGGACAAGCCGACCGCGTCGGCGCGCAATCCCAGCTTGCCGGCATGCGCCTTCAGCCAGCGAATCGCGTAGTTGATGTCCACCAGCGAGGTCGGGTAGCCGGAGCCGGCGTGCCGGAAATTCAGCGCCGCGACGGCGAAACCTGCCCGCACCAGCGTCAGGTCGCGCGATTCGCAGTCCTTCAGGTCCTGGTTGCACCAGGCACCGCCGTGGAGG
>DASWON010000160.1:0-2812 GCA_036398735.1 Rhodopila sp.
CACCACGAAGGTGATGCCGTCCTCGCGGTTGGCACGGTTGATGTTCTCCATCATTCGCTCGATCAGCATCGGGTTCACCCCCGCCATCGGCTCGTCCAGCAGGATCACCCGGGGCTCCGGCATCAGCATGGAGGCGAACTGCAGCAGCTTCTGCTGGCCGAACGAGATGCGGCCCGCCGGGGCGTAACGCATGTGCGGGATGCCGACGAGCTCCAGCACATGGGCCGCGCGCTCCCGCAGCCTGCGGACGCGCCGCCAGGTCCCCGGGCCTATGCCAAACGTGCCGGCGATGGTTGGGAAGCCGAGCATCTGGCCTGCCAGCACCAGGTTCTCCTCGACCGTCATGTCGCGGAACACCACGGCTTTCTGGAACGACCGGATCACCCGCGCCTCGCGGACGATGCGGTGCATGTCCCAGCCCGTGATCTCCGTCGCCCCGGCGAACACCCGGCCGGCGCTGGGCTTCTGCAGCCCGGTCGAGCAGTCGAACAGCGTCGATTTGCCGGACCCGTTCGGCCCGGTCAGGCCGCAGATCTCGCCGGCCGGGATGGACAGGTCCACCCCCACCACCGCCACGATCGGGCCGAACCGCTTTTCGACGCCCTGGATGGAGAGCGCCGGCTTGGCATCAGAGGACATGGGCAGGCTCCTCGGCGTCGGCGCGCCGTTTCAGCTTGCGCAGGATCAGCGGCAGGATGCCCTCGGGGCAGGCGAACACGATCACCACCAGCAGCAGGCCGTAGGCAATCATCCGCACGTCCGGCGAGACGCGCAGCAGCTCCGACAGGGCGACGAACAGGAACGACCCGGCGACCACCCCACCCACCGTGCCGACGCCGCCGCCCAGCACGATCACCAGCAGCGTATTGCCGTAGAACGGGTCGAAGATGGTCGGGCTGATGACGGTGAAGTAGTGGACGTAGAAGCTGCCGCCGGCCCCGGCGAACGCCGCGGACAGCGCGAAGGCGGTCATGCGGTAAACCCAGGTCGGCGCACCGACCGAGGCCGCCAGCGTCTCGTCCTCGCGGATGGCGACCAGGTAGCGGCCCGCCGGCGATGTCACCAGCAGCAGGAACAGCGCCACCCCCAGCACCGCGATCACGATCGCCAGGTAGTAGTAGGAGACCACGCCCGTCACCTCCCACCCGCCGGACCAGAGCGCCAGGCGCGGACGCGGCACGCCGGACAGGCCCAGGTCGCCGCGCGTCAGGCCGACCCAGTTCTTCGCCACGGTCTGTGCGATGACCGCGAAGCCGAGCGTGCACATCACGAACGAGTAGCGCCGCAGCCGCAACGCCGGGATGCCGAGCGGGACGGCGACCAGCCCCGCCACGACCGCGCCGGCGACGATGTTCAGCCAGAACGGCGTGCCCCAGCGCATCGCGATCAGAGCAGAGGTGTAAGCCCCGACCCCGAAGAAGGCCATCTGCGCGAAGGACAGCATGCCCGCGTAGCCCAGGATCAGGTTCAACCCCAGTGCCGGCAGCAGGAACGTCATAGAGACGATCAGCGCGTGCAGGCCGTAGTCGCCGGTGACCAGCGGCGCCAGCAGCAGAGCGACGAACAGGGCGGCGAACCCGGCCCCGCGCAGCCGATGCTGGCGGTCCTGGACGGTGAAGTTTTGCAGAACGGTCTGCCGGGCCATCAGAAGCGCTCCCGTCGGCTGAACAATCCCTGCGGCAGGAATGTCAGCACCAGGATGAGGGCGGCAAAGGCCACGCCGTCGCGATATTGCAGGCCGAGATAGCCCGCCACGAAGCTCTCCAGCAGCCCTAGCAGCCAAGCCGCGAACAGGGTGCCGCTGACGTTGCCGACGCCGCCCATGACGATGATTGCGAAGGTCTTGACAGTGATGGAGGTGCCCATGCTGCCATACAGGCTGACGACCACCGGCGCCGTCAGCACGCCGGAGAACGCCGCCAGGGCGCAGCCCAGCACGAAGGTGCCGATCACCACCCGAGGCACATCGACGCCGACGATCTTGCAGGCCTCCAGGTTCTGCGACACCGCCCGCATGGTCTTGCCGAACCGGGTCCGGCGTACCGCCAGCTCCAGCCCGCCGAACACCAGCAGGCAGGCGAGGACGATGATGATGCGCTGCTCCGAGACGAAGCTGTCGCCGATCTCGACCGGGTCGATCCAGCCGCCGTCGAACATCTTGTAGGAGCCGCCGAAGATCAGGATGATGGTGTTCTGCAGTACCAGCGACACGCCCAGCGTGGCAATCACGCCGATCTGGAACGGCGTGTCGATCAGCCGGCGCATCACCAGCAGGCCAACCGCGAGCGCGATGACCGACACGACCGCCACCGCGACCGGGATCGAGACGATGTAGGGCATCTCCCACGTCTCGATGCCCCACCAGGCGGCGAAGCTGCCCAGCATGTAGTATTCGCCGTGGGCGAAGTTGATGGCCCGCAGCACGCCGAAGATGATGGTCATGCCGACCGCCACCAGCGCGTAGACCGACCCGGCGGTGAAGCCGTTGACCAGGGTATCGGACAGCATCGGCGTGCTCCCTTCCCGTCCTCAGCCGTTCGGATACTGGACCTTGGCCGTGAACGCGCCCTGTTCGACGCCCTTGCCGTTCACCACCTGGTAAACGAACATTGGCAGTTCGGCCTGGTTGTGCGCGTCGAAGCGGATATGCCCGGTGGCACCGTCGTAGTCGATGCCGGACAGCGCGTCCCGAAGCTCCTCGTTGCCGGGTCCCTTGGCCGCTTGGGCCGCGGCGGCCAGCAGGTGCACCGCTTCCCAGTGCGTGTAGGAGTGGACATTGGGCACCTCCGTGCCATAGGCCGCCTTGTAGTCG
>DASWON010000161.1:0-12114 GCA_036398735.1 Rhodopila sp.
GCACGGATTGCCGCTGACTCCGGCTTCGACTGCCTGTGGTCGGCGGAACATCATTTTGCCGACTATTCCTTCGTGCCGGACAACATCCAGCTGATGACCTACCTCGCGGCCGCCTGCCCGAATATCGACCTCGGAACGGCTGCCGTCATCCTGCCGTGGCACGATCCGCTGCGTGTCGCTGAACAGGCATCGGTGCTGGATCTGCTTTCGAAAGGCCGGTTTCGTTTCGGCATGGGGCGCGGCCTCGCCCGCCGCGAGTTCGCCGCCTTCCGTCTCAACATGGACGAATCGCGCGGCCGTTTCGATGAGGCGGCGCCGATGATCGTCAATGCGCTGAAGACCGGATTCATGGAGGGTGACGGTCAGTACTACAAGCAACCGCGCATCGAGATCCGTCCGCGCCCGCAGCACTCCTTCGACGGGCGCATCTATGCCGTTGCCTCCAGCGAGGACTCGGTCGTTTCGGCCGCCAAGCTCGGTGCCCACATGGTAATGTTCGCGGATCGCCCATGGGAAATGCGGCTGCCGGTCATCGAGCATGGACGCAAGCTCCATCGCGAACTGCATCATACCGAACAACCCCACATCATGCTGACCGAGTTCTGCGTCTGCGGCAGCAACCTCGCGGAAACCGAGCTTGAGGCGCGTCAGTATCAGGGTAAGTTCGTCGAGAGCAATTTCTATCACTATGAGTTTCTCGGCGAGCACTTCAAGACGGTGAAGGGGTACGACTCCTACCAGCAGAAAGCCGAGATCGCCCGCAAGGGTGGGCTGGAAGGCGCGGTGGACGGTTTCATGCAGGCTGCCAGCTGGGGCACCCCCGACAAGATCCTGCGCGGCCTCGAAGCACGGCGCGCGCTGCTCGGTGATTTCGAGCTCAACGTGGCGTTCCGCTTCGGTGGCACCCCGTACGAGGTGTCGGAGCGGGGCCTCAAGCTGTTCGCCAAGGAGGTGCTGCCGGTCGTGAAATCGTGGGGACCGGTCGCGGCGGGCAAGGTGGCCGCATAAACACCGCGCATGAGATCCGTTCGGGTGTTGGCTGTACCGGACGGATCGTGCGCCTGCGGCGGACGTGTCGGCGGCGGCCGGTCGCGCACGTCCGATCGTTCGACTATTCTCCCGGCAAGGCTATCGTTACTTGGCCATCAGACCTGTGCCGCCGATATGGCGGCATGCGGAATGGCCATTTCGCGCGTGGGGCGATCATGCCCGCACAGGAGAGGCTGAGTGATCATGCCTGCACAGGAGAGGCTGGGGCGACTATGCCCGCACAGGAGAGGCTGAGTGATCATGGCGGACTCGCGAGCCTCCGAAACTTCGGCGCGGTATATGCGCTTCGCCGAGGTAGAGGCGCGAGGCCGCTCGCCGCTGTATGAGGCGCTGACCCGGGCCGCAGCCGGGGATGATGACGTGGTCGCGTTCCTGATGACCCTGCCGCGGGAAAAGCGGCAGCCCAATCTGCTGCTGGCGGCGATGCGGCATCTGTTCGGCGTGCCGGTGGATTGGTCCCGCTTCCGGCGCGATCTGCTCGATCATGCGGAGGCCGTGCGAGCGGTCATGCTGGCGCGTTCCACGCAGACCAACGAGCCCGCCCGCTGCGCCACGCTGCTGCCGGTGCTCGCGCGGCTGCCGCAACCGCTGGCTCTGCTTGAGGTGGGGGCGTCCGCGGGCCTATGCCTGCTGCCGGACTGTTACGGGTATGACTATGGCAGCCGGTCGCTGCGCCCCGTCACGACATCAGTGTTGTCGGAGCCGCAACTTGAAGGTGCTGAAGCCGCATATCCGATATTCTCCTGTGCGGCCAGCGGATCGACGCCGCTGCCGGTCGCCGTGCCGCG
The DNA here is from genome assembly GCA_036398735.1 of Rhodopila sp. Classification (GTDB taxonomy): domain Bacteria; phylum Pseudomonadota; class Alphaproteobacteria; order Acetobacterales; family Acetobacteraceae; genus Rhodopila. Next base: position 1,839 of record DASWON010000161.1, read on the forward strand.
GATCGTCTGGCGCGCGGGACTGGACCTCAATCCGCTCGACGCGGCGGATCCGTCTCAGGCCGCGTGGCTGGAGACGCTGGTTTGGCCGGAACAATCAGACCGTCTCCGTCACCTTCGGAGTGCGCTTCGGGTCGCCGCTGCCTACGCTCCACGGATCGTGCGGGGCGATCTGCTGCACGGCGATCTGGAGCGGCTTTGTAGTGAGGCTCCGAAGGACGCGACACTGGTCATCTTTCACACCGCCGTTCTGGCCTACGTCTCCGGCCGGGCGGAGCGGCAGGATTTCGCCGATCGTGCCGGGTCATTGTGTGACTACTGGATATGCAACGAATCGCCACATGTGTTGGGAGCCGCAGGCAGCGACGGCGCAACGGCTGATCGGTCCGGCTGGTTCCTGCTGTCGGTCAACGGCACCGCGGTGGCCTGGACCGATCCGCATGGCGGCGCGATCGACTGGATAACGGATAACGGATAACGGATAGCGGATAACGGATAACTGGCAAGGCACGACCGCGGACGGCGGCTGGGCCGGGGGAGAAGCGAGCCGGCGCCTGGCGGGACCGGCCGACGCAACCTCGGTGATGGTCGGCTCGACGGGCATATTCGGCTGTTCAGCAACGTTGGGGTTCACCGGCGGTTGGGGGGGCTGACGGCGCCGCCCGCAGGGTGCGTGCAGCAGTCACGCATCAGATCCACAAGAGGCCGGTGACCCGGGCACGCGCTCACGAGCCGCTTCCCGGTCATCCCAATACTGGCGGCAAATGCTTCGGGCGGCGCCGAAATGGTCTCGGGCGACAATCCGTCTCGTGGCGTCGATAACGTCCGCGTTCGCGCAGTGAGTGAACCTGAGTCTGAGCGAACCCGAGAGTGAATGAAAACCTGGGTTCCCCAGGATGGAGAAGTAACATGTGTACACAGCCTGAAGTCTACAAGCATGCCCGCGGTGACCTGCTGGTAGTCGCGCGGTGGACCGCGGCGCCGGGTCAGGCAGGAAAGGTCGCGGAGATTCTGAATCGATTCCTGCCTCAGGCCCAGGCCGAACCCGGGGTCAGGTGGTTTCAAATCGCCCGAGCAACGGAGGATGTCGGGCAGTTCTTGTTCTATGAACTGTTTGCTGACGAGGCTGCTTTCGCCGCCCATAGCATGAGCGAGCATTTCAGGACCCTCATCCTCGGTGAGGCATTGCCGCTTCTGGCAGACCGGCAGCGCATGCAGTATACGCTACTGTAGACACCTGATCCTGCCAGGCGTCGGGGCCGGGACCCGGAGCCGTGGTGGCAGAATTGTGCCGCGCTTTCAGGTAATCGACCCTGCGGCATGACCGGGTGGCCGCTGTCCAGACGCCGGTTGGACCGCACTCGCAATTGATGCAGCCGCCGGGTCTACCTGGTATTTGACTTCGTGGCCCGATTCACCTGACTCCCGGGCGCCCGTACCAGCCGGCCCATTGTTGACTCTTCGGAGGTGGCCGCTCGGCACCTTAATGATTTCGCGTACAGCCGCCACCCCGGCCCCGCGCGCAGATCAATCAGCGTCGACGCCGATCGGCATCAGCGTCAGGTTCGGACCGTCCTGGCCCGGCCTGATCGCTGCAACGGCCGGCCGGCAGCGCCGGGATCACTCCAGACCCAGGGTGCGTCCGGGAAATCCCGCTGCGTCGAAATAGCGCAACGGGCCGATCGTCTGGAAGCGCAATTCGGTCACCCGTCCCCAGTCGTCGGGTGCGGATCTCTGCACACCTGCCTTGCCGGACACCGGCGCACCGTTCGGCAAGGCCTCGGTCAGCACGCGCCCCATCAGCTTGCCTTTGTCCTTTGGCTTCAATCCAAGCAGGGCGAGGATCGTCCGGCCGAGATCCGCCGTGCTCGCCGGCGCCGGGTCCTGAAAGCCGGTCCGGAACCCGGGCCCGGCCCCGCCCATCACGTTTTTTGTATCGGCGCGGCTGAAGCTGCCGTGCATGCCCTGGCCCTCCTGCAGCACCGTGTCGGCTATCTCCACGCCGCACGTCGTGGGATCGGCGCAACCGGTGGAAAAGGTGCGGAAGTTCACCACGATCGCCGGCATCGGCGTCAGTGCGGCGCCCTCCAGCGCGATGGCCGACAGAGGCAGCGTGCCGGCGATGGAACCGAGCCGCGAGTCGACGAACAAGCCGCTGGTGTAGTCCTGTGCCGCGAGGGCCTGGGTGATGCGCGCGGCCATCAGCTTGTCCGGGTTGAGCAGGTAGATCAGGTCCGATCCGCCGTTGGCCGCCACCACGACCTCAGGGTGTCCGGGCTCGTCCCCGATCAATCCGTTGCCCCGCACCGGAAAGCTGCCGGCCGGTACCGGCACGTTGCGGGCATCGCCGGTCGCATCAGGGTCGAACAGGCTCATGCGCAGCGCCCGTGCGAGGTCGATCGCAACGAACCCCGGCGGCAGCAAGCCCGCCGGAACGTTCTTGAATGACTGGCTGGCTGTATAGCTGGTGGCGCTCTCTTTGGAGATCGTGGAGAAGCCATGATCCGACGTCAGAATGACATCGGTGGTTGCATCCAGGCCCAGTTCCTTGAGCGCGCTCAGCAACCGGCCAAGGTCGTTGTCGGCGTTGCGGATCGCGGCCAGGGAGGTGGGGCCGTTGATCCCGGGGATCAGCCGCGACAGCGAGTCGCCCTGATTGTGCTGCGTGCCGTCCGGATCGCGTGACCAGAACGCCATGAGGAACTGCTTGTGCCGATCCCGGAACATCGGCAGCACCCCCAGGACGGCGACATCGGTAAACCAGTTCTTCTGCGTAACATTGGCGACGACCGTTCCGGGGCTCGTCGCGTCACCGGCGCGCCCGTTGTCACCCCGTGACGGAGCCTCCGGCGCGAGGCCGAACTCGTGAAACGAGGTCTGCATCTCGGTCGGCACCGGGACGCCCCCCGGATGGCCGGTCTGATCGTCCACCACGATTGTCGATTGCCCGTTTCGCGCGGTGTGGTCCAGGATCAGGCTGGGCCCCAGCTTGCCGATGGAGGCGGTGGACAGGCCCGCGGCGGCCGCGGCGTGCAGGATGGTCTCCTCATTCAGGTAGTTGCCAGCGAAATGTTCATCGATGTCGCCCAGCACGGCATCGCTCTCAAGAAATGGCGTCAGGGTCGCCCCCGCGCCGGGAACCGAAAATCCGGCGTAGATCATGTTGCCGAAGGCGCCGGTGTCACCCAGCATGTGACCGGTTGCCATGGCCGAGGCATTTGGAGTGGTGAAGGTTGGAAACAAGGCGTGGCTGTTGGTAAAGGTCACGCCCCGCCTGAGCAGCGCCGCCATGGCCGGCGCCGTCTGTTCATTGAGCATGCCCGGACGCAGTCCGTCCGCCACGAACAGCAGCACGTTGTGCGGCCGCTGCGGTTGGGTCTGTGGCCGTGGAGCCGGCGGTTGCGCGGCTTTCGGCTGTGGCTGTGGAGCCTGCGGTTGCAGATCCGCCGGCTGCTGTGGCTGTGGCCCCGGCAACTGCGCCGGCTCGGCTTCGGCGTTCCTTATCAGTAACGGCTGGGTGCTCAGCGATGATGCGATCAAGAGACCGGCGAACAGTCCACGCATAGGGAAAACCTCTGACCAGGACAGGGTCCTCCGTAACGATGCGGGGCAGACATGGCATATCACGTGTTCGTGAGCACGTCCGGGCGGAGCCTCGGCAACCGTACGGCACAAAGCAAAAATCCGATCGACGGAGCCGTCCGATTGCGCGGTCCATCGCGCCTCCGGGATCCGAGATCCGGCCTTGTTGCCCTCTGACCGATGCTCGGGCCGTTCTGAACCGCGGTACGGGTCGCAGATACGTTTCATCCCGGCCCCGATCCTGTCGCTCGTCCGTCGCGCTCGGGCCGGGTGTCATGGCTGGGGACCGAGGCGCGCACCGGCCACGCATGACTTGCAGTGTTCCGACGTGCAGTTCGTGGGTCACCGGACCTGGGACCGTGGTTCGGGTGCTCGCCTGGCGCGGACACGGCGGTCGGCCACCTGCCGGGACTTCGGTTACCGGGACAGTGCTCAGCTTCCAAGCGGCCGCCCTCGGGCCTCTGGCGGGCACCCTTTGGCCACCATCCGCTGGCCTCCGCCCTCTGGCGGGCACCCTCTGGCCTCCGCCCTCTGGCCTCCGCCCTCTGGCCTCCGCCCTTTGGCCTCCGCCCTTTGGCCGGCTCCCTCGGGTTGCCGTTTGATGCGATGGCCCGGCGATGAGGACACCGCCATCCGATCTCGGGTAATCAGGCTGGTCCCCTCGGCCCGCCAGCCGGTGCGGCGAGCTTCGGGGATGGGGTGTCAGGTGCTGGACGAGTTGAACGCGCCGCCATCCAGCAATAGATTCTGGCCGACGATGAAGCCGATCCTGGCCGAACACAGGAACGCGCAGGCGTCACCGAATTCCGCGGGATCGCCGGCCCGGCCCGCCGGCGTCTTGGACAGCCGTTCCTGCACCAGTTCGTCCACCGGGCGGTTACTGCTGCGTGCGGCCTCGAGGAATCCGCCGCGTAGCCGGTCGGTCAGGAACGGTCCGGGCAGGATGTTGTTGATCACGACGTTGTGGTGCGCAACCTGCCGCGCCAGGCCGGCGACGAAACCGGTCAGCCCGGCCCTGGCGCCGTTGCTCATGCCCAGTTCCGGGATTGGCGACTTCACCGACCCGGACGTGATGTTGACGATACGACCGAATTTCCGCTCGATCATGCCGTCGATCACCGCCTTGATCAGGAAGATCGGCGCCAGCATGTTGGCGTCGACCGCCTTGATCCACATGTCGCGATCCCAGTCACGGAAGTCGCCGCGCGGCGGGCCGCCGTTGTTGTTCACCAGGATATCGGGTGTTGGACACGCCGCCAGCGCCGCGGCGCGACCCGCCTCGGAGCTGATGTCACCGGCGACCGCCGTTACCTTGGCGCCGGTCATCTGGCGGATTTCCGCGGCGGTCTCTTCGAGGGTCGAGGCCGTGCGGGCAGTGATCACCAGTTCAACGCCCTCGCGTGCGAGCGAAATCGCACAGGCGCGCCCCAGCCCCTTACTCGCCGCACATACGATTGCCTTTTTGCCTTGCAGCCCGAGATCCATGATACGCTCCTCCGTTTGGCGCGATGTCATCAGTGACAGCAGACCAGCTTATCAGGGGGGACGGGGATCGCATACCGGCGCCGGCAAGATCGCCCGACAGCGCCATGCCGAACGTCTTGGATTTGAGATAGCGCCGATGTAACCTGCGCGCCACGCGGCCTTAGTCATATTCCGATTTATTCATGTGGTCAGACAATCAGCAGGCAAGGTGGCTCGATGAAGATAACGAAGGTCGGGATCGTGCTGCTGGCGGGAACCAGCTTCGCGGCCGGATGTGCCGTCGCTTCCAAGGGCGGGATGTTTCCCGCCGCGGCGCAGGGAACCGACCAGCAGCAGACATACCAGATGCTCAGCCTGTTCAGCTCGGTTTTAGACCGAGTCCGTAACGACTATGTCGAGCCGGTTACTGGACGCACGCTGATCGACAACGCCCTGAACGGGATGCTGACCGGGCTCGACCCGCACAGCGCCTACATGACTGACGCGCAATGGCACGACATGGAGACCGAGACCTCCGGCCGGTTCGGCGGGATCGGCCTGGAGGTGACGGATAACGGCGGGTTGCTGCAGGTCATCAGTCCGATCGACGGGACCCCCGCCGCGGCCGCCGGGATGTTGCCGGGGGATCTGATTACCGCGGTCGACGGCAAGACCGTCCAGGGGCTGAGCCTGAATGACGCGGTGGCCGCGATGCGCGGGTCCCCGGACACGATTGTGCACCTGACCGTCAAGCGCCAGGGCGTGACCGCCCCGATCACCGTCACGCTGACCCGCCAGATCATCCGCGTCGAAACGGTCAAGAGCCGGCTGGTCGGCGATATCGGCGTGATCCGCATCAGTGAGTTCACCGAACGCACCGACAGTGGCGTGCATGCGGCGATGAAGACGCTGCAGACCCAGGCCGGCGGCCACCTGCGCGGGCTGATCCTGGATCTGCGGAACGACCCCGGCGGGCTGCTGGACCAGGCGATTGCCGTGTCGAATGACTTCTTGTCGACCGGAGGGATCGTCTCGACCCGTGGGCGGCACTCGGACGATGATCAAAGCTGGGCCGCCAAGGCGAGTGACGACATATCCGGGAACCTGCCCATCGTGGTGCTGACGAACAACGGCACCGCCTCGGCGGCCGAGATCGTCGCCGGCGCGCTGCAGGACAACCGGCGGGCGCTGGTGCTGGGCGCGCAGACATTCGGCAAGGGGTCGGTGCAGACCATTTTCCCGCTGGCCGGCAATGGCGCCATCCGGCTGACCACGGCGCGGTACTACACCCCGTCCGGTCGCTCGATCCAGGGCGTGGGTATCACGCCCAATGTTCCGGTCGAGGCGAGCAGAACCCCGACACCGCATTTCGCTCCGGAGCACGAGGCCGATCTGCGGCACATTCTGACGGATCCGGCTAGTCAGCAGTCGGCGCCGCCGCCGCCGCCAGCCGACCTGCCGTCGGTGGCGCAGCAGATCCCGAAACTGCCGCCGGAGAACTGGCCGACACTCGACCCCGCCAAGCCGGCGACCGACTTCCAGCTGCAACAGGGGCTGGTGCTGGTGCGGGCGGTGGCCGCGGGGCGCCAGGCGGCCGCCCGCTGATATCCGCCGCGCGCTTCGTCCGGTAACGCGGACGCACATGCGGGCGCCGCGGTCGTGGTGAAGACAGAGTCCGAGCCGGGCGGACACAGGCCGAAGCCGCAACGGGCCTGTTCGCTCGTGGCCGGGGTCCTGCGCGACGGGCGCGGGCGGCCGCGGTACGTGCTCTATCCAATCTGCCGTTAGGCTGCGCAGCGTGCGCGGCAGAGGCGGCACGGCAGAAGAGGGGCGCGCCAGAGGGCGGCGCGGCAGAGGGTGGGCACGGCAGAAGGGGGTGCGCCAGAGGGCGGCGCGGCAGAGAGTGGGCACGGCAGAAGAGCGGTGCGCCAGAGGGGGTAGGATTGCATGAACGTGGTTCTGACGCTGTCGCGCGGGCTCGCGTCACCTGGCCCGCACGATCTTCGGTGCGGTACGCATCGCCTCATGCCTTGCCGGGCCGGTGGGACCGTCAGCCAAGCAGGTGACGATGATGACGGGGCAGCGACCCATCGCCGCGCCGTCGCACTGCCACAGGTTCGGGTGTCAGCGTGAGATCGGCGATTACCGCGACGATCCCGATGAGGGCGGCCTGCGGTACCGTGTCGAAACCACGATCGGCCTCCCATTCGTCCGCTCTGATGGTCGCAACATGAGCCAGGCCGCCGCTCTCATACAACATAAACATTGGTAGCTCGATTTGATCCGTAGCCGGCAGCACAACGATCGAGATTTCCCCGAGGTAGTCTGTCTCACGTTCGACCCACCATCCCGAGCCCAGCAATTTCCGGAGAGACAGGACAATATCCCCTGCTGGCGCCTGCCGATTCGGCCGCGGCCCGGGGGCGTCAAGGCGGTGCAGGATGCTGTCGAAAGCGTGGGTCACGAAAGTTGCCTTATAGAAGCGATACAAACCGAATGCAGCAGCATGCAACAATAAGGTTAATGATGGGTTAACGGATCATCCTTAAATGCGTCGAAAACGGTCGATTATCGTTGCGTTCTGCGTCGGGATCGCTATCCGAAAACATTAGTTATCAAGAACCAGTCCCTCAAGAATGACTCTCCTCATCGGGCGGGGTTGTGGTATCTTCTACCTGTGGTTGCAATTGGGGTAAACGTCATGCGTCTTCTGGTCATAGAACGATACGACGTTACGGCTGTGAGCCGGGCCGCGTCCGCAGACGGATCCGCAATGACGACCGTCACCTCAGCCAACGAGGCGGTCGCCCTGCTGCGAACCGAGGCCTATGACATGGCGCTGCTCGACATGACGGCCGCGACGCCGGACAGCCGGGATGTCATCTGTGCGTTGCGGGCAGCCCGAAACGATATCCCGATTCTGGCGATAACGGGGGAGGCGCACGACACGGCCGCAGCGCTCGCGCTTGGGGCCGACGATGCGATTCCGGTCCCGTTTGCACCCGCTGAGCTGCAGGCCCGCATCGCCTGCGTGCTGCGGCGCCGGCTGCGGATTGATCGCCCGTCGCTGACCGTGGGTAATTTCGCTCTGTGCAACGCACGGCACGATGCTTTCGTTGCAGACATCCCGGTCAGGCTGACCGGGCGGGAATACGCCCTGTTGGAGTACCTGGCGGCTCGCAAGGGGCGGGCGGTGGGCAAGGACGTGCTGTTCTTACACCTATATCCGAATAGAAACGAGACTGATACCAAAATCATCGATGTGTTCATTTGCAAGATCCGCAGAAAACTGCAGCGTGCGGGCGGCGGCTCATTGATCGGAACGATCTGGGGGCATGGCTATGTCATCAACGATCAGCCGGCCGCCGGAACTCCACCCGTGACCGACGAGGGCCGCGAACTGGTGGCCTAGATCACGCCCGGCCGGAGTCATGCCGTTCCTTCGGCGGCTCCGATCTGACTTGCAATAACAGCGGAAACTGCTCCAGTCCTACAGATGCGCATGCGGTGGAATCCATGAAACGCGACAGAACCAAAATGCAACGGGGACGGACGACCACGTCGGCTCGGGCACCGTAATCTCCCCGCGCCCGATCCGCTGCAGTTACGACAGCAATTTGCCGATAGCGTGGGCCACTGTGCAGGGTCGAACATCGCCACGTTCTGGGGATCCGCCCCTCTCACGCTTGTGAACGGCGTGGGACGAGGCCGTGGCCCCGCTCAACCGGGCGGCCCATCATGCATCGAAGGTCCCGGCCACGCATTGGCGGTGCAACGTCGCATGCTGGACCGGGCGGCCGTAAGATAATAGACAGCCGACCGGCGTTTCATAGGTTCGCGCGCAGCCGCGACACCAGCCGCGCGCATACCAACCAGCCAACGGCGACCGGAGTCACTGACTCTTCGTGGGCTGGCTCGGCTGCCTCCATGAACCGGAGCCGGGCACCAAAGAGGACGGCAGGCCCTGCGTTGGCTGCTTCTTGACCCCGTCTGACGATTCAGCCGGGTCATGGCTGGCCTGCCCGGCGGCGTCGGCATGCTGACCGCCCGCTGCCTGGCTCTTTGACTTCGTATCGCCTGCAGTGCTCTGGGCGAAGGCCGGTGGCCCAAGGATGGCGCACCCGAGAATGGCGAGGGCAAGAGGATGAGAGATTTTCATGAACGTCTCCTTTGAAGAGCTTGATCGCTCTGTATCATGGCGGCCGCCAGAGTATTGCTACAAGAAACACATGCTACGCTGGCGAACACGACCGGACATGCTCACAGCGTTGCGAATAGCGTGATGCGACGGCGGCCGGTCAGTCAGCGATGGCCGGGTCCACATAGCGGATTATCGGACATGCAAGCCGGCTATGGCAACCTCTCGCTGGTCCACCGGCGCGATCGTCGGTAAGACGTTCCATGACCAGCCTGAGGATTTTCCGCGGAGGCCGGGCATTACGCGGGCTCTGCGATCGCCGAGCCGCGCGCGGGATCGCAGACAGTATCCGGACGTCCTGACCACCCCGATAACAGTCTGGTCACTGAGCCGGCAAATACACGTACCGGATCGCAGCAACGGATTGCCGTGGCGTTGGGGACATCACTTTCTCGGGCATCGATTTCATCTCATCTGCCAGGTACAGCTCAAGTGCGACGGCGCGGTGACATCTCGCTTACAAGCCGGTAACGCTTGACCGCTCGCTTGCGCTCGACGTCATGGCGCCCGTCGCGGCTGCTTTCTGCAACGGCACCCGGTCAAAATCATACTAAACATTTATTTAGGGTATTCTCTTCATACTTTAATGGCGAGAGGACCAAGGGCCACCTAATCCTATCGGTGCAAGCGAAGTCAGCCGAGCAGTGATGTGACAGGACTGTGACGGCTGGTCGGAGGTTGCAGGCGTTGTCAGTCGAAGGAACCTGTATCATGCGTAAATTCGTTACCACCGCAACAGTACTCGTCATGGCGCTTGGCTCGGCGGCCTACGCCGGCACACCCACTCAAGTATCGCCATCACCAGCGTCGTCGATGAACACATCGCAGCATCCGGCCACGAATCTCACTTACAGCAGCACGAGCACCATGGTGGGCGGATACGCCGCCAATCCCAACGTACCCGGAGCGACCGGCCAGGCGATCGTGCCAGGCGACCACAGCACCATCGCGGGCGACGCCCTGGCCACGCAAATGGAACGGACCGGAGGCTTCAGCCAATAGCTCCGACGGTCCGGCGGCTGAAGGGCCGGCAAC
>DASWON010000162.1:0-5880 GCA_036398735.1 Rhodopila sp.
CTTCCTCGGCGACCGGTTCAAGGCGGTGGGCATCGCATTGAGCGTGCTGCTTGGACTTTTCCTGCTCGCCATCGGCGTGGGCATCCGGATCTTCATCTGACGGCAGCACGGGGCAACGGAAGCGGGCGGCTTATTCCCGCCCGCCGCGCCGCCCGCTCAAGCCCACGGGCATGACCGGGCATGACCAATGGCCTAACGGAGCCCGCCGCCCGGGAATGTATAGTGCGTCCGGCATGGCGGGTACGTCGCCCGGCCACGAATCACGGGGAGATGTCATGGGTCTTGTGCAAGCAGTAACGGGTGCGGTCGGTGGCGTGCTGGGCGACCAGTGGAAGGACTTCTATACGGTGCCGGACGGCCTGCCGGCGACGGCGGCGCTGTTCGCCGCGGTGCCGCGCGGCACCAATGCCGGACGCGGCTCGAACACGCACGGCTCCTCCAACATCATCACCAACGGCTCCAAGATCGTCGTACCCGAGGGCTACGGGCTGCTGCTGTTCCAGGACGGCAAGATCACCGGCTTCGCCGCGGAGCCGGGCGGCTACGAATGGCGCTCGGACGACGTCAACTCGCAATCGATCTTCGCCGGCGACGGCCTGGTCGGTCCGCTCATCAAGCAGAGTTGGGAGCGCTTCAAGTTCGGCGGCCAGCCCGGTTCGCAGCAGGCCGCCTTCTTCGTCTCGCTGAAGGAACTGCCGGACAACCGCTTCGGCACGCAATCGGAAATCTATTGGGACGACGCTTTCCTGAATACCCAGGTCGGCGCGGTGACGCGCGGCTCCTACACGCTGAAGATCGTCGACCCCATCCTGTTCGTGAAGAACTTCGTGCCGGCCAGCTATCTGCAGCCCGGCCAGGTCTTCGATTTCACCGACCTGGACAACGCCGCTGCCGGCCAGCTCTTCAACGAAGTCGTCGGCTCGCTCGCGCCGGCCTTCAGCCTGTACTCCAACGATCCCGCCAAGGGCAACCGCATCACCAAACTCCAGCAGGATTCGCTCGGTTTCGCCAAGAGCCTGTCCGATGCGGTGGAGAACGGTTACCAGTGGAAATCCGACCGCGGCCTGGCCATCGTCAAGACCGCCATCGTCTCGATCGAATACGACGCCAACACGCGGGAACTGCTCAAGACCGTGCAGCGCGCCGATGCGCTGGCCGGTTCGCGCGGCAACAGCAACCTGCAGGCCAGCGTGGCCCAGGGCATCCAGTCGGCCGGCGAAAACGGCGGCGCCGCCGGCTTGGTCGGCGTGGGTATGGCCTCGGGCATGCTGGGCGGCGTCGGCAACCTGCAGCAGCCGGTGGCGCCAGCCGCACCAGCGGCAGACGATCCGGTGGCCAAGTTGAAGAAGGCCAAGGAAATGCTGGACCTGGGCCTGATCACCCAGGACGATTACGACGCGCTCAAGGCCAAGGCACTGGGCCTGTAAGCGACGGGCAAGCAGCGAACATGTCCAACCCGAACCTGCCGCCGCCGCTTCCGGCGGCGCCCGTGAATGGTCCCGGCTCGCCGCAGGACGTTCCGCCCTTGCCGGGCAGTCTGCCGGTGGACCCGGCGACGCTGCCCGATGCAATACGCGACGAACTGCTGGCGCCCGATCCGGCCGCCATCGACACCTCCGCCACCGAACTCAAGGATGGTCTGAACCGCTGCCCGAAATGCGGCTCCACCGACATCCGCCACAAGCCCGGCAGCGACCTGCTGGTGTGCCTGTATTGCCGCCACCAATGGGATGGCGCGCGGGTCGAAGAGGAATTCGGATTCGGCGAAGGTATCGCGCGGCTCAAGGGCACCGTCATCGCTTCCGGTGCGCGCGACATCGCCGCCGACGCGGCCAGCCTGATGAGCTTCAAGTGCACCGGCTGCGGCGCCGAGGTGACGGTCAATACCGACAACGCGATGACCGCGCGCTGCCATTGGTGCCGGCATGTGCTCGGCGTCAACGAGCAGGTGGCCAACGGCGCGGTGCCCGACGCGGTGCTGCCCTTCCACATCAGGAAGGACGACGCGGTCGCACGCATCCGCCAGTTCGTGGACAAGCGGCGGTTGTTCGCGCTGAAGGCATTCAAGGAACAGTTCACGCCCGAGAACGTCGTCGGCGTCTACCTGCCCTACATGATCGTCGATGGCAACGTGAGCGTGGACGTCGCCGGACAGGGCGAGATACAAACGCGCAAGTACACGCGCGGCGAAGGCGACAAGAAGAAGACCTACTACGATGCCGACGTGTACCGGGTCGAACGACACGTGGACTTCACCGTCGACGACCTGCCGCTGGAATCCTCCACCGAACGCGGCAACCTGGACACGAAAGCGAACACCAACAACATCATCAACACGATCCTGCCTTTCGACACCAAGAACGCGGTGAAATGGAATGCGTCGTACCTGACGGGCTTCACCTCCGAGAAGCGCAACAGCGACGTGGAGCGCCTGCGCTCGCGCCTCGAGGACCAGTTGCTGTCGGTCGGTCGCGCGCAGGTCGAAGCGTCGGTCGATCGCTACGGTCGCGGCGTGCGTTGGGAGCAGGAGCGCCTAAGCGTCCACGGCACGCGCTGGGTGTCGATGTATCTGCCGGTCTGGCTGTATTCCTATTACCAGCCGGGCCGCAATGGCGGCATGCTGCATTACATCGCGGTCAACGGCCGCACCGGCGAGACCATGGGCAGCGTGCCCGTGCAGCAGTGGAAGCTCTTGCTGGCCGCGCTCACGGTAGGCACGTTCCTCGAAGGCATCGCACTCGCGATCATGGTGGGCGCGTCATGAGCGACGATAGCGGACTCTGGCTGCTCGCGATCGGCCCGGCCGGCGCGACCGCGCTGTATTGGGCCCTTTACCGGTATTACCGCAACACCGACAAATCGCACGCCTTCGAACGCGAAACGGCCGTCGAGGCCCAGCCGGTGACGGGTTCGGACGAGAAAATCGGCGAGAACAACGGGACGCAAGCGACGAGCATCTCGGGCAACAACGTAAGTGCGTATCGCAAGCGCGTAGAGCGTATCCGGGACGACGCCGGATAGCGTGTCCGCCAGGAAAACGGTCCCCACCAACGCCAGCAGATTGATTCAACGTGGTGGTGGCGTCGGTTTCCAGTCGCCGAACAGGAAGATCAGCGCGCCAGGCAGTCGCTTTTCCCAGACCGCTTCGGTGTGCAAGGCATCCGGATCCATGACGACCCGGAAACTCGCGTCGCCGTAGCCGGCGGGTTGGAAATTCGATTCGACCTGACGGATCAATCCGACGATTCTCTCGCTGATCACCGGATCGGACGCTTCCTTGCCGCCGAGACTTTCCCTGGGCAGGGCCACGAGAGGGCCGGGTGGAACGCGGGCGATTGCAGCAGGGGATATCAGCCGCGGGACTCTGCGATGGCCTTGAGCAGCACCGAGGCCGGCGGTTGCTCGCCGAAACCCTCGGCCTGGACATCCAGCAGCATCGCTGGGACGTAGCCGCCCGGTACCGCGCCGCGGCGCCAGAGGTTCACCGGCGCACGCCATTCGGCGCCGACTTCGCGCTTGCGCGGGGCGTCGGCACTGGTCAACACGCCGTACTTGGGGTGCGCCTGGGTTTCGCGCAGTTCGATCTTGCCCGGCTCGACGCTGTAATGGGTGACGACCGCCTTCCAGGTGCCGGCTTTCGGGTTGTCCACCACGATGCGCTTGTGGCGGCCGTTGACGTCCACGTCGCCATGCCGGGTGCATTTGCCGGACTCGCACTGGTACAGGTTCACCCAGGCCGAATCGGTGCCGGCGTCCGGCACCAGTTCCAGCAGCAAGCGCTCGGTGCCTTCGGCCACGGTCAGCGTACGCTCGATCTCCTGCACCGGCGCCAGGGCGATCGTCTCGCTGCGTTGCGCGGCCAGGGCACGACTGCGCAAGCCGCCTTCGAACGCCGCGCCGCGATTGCGCAGTACGACGTCCCCGCCCTCGACCCGCGCCTCCACCGACAGCAGGGATGCCTGCACTTTGACTTTGGTGCGCGGCAATACCTGGCCGGGTGCGACCGACCAGTCCTGGACGAAACCGTCGCCCATGTCCATCAGCATCAGCTGCCAGCTGCCTGGCATGGGATCGGCCAGGTCATGGCCGCTTTGTTCGAAGGTGAAGCGGGCCGCTGCCTGCCAATTGTCCGGCGCATGCAAGGTGGAACTGATCTCCTTGCGTGCTTCCGGCATGCGGAAGCGCACCAGGCCGGCACCTTCCGGCACGTCGTAGAACAGGTTCATGCGGCCCGGGCGATCCAGTTCGAACGCGTGCTCGACCTGGTATTGGTTCTGCGCCGTGAACCGGTGCGGGACCACGAGGGTCGCCTGCATCACCGCGGCAGGCCCGGCCAGGCCATCGCGGCGCAGCTCCAGCAGCGCGCTGTACACCTTCTCCTCCGCTGCGCTCACCCGCACTTCCAGCGGCACCGGCTGGTCCAGCGGCAGCGTCACCTCCGCCACGGACTGGAACGCAGCGGTATCGCCCTTCCACTGCAGCCGGTAGCGCACCGGTGCCTGCGGGCCGCTGGTGCGCTTGAGCGTAATGGTCCGCGGCGCCGTCTGTCCGGCCTGCCAACCTTCGCGTTCGAACAGGCCCTGGCCCATGCCCGGTTGCTGCAGCCACGGACTCATCAGGGTTTTCACCGGCGCGGCCACCTCGATGGTTTCCGGCGTCTCCTGCGCGATCCGCTGCAGCCGTTGCCAGGCCGCATCGATCTGGATCAGGCCGCGGCCCTGCTTGTAGACCGGGAAGCGTTCGATGGGCCGTGCGCTGTCGCGCAACGCGCGGTGTACGCTGGAACCGCTGACCGGAACGCCTTCGCGCTTGGCCGCGCCGACCAGCAGGGCGGTTGCGCCCGTTGCCACCGGCGTCGCGCATGAAGTGCCGCCGCAAATGCCGTAGCCGATCATCCGGAACACGCCAGCACGCTTGCCGCCATCGTCCCGGTCGACATTGCCCGGTTCCAGGCTGGTGGGATTGGCGGGCGACAGCAGGTCCGGCTTGAGGATGCCGTTGCCGGCCGGCCCTTCCGAACCGACCCAGTGCAGGTCGTCCCGGTAACGCACGTGGATGCCGTAGTTGGAATACACCGCGTCCGCACTCTGGTACGCCCCCACCGAAAGCACGTTCTCCGGAACCGTCGCATCGGAAATGGTCGACATGCCCGGCGTATTGAATGCGGTGAACAGCGTCGGCTTGTCGTGCAGCGCCTGCAGCCGCTCCAGCACGACGCCGACCAGCGAACGTCCTTCCAGCCCTTGCTCATGCAGGCTGGTGATGCCCGAGTGGCCTTCGATCAGCACGATATCCGTTGCCGGATGTTCGTATGCCGCGATCATGGCCCGCGCATAGCCGCTCACGTCCTCGTTGGCATTGACCGCGATCAGCTGCACGCCGGGCGCCACGCCCTGGATCCGGCCCTTCTTGCCATAGCTCGCGGCCAACGATCCGGCGACGGCGGTGACGTGCGATCCGAAGCCCATGTTCACGGACACGTAGTCGCCATCGGCCTGGACCGTATAGCCCACCGTTTCGCGCAAGACCGTGGTGGGATCGTCCTGTCCGAGCGTGCCGATCTGTTGCGAAGCCGCGTACTCGCGCACGCCGGTCTCGTCATCGAAATCGCCGTCCTGATCGGTGTCGATCCACAGCGTCCGGCTTGCCGCCGACCACAGCACGCGCATGCGCAGGAAGATTTCCGGATCCTCGGGCTTGAGTCCCTCCGGATACCTGCGTCCCTGGAACGCCTTGTCGAGGACGGGCCACACCGCCCACAGCGCGCCGATCTCCTTGTCCAGGTCCAGCAGTGCCAACCGGTATTCGCCAGCGCCGGGCACGCGATGCCGCCGGCCGTCGACTTCGATCGTCCCACCGCGCGCGGTCGTCGGCGCGCCA
>DASWON010000163.1:0-2388 GCA_036398735.1 Rhodopila sp.
GGTCGCGGCCGCTGCCTGATTGATGTCGACCACCGCCACCTTGGCGCCCAGCGACGCCAGGTGGGCCGCCGTCGCGGCACCCAGTCCGGAACCGCCGCCCGTTACCACCGCCGCCAGATTCTTGATCTGCATCATTTTCCCTTTTGCCAAGAGTCTGCACACACCGCTCGGGCGCACACCATTCGGGCAGAAGCCACCGCGGCGCGAGCCATCCGGGCAGAAACCATCCGGCCGCATCGCTTGCAAGTCTGTCTTGACCGCCGAACGGTGCCGCCTGAAAACGCCCGTAATGACCCGGGGAGAAATGCAACATGACCACCGCCTCGTCCTACGCGGAAGCCTATGGCGACTGGATGCGCGATCCCGCTTCCTACTGGGCGGCGGAGGCTCAGGGCATCACCTGGAGCAAACCCTGGGAGCAGATTTTCGACCAGTCGCTCGGTGCGTTCGGCCAGTGGTTCGCCGGCGGGATGCTGAACACCTGCTACAACTGCCTGGACCGGCATGTCGAAGCCGGCCGCGGCGCGCAGCCCGCGCTGATCTACGACAGCCCGATGACCGGCTCGGTGCAGACTTTCACATACGCGGATCTGCTCGATCGGACGGCGCGGCTGGCCGGAGCGTTGGCGGCGCTGGGCGTGACGCGAGGCGACCGCGTAGTGATCTACATGCCCATGGTGCCCGAGGCTGCGATCGCCATGCTTGCCGCCGCTCGGCTGGGCGCGGTCCATTCGGTCGTGTTCGGTGGTTTCGCCGCCGCGGAACTGTCGACGCGCATCGCCGATGCCAGGCCGAAGGTCATCGTGTCCGCATCGTGCGGACTGGAGCCGGGCAGGGTGGTCAAATACAAGCCGCTGCTGGATGCCGCGATCGCGCTGTCGCCGCATAAGCCCGACGCCTGTCTCATCCTGCAGCGTCCGCAGGCCGAGGCGCCGTTGACGCCGGGCCGTGACCACGACTTCAATGCCGCGGTGGAGGCGGCCGAACCTCACGGCTGCGTGCCCGTGCTGGCGACCGATCCGCTGTACGTGCTGTACACCTCCGGCACCACCGGCCGCCCCAAAGGCGTGGTGCGCGACAATGGCGGCCACGCCGTCGTGCTTTGGAACTCCATGCGGATGATCTACGGGCTGGACGCGGGCGACGTGTTCTGGACTGCCTCGGACGTCGGCTGGGTCGTGGGCCACAGCTACATCGTCTACGCACCGCTGATGCGGGGTTGCACCTCGGTGATGTATGAGGGCAAGCCGGTCGGAACGCCGGACGCCGGCGCCTTCTGGCGGGTCATCGCGCAGCACCGGGTTAAGGTGTTGTTCACCGCCCCCACCGCCATGCGCGCCATCAAGCAGCAGGACCCCGAGGGTAAGCTGACCCGCGCATACGATCTGTCCTGCCTGGAGGCGTTGTATCTGGCCGGCGAGCGCTGCGACCCGCCCACCGGTGTCTGGGCGCACGAATTGCTCGGCAAGCCTGTGGTCGACCACTGGTGGCAGACCGAGACGGGCTGGCCGATCACCGCCGGCTTCCGCCAGTTCGGACTGTTCCCGTTCAAGCCAGGTTCGGGTGGCCGGCCGTGCCCGGGATACGACCTGCACGCCCTGGACGACGACGGCCATGTGCTGCCGGCGGGGGCCACCGGTAATCTTTCGCTCAGGCTGCCGCTGCCGCCGGGCTGCGGCCCGACGCTGTGGCAGAACGACGAGGGCTATCGCACATCGTACCTCTCCGACTTTCCCGGCTGGTACCGCACCGGCGATGCCGGCATGGTGGACACCGACGGCGACGTCTGGGTCATGGGTCGCACCGACGACATCATCAACGTCGCCGGTCACCGCCTGTCGACCGGGTCGATGGAGGAGGTGCTGGCATCGCACAAGGACGTCGCCGAATGCGCGGTAATCGGTGCCAGGGACGAGTTGAAGGGCCAGACCCCGATGGGGTTCGTGGTCCTGAAGGCCGGCGTCAATCGCCCCGAGGTGGAGGTCGCCGCCGAACTCGTCGCCCTGGTGCGTGAGAGGATCGGCCCGGTCGCGGCGTTCAAGGACGCCCGTGTGGTGGCGCGGCTGCCCAAGACCCGCTCCGGCAAGATCCTGCGTGCAAGCATTCGCAAGATCGCCGATGGCGAGACCGCACCGGTGCCGCCGACGATCGAGGATCCCGCCGCGCTGGATGAATTGCGCGCGGTGCTGGGCTCCTAGACTCGTTTCACGCTGACTGGCGATAACCGGCGTGTCGGATGAAGTTGGTGCACTCATTTGAGGAGACCATGTCGGACACCACGCCGAGGGCTTTCCATAGCCCCTCGACGGTTGTCTCGCGCCTGGCCCGCAGCAGGGCCTTGAGCTTGGCGAACAGCATTTCGATTGGATTGAGGTCAGGGCTGTAGGG
>DASWON010000164.1:0-7304 GCA_036398735.1 Rhodopila sp.
ATCGCCGGTCGCTGGAAATGCACCCGCTGGAGGCCCGCTGGTTCTACGGGGTCTATGCCTTGTGCGTGGCGCTCGGCGCCGTCATGGTGGCGGTCTGGCCCGACCTCGTGTCGCTGAACGTGGCGGTGCAGGTGATGAACGCATTCATGCTGCCGCTCGTGCTGGGGTTTCTGATCGCTCTGGCGATGAAGGCCCTGCCGCGGGCCGACCGCCTGCGCGGCATCTATCTCTGGGTGGTGGTCGCGGTCGCCGCGATCACCTGTGCTCTCGGCGTGTTCGGCGGACTGTCGGGCGCCGGCCTGGTGTAGGCCGGCCGTTCAGCCCCGCACCCGCACGACCGCGCCATGACGGAGCCCGCGGTGACGGGCTCCACAACGACAGAGGCTTGCGGCAAGCCCGATCCGCCAGGCAACGGGGCCACGCTGATGCACTCGCTGACGGGGCTGGGCGGCAAGCCCGATCCGCGAAGCGACGGGGCCACACCGGTCCGCCAGGCGACGGGGCCGCGCTGATCCGCCAGGCGACGGGGCCACGCTGATCCGCTCGGTGACGGGGCCGCGCCGCGATTGACCCGCACAACGCACGGCTGCCCGCCGACGAGCCGCGCAAGGCGTCAGTTCATTTCTGTGCCGACGACGCTGGCCTGAAGCCATCGCCTGACCTCGGGCGTCACGCCGGCGTTGCCGTTACGGTGACGCGTCGGACGCAGCCACCACTGCTTCAGCCGCCCACCGGTCCGGCCCGGCGCGGGTGGCGCGGCGCACCGGGCCGGAGCATAGCAGCGGACTTCGAACGTACAGCCGGGCTGGGCATTGCCCGGGCAGGAGTCGCTCAGGGCGACGTCGAAGTCGTGCAGCTTGACGATGGCGAGGACGATGCTGAGGCCAAGTCCGTTGCCCTGCACATGCCGGCTCTTGTCGATACGGTAGAACCGCTGCATGACCGCCACACGCTCGCCGGCCGGAATTCCTGGTCCGCTGTCGCTCACGCGGAGCACCGGGCCCCCGGCTGCGTCGGAGACCACGAGGCGGACGACCCCGCCGGGCGGCGCAAACTTGATTGCATTGTCCAGCAGGTTCGCGACCGCTTCGATCAGCAGGTCCCGGTCGCCATAGACCGGGGAGGCGGCCTCCGTCCGCAGCACGAACGCGATCTCTTTCTCTTCGGCGATCGGTGCGTAAAGATCGGCGGCCGCCGTGGCGATCTCGTTCAGATCGACCGCGCAAAAGGCGGCGCGCCGCTGGCCGCTCTCGATCTCGCCGATCCGCAGCAAGGCCGTAATGATCGCCTGGGCCTGATCGAGACCCGCGATGGCCCGATCATGGATGGCCGCGAGGTCCGCCGCGGTGCGCGCCTTGTCGCGACCACGCTCCAGCAGCGTCCGCACACGCGCCAGAGGCGTCCTCAGGTCATGCGCAATATTGTCGCTGACGCCTTGGACTTCCGTCAGCAGGCGTTCGATCTCGGCCAACATGCGGTTGACACTGTTCGCCAGTTGATCGAAGTCGTCCGCGGTGCCCTGAACCGGCAGGCGCTCGTGAACGTCGCCCTGCATGATCCGTTCGATGCTCTGATTGATCGCCTTGATGCGACGCTGCGCCTGACGGCTGAGCCAGATACCGGCTGCGAGCGCCGATCCAATCGCCGGGATGGCGCCGACCAGTAGAGCCCCGGCGACGATTCCCTCCAACGTCGTCAGCACGCCGACGCCGCGGCCGAGCACCAGCAGGTCGCCGTTGGGCAGGCGACGCGCGACGGCGATGGCCGGATGAGGACCGTAATGGCCGCGTTCGGTCAGGCCAACCCGTCGCGCCCTGCCATCCGCCGGAAGGCCGGCCGGAGCATGGTCAAGTGTTCCGGCGATCAGGCTGCCATCCGCCGCGAACAGCCCGGAAAATATAATGTTGTGATACTTGTTATAGTTCTCCTGGGCGAACTGCGTCCGCACGGTCCAGATGATTTCGTTTGGCGATCCTTCCGCGACCGCCGCGGCCTCGCTGGCCACGAATGCCGCAATCCGTCGTGTCTCGAAAGCCTTTGTCTGCCAGTAGAACGCCCCGAAGAGCACAACACCCGACAGCACGCAGGCTCCGGAAAAGACCACCGACAGACGGAATGAGCTGCTGTGCAGAAGCTTAGCAGGGATCACGAAGAATAAATCCCACCCCCCGTATGCTCAGCAGCAGGGCCGCCGCGCCGTTGCTGTCGACCTTGCGACGCAGCCGGCCGATATGCACATCGACAAGGTTCGTCTGCGGCGTGAACCGGTAGTGCCAGACGTCCTCCAGCAGCATATCGCGCGTGACGACGCGGTCGGGGCGACGCATGAAGTATTCGAGCAGCTTGAACTCGCTCTTCGACAGCGCGATGAGGGCATCCCCGCGCCGCGCCACCCGCTCGATGAGATCGAGCTCCAACGGCCCGACCCGGAGAACCGTCGCGCGCGTCTCCAGCGGCCGGCGCAGCAACGCCTCCACACGCGCCGCCAGTTCGGGCAACGCAAACGGCTTCGTGACATAGTCGTCGCCGCCCATCTTGAGCCCCTTCACGCGGTCGTTCACCGCGCCGAGGGCGCTGACGACAAGAACCGGCGTGCGGATGCCGTCGCGCCGCAACGCCTGAATGATCGAGAGGCCGTCGCACTCCGGCAGCAGCAGATCGACAATCAGCAGATCGTATACGCCGCGCCTCGCCTCCTCGGCGCCTCGCGTCCCGGTGGCGGCGCGGGTCACATCGTAGGCCCGGTCGATAAGATCGTTTGCAACCTCATCGGCGATTTCCTGATCATCCTCGATCAGCAGGATCCTCGCCAGCGTGCCATAGGGTGGATGTTCCGAAGCTTGTGGGCCGGAAGAATGCACATCGGCGCTGCCTGCGGAATTCATCGGTCACGACCTCCTGTAGGGCGATCCCGGTTTGAGCCGATTCGCAAGACTTTTCAATTGTTGGTCACATGTATTGTCGGTCATGTATCATGCCGAAAAAATATATGTAGATCATCCGACTGTCATTCAACTTGCCAGCACTGGCGCCGGCTCGGGTCGAAGGCAGCCGAGCTCCTCCCGCGGCGCGCGTTGAATGGCGGCTGGGTGGCAGCAGAGGCAGGCCGCCACAGCACGTTCATGATGAATGGCAACGCCGTCAGGCAGTCAACCTCGGTGTCATCACCGGCCGGACGAGCCACACAAGTCCAGTCACCGTGAAGCCGGGCCGGCCGGACCCCGATGCAGCGCG
Organism: Rhodopila sp.; assembly: GCA_036398735.1. GTDB lineage: Bacteria > Pseudomonadota > Alphaproteobacteria > Acetobacterales > Acetobacteraceae > Rhodopila. The sequence goes on from DASWON010000164.1 coordinate 3,235, forward strand.
ACGGGCGGGCGCACATCACGGAGTCTACATTACGAGTAACGATCAACACGCCGGGACCCCACACTGTCTGTCATCGGCCACTGGCTTGGCCACCCGAGTGCTTCCGGCCAAACCTTGGCGACAGCCGCCATACCGCGGCACGACGCGGCCGTGCAGGACTCCGGGGCGTCGCGGATGTGCGGTCGATACGTGCCAAGTATCCGATCGTGGAGAAGCGTGGGTTCACCGGGCGGCGGCGGGCCTGCATAAGGCGGATACTGCGTGCCCGGACCGGCGCATCGCGCTCCACCGACGCGCGGCGCCGGCACGTCCGGCACGTCCGGCACGCGGCTTGATCCGGTGGCAGATCGATGCCGCAACTGCCTAGGTAGGTGCACGAAGGGTATCTAATTTGTAATATAGCGTCCGATATTTCTTAATGAAGCAACAGAACTTTTTTTAATTGCGACGAGCCGGGCACAAGGCGACACTCGCACCGGTTGCGGAGCCGGAAGAGACGTTCGACGGGTGACGCTGCTGTCTTACCGAACCGGATCCCGCCGTACAGGCAAACTAAGGACACCGCCCGGTGAAGGCAAACCGTGGGCGCTTTGACGATATGAATATCCAGCCGATGGGAGTGAACAGTTTGATGCGAAGACAGTGCGGTCTTTGGATTGATCGGGAACAACCGGAGAGCAGGTAACGTATCCTGGCCCGATGTGCAGCCGCGAGCGGCAGGCGGCCTCGGGACGGTATCAACCTGCATTGGCACCTCGGCGCGCCGATCGGCCGCGGATGATCGCGGTCAAATTGCCTGAGTTTACTGTGAAGAAATATAATGCAGGGCCGCCCGTGGACGGGTGGACCCGGGGATACAGGGAAGCAGAAGCGATGCAGATACTGGTGAAGAGCACCGGGCGGGCGGGCGTGGCCGCGATGATCGTTTGTTCGACGGTTGCAATGCAGCCGGCGACGGCCCAGTCCAACGATGCCTCCCGCCCGGGCGATCTGTTCTCATTCAACCAGATCGGCGAAGCCGCCGGGCAGATCCTGCAGAACAACGGCGTCTACCTGAACGCGGGCTACGTGAACAACATTCTCGCGGATGTGAAGGGAGGCAATACCACCGGCGCGACGGCCACCGGCGACGCGTTCGTCAGCGGCGACTTCGATATGAACACCATCGCCGGCATCCCCGACGCAGCCATCCATGTCGTGCTGGACGATCGCACCGGACGGAGTGTCAGCACGCTCGCCGGCACCCAGTTCGGACTGTCCGGACAGAATGGCCCTTCGGATACCATCAGGCTGTCAGAACTGAGCTGGGATCAGTCGCTGTTCGACGACCATCTTCGGCTGCTGGTGGGGCGCATCAATCCGACCGCTGAGTTCGCGACGTCCGACATCTCCTGCGTCTTCGCCAGCAACATCACATGCGCCCAGCCGTTCGCCTGGTATGTGAACAACAGCGGCCCGGCCTATCCGGTGTCAACCTGGGGCGGGCGGATGACCGTCAAGCCCACGGTGGATACATACCTCCGCGTCGGCGCCTATCAGGATGATCCGACCCAAGGCGATGTCGATGAACACGGCTTCAACTGGGGCACGAACACCTCGACCGGGGTGTTCATCCCGTTCGAGATCGGTGACGAGAGGGGCTTCTCGACGGCGCGCTATCCGTTCAAGTATGACATCGGCGGGTATTACGACACCGGTCGCTATACCCTGCCGGCCGCGTCCGGCTCCGCCGATCTCAACCGGCGTGGGCGTACCGCCTTCTATGCGCAGATGCAGCAGACGGTCTGGCGCCCCGATCCCGCAACGAACCGCGGCCTGACGCTGTTCGCCGGCGTACTGGATTCAACGGGCGGCTACCAGGTGTATCCGCTGTCGGTTTACGCCGGTGCCTACATCCGTGGACCCTTTGCGGCTCGGCCCAATGACGCGGCTGGCTTCGAGGCGAGCTATGTGACCATCGACAAGAACGCCCGGGGCGAGGTCACCGATACCTTTGACTCCCTGGGCTCTACTGCGCCAAATCATTCCAATGAATGGATATTTGAGGCCGACTATAAAGTGGCGATCGCGCCCGGGATCGCATTGATTCCGGACGCCCAGTATGTCGTTCACCCCGACGAAATCGGGTTCAACGATCCCACCCCCGGCGTCGACCATGCCTTCGTGATCGGCGCCCAGGTCGCCATCGACGTCGGCGAAGTGATCGGCCTGCCGCACTGGACGCGGGTGGACTGAACGTGCCTTCGCCCAGGTCGCCCGAATGACGTCTCAGGTTTACTTCTGTGTCGCGACGCGATCGCGGGCGGCCGACTGGTCGGCTTGCGACTGGTCCGCCGGAGGATGGTATGCATTGGCATCACGCGGCGGCATCCGGTTCACGGACCATGGCTGATCGGTCGTTGCCCCGGATGAGAACGGCAAGCCTTGGGCGGATGCGGCGACCGCACCAAGCATCATCGACCCGCCAACCGCGGCAAGCAAACGTTTGTTCAAGGCACTTCTCCTGATTTAGTCGCCGAATCGTCATCGGCGGCTCGGGGTCAGCACAAAGGCCTGTTTCCACCCGGCCGGACGAGGCGCCAACCGTCGAAGCGGCATATCGGGACGCAGCCGCCCAGGGGTATTGTGCGCCGCAGCATAGCAGGTATGCTAAATTACGAACTTTACATCTGGCTGCTGCACCAGAGTGCGAACGAGCCGCCCGCGGTGCGCCCGACCCGGAATCCACGGCCTGCACCCGGCCTCAGCACTCTCAACCCTGCGCCACGAATGGGCGGCATCGCCGCGTTGTCCTACGTTGGTATGGCTCGCCGCTGCGGGTCGGCGCCATGGCGTCGGTAGAGACACTGCGCTGCGCCTGCCAGGCAGCCTGAAGCGTCCGCACCCCAGGCCGCCGGCGGCTCAACGCGGCAGGTCCGGCGGCCCCGGTAATAACCACGCGGGAGGACTGGCGCTCATTGATCTGCCGCGCCAGCGACCCGGGCCGAGGCGTCGGTCCGGCTCAAGGCGCCGGGCATGGCGCTCGGCGCCACTGCAGACATCTTGATCGCAATGCGCCGGGCATGACGAGCGGTCCCCCCCATGCACCGGGGGTGGCAGCCTCGCGCCCCGGATTCGCAATCGCACCAAGGCTGAACGTCCTGGCGCGTCCGGCCAGTCGCATTGGCTGGTTGGGGCGAAGGCAGAACGGCAACCCAGGCCGGGCGCGTGGTCCCCGGGGCGCGTGGTCCCGGGGCGCGTGCTCCCGGGGCGCGTGGTCCCAGGGCGCATAGTCCCCGGGGCGCGTGGTCCCGGGGCGCCAAGTACATCAGTCCGCCGATGACCTCGACGTGCGTGCGCCTCGCACCGGCGGACGCACGGCGGCCGTCACTGAGGCCGTGAGCGGCGAGGCGGAGCAGGCAGACCATCATCGACACTCAGCCCCGCGTCGTACGCGTGCCGCCACGAGGCCGTCGTCGTGGCGACCCGTCATGGCGATCCCGGGGAAGTAGCAGCACGCGCGCTGAACACCGGGGCGCTGTTTATTGGCAGCCCCTCGTCATGCAGCAATTCCCGGTCGAGCTGCTCGAGTTGGTGATCGACGGCAATTTGATGGGCATCGGACGGCCGCACACCCGCCGCGCTTTCGCGAGGCACAACCTCCTGCGGGGTCGGCTGGTAATTGAATCCATTCGCTCGGTTGCCGATTTCGCGCGGCAGGTCGGCAGCGTCCGCGGATCGTTCGAGCCAACCCGTTGACATGCAGATGACGCACGCCGCGGCAAAGTATAGCATACGCATACTGATCGCTCCGTCTAATACCGGCCGGCGCCAACATAGACATTCTGCTGTCTCTGCCCCGCCGCGGCTCAACGAGCACGGGCGCCCGCCAGAACAGGCGCGCACCGCACCGGCAGGCGCGCACCGCACTGGCAGGCAGACCCGGCACGCCGGCCCATGATGATGGGAGAGTCGAGTGTCGCAGTCATCGTCGACTGGATGCTACGGCGGTCATAGGGAGTTCGAACCGACCCTGATCGACCGCTTCGTGATGCTCACATGGGATAGACAAAGACTGGCAGGGATCGGTG
>DASWON010000165.1:0-6376 GCA_036398735.1 Rhodopila sp.
CCCTGGTATACCAGGGTCGCATCGCCGCAGCCGGACTGAAAGCTGCACGGATTGCCCCACGCCCAGTTCAGGCCGTCAAATGTGATGTAGGCATTGCTCGGGACCGGGCTGTTGATCGGCACGGTCGGCACGGCTCCCGCATGGCTGCAGATCATCAACGCTGCGACAAACGCACAAATCTTCTTCACGTGGCGGCTCCGGGATCATGTCATCGAATTCTCGGCGGTCCACCTGAGCAATTCTTGGGCCACTCAAAAATATCTTTTAGTATCAATTACCTGACCAACACGATGCGGCGCAGGATGGGATTAGGTGTAAATTTTTCCGACGATGGTATGCAGCGCCCGTATGGCCGCCTCCGCTTGGTCAGCCGTGACATGACGCCGCCATCTGCAACCCGGCGCTCGGTGGAAGTGTTCCTGAATGGGGACCCGCGCAGGTGTTTCTCGATGAAACGGGCCCACGACAGAGGCACCGCCAGTACCGGCCACGTCGGTCGCTTGGGCAGCGTTCGCGCAGTCACCGGCCCGGGCGAGGCGAGGGAAGACCAGGCCTTTGGCTCCCTGAGGCGTCTGCGCATTGCGATCAACCGAGGAGGAGGCTCCAACAATGGCCTATGAACTGCGGCTCGCGGGCGAAGTATATGGTCGCTTCCCGACCTCGGAGGAGGCGACGGAGCACGCCCGAGCAATGCTGCGCGCGAACGCTGACAGCGTGATCCAGATCGTCGACCTCTCCACCGGCCGCCCCTACGCGCCGGCAGCGGATCCCGAGGATCGGGAGAACCTCGCGGGGAAAATCGGCTACTAGGCGAGGCCGGCGAGCCGGAGCCCGCGAGCGCAAGCGTAGCGGCCGCCTCCGGCTGTTCCATCAACCGCCGACACGATCCGACGCCGCCGCGCGCCAGCGCGATCGGAGATGAGCGCGCCGCGGTTTCAGAACCGTATGGCGCCGGCGTCGCGCGTGACGGGCGGTCGCTTTGGGCAGCCGGCCGCGATCGGTTGCGCGATTTGCTTCCTGCTGTATTGAGTCTCCGCGACAGCCTCAGGAGGAAGCGTGGCAACCGAAACCGGTCTGCGGTCCGCCGCCGAAAGCGTCCCGTTGGACTGGGATGCGGTCCGTGCCTATCTCGCGTCGCACGGCCATCGCCTTGACGCCGAACCGCCGCCACGGCAGTTCGCCGGCGGCCTGGCCAACCTCAACTACCTGATCCATCTCGACGGCAAGCCCGCCGTGCTGCGCCGCCCGCCGATGGGTGAACTCCCCGCTGGTGCTTACGACATGGCGCGCGAGTTCCGCATCCTGTCGCGCCTGCCCGACGCGCTGCCGTTCATCGCCCGCGGGCTGCACCTCTGCGACGACCCCTCGGTGATCGGCCAGCGATTCCAGATCATCGAATACCGCCCCGGCCTGGTGATCCGGGAGCATCTGCCGCCCGACCTCGCGCACCGGCCGGAGATCGGGGCGCGGCTGTCGCATGTCCTGCTGGAGACGATCGCCGCGATCCATGCGGTGGATACCAAGGCGGTCGGGCTGGACGACCTAGGCCGGCCGGAGGGGTTTCTGGCGCGCGGTGTCTCCGGCTGGCGCAAGCGCGGTCTCGCGGCGATGCAGGAGGGCACTGAACTCCTGCACAACGAGGTCGGCGCCTGGCTGGAACGGAACCTGGTTCCGGACGGTCCGCCCGGTCTGCTCCACAACGACTTCAAGTTGAACAACATTATCTTGAATCCACAGGATTTCTCGCCGCGCGCCGTGGTCGACTGGGACCAGGGCACGCGTGGCGATCCGCTGTTCGACTTCGCCACCCTGCTCAGCTACTGGATCCACCCCGACGATCCATGGGCGATGCATGACATGGAGCAGATGCCGGCGGTCGAGGCGTGCCTGTGCACACGCCAGGAGGCTGTCGCGGAGTACGCCCGTCTCTCTGGTCGCGACATGTCCAATTTCCTGTTCCATCGCGTGCTGGCGATGTACAAACTGTCGGTCATCTTCCTGCAGCTTGGTCTGCGTTACCGCTCCGGCGCGACGCAGGAGCCGCGTTATGCGCCGTTGACCGGCATCGGCACCGGCATCCTGGAATTCACCCACGAGATCGCCCAGGGACACGCTTTCTGATCCATCCCGGCCGGGTAGCCCCCGGCCGGCCCAAGTTCACCTTTGTCCGAGTATCGTCGCATGGATTTTTCCCTCACCCCCGAACTGCGAGAGTTGCAGCAGCGCACGCGGGCCTTCATCCGCGACAAGATCATCCCGCTGGAGGGCGACGGCCGGCAGACCCATCACGGTCCCACCGAGGCGTTTCGCCGCGAACTGGTGGCGCTGGCCGCCGCCGAGGGCCTCGTGGCGCCGCATGTCGGCGTCGAATACGGTGGCCTCGGCCTGTCGCATGTCGGCAAGGCGGTGGTCTTCGAGGAGGCCGGGTACTCGCTGCTGGGACCGGTCGCCATGCACATCTTCGCCCCCGACGAGGGCAACATGCACCTGCTGGAGGCCGTCGCCTCGACCGAACAGAAGGAGCGCTGGCTGCGGCCTCTGGCCTCCGGCAAGACCCGCTCCTGCTTCTGCATGACCGAGCCGGCGCCGGGTGCCGGGTCCGATCCCGCCGCGCTGCGCACCACCGCGGTCAAGGATGGCAACCACTACATCATCAATGGCGACAAGTGGTTCATCACCGGCGCCGACGGTGCCGCCTTCGCGATCATCATGGCCAAGGACGAGGACGGTCACGCGACGATGTTCCTCGCCGACATGGATACGCCGGGCATCGAGATCGTCCGCGCCATGGATAGCCTGGACAGCGCCTTCTCCGGTGGGCACGCGGTGATGCGCTTCAACAACCTCCGGGTGCCGGCAGGCGACATCCTGGGCGAACCGGGCAAGGGCTTCCGCTATGCCCAGGTCCGCCTGGCGCCGGCACGGCTGACGCACTGCATGCGCTGGCTGGGCGCGGCCCGGCGGGCGCACCAGATTGCCACCGACTACGCATTGAAGCGTGAGGTCTTCGGCTCGAAGCTGATCGGCCATGAGGGCGTCGGCTTCATGCTCGCCGACAATGAAATGGACATCCGCATGAGCCGGCTGTCGATCCTGCACACCGCGTGGCTGCTGGACCAGGGCGAGCGTGGCGGCACCGAATCCTCGATGTCGAAGGTGTTCGTGTCCGAGGCGGTCTGGCGGGTCGTCGATCGCTGCGTGCAGGTGCTGGGCGGGCAGGGGGTCACCGGTGAAACCCTCGTCGCACGGATCTTCAATGAGGTCCGGGGCTTCCGCATCTACGATGGCCCGTCCGAGGTGCATCGCTGGAGCCTGGCACAGCGCATCGCCCGTAACGGAGCAAACTGGTGAGCGCCGCGGGTCGTCAGGACTTTGATCTGACCGGCAAGGTCTGTGTGGTCACCGGTGCCGGCCGCGGCATCGGCCGCGGCATGGCCGAGGGCCTCGCGCGTCACGGCGCCACGGTAGTGCTGAGCGGGCGCACCCGGGCCACGCTCGAGGAGGCCGCCGCCGCGATCGGCGAACCGGCAATCGTGGTCACCGCGGATGTATCGAAGGAGGCCGACGTCCTGGCGCTGCGCGACGCGGTGCTGCAGCGCTGCGGCCGGATCGACGTGCTGGTCAACAACGCCGGGGTGAACGCGATCTTCAAGGGGATCGAGCGCACCACCCTGGCCGAATGGCAGGACATCATCGACGTCAACCTGACCGGGGTGTTCCTGTGCTGCAAACACCTCGGCGGCGCGATCGGCGACGGCGGCTCGATCATCAATGTCAGTTCGGTGGCCGGACATGGCGGGTTGCCGCGTTCGGTGCCGTACTGTGCCTCCAAAGGCGGGGTCGAACTGCTGACCAAGGCGCTGGCCCTGGACTGGGCACGCCGCAAGGTCAGGGTGAACACACTGGCGCCGGGCTGGGTCGACACCGACCTCACACACGGCCTGCTGGAGCACGACGTGCACGGCAAGCGCCTGCTCGACCGCACGCCGCTGGGCCGTTTTGCCACGCCGCTGGACATGGCCGGCGGTGTGGTGTTCCTGGCCAGCGACGCCTCGGCGTTCATGACCGGTCAGAGCCTGGTGATCGACGGAGGCTGGGGGGCCGAGTAGGGGCCACGCCTCGGTCAGTCATCCGCTCCAGCCTGCGTCGGCCATTTGCCGTCAACGATTTCCGCCTCATCATCGCCGGGCCACGGCGGCATCGTGACCGCCACGGCCGCCAGGGGCGCGTCACCGGTTGAACGGAACTGGAAGCTGGTGCGGACAGGGATCGTCAGGCAGGTGCCCGGCGCGAGCGGCACGATTGCCGCATCGCCTTCGCGGGATCGCCACATCTCCCCTTCGCCGGACACGATGTACCAGATCTCCTGGACCGTTCGATGGCGCACCGCCCGGCTGATCTGCCCGGCGGGCAGGCGGAAATGCGCCATGCTGCCCCCCGCCAGCGACAGCAGAATCCGCACTTCGGATCCATCCGGTGCGAGCACGTCGTGAACGCGCGGCAGCGTCATCGTCGAGCCGGTCTTCATTGTTCACCCACGCCGATGTTGAGCGGCCAGGCTACGGCCTGGAAACCGCCTGAGCGAGCGGCATGTCAACCAGCGGCCGTCAACACCGCGATGCTCGCCGACGCGCTGTCTGGGGATGTCGCAGCCTGGCGATGTTGCAGCGCTTGCTGACGCAAATTCGCCGGGACCAGCCAGCACTGGCGGCCAGAGCCGCGGACCCGGACCGGCGGACCCCGGACAGGCGGACCCCGGACAGGCAGACCCGGACCAGGGGCAGACCGAGGACAGAGGCAGACCGAGGACAGAGGCAGACAGAGGACAGGCGCACACTGAGGACAGGCGCAGATCGAGGACAGGCACAGATCGAGGACGGGCGCAGACCCGGGCACCGAACCTGGGGGCATGCACGCCCAGACCGCGCAGCCCTACGGCACGCACCACGGAAATTCACTCAATGAACCACCGGCACAACCCAGGGATTCTGTTACACTTCGCAGATGGAACCTCATTCGCTTGATACCTCCGCCTACAAGGAGGCGCTCGTCGTGCTCGGCGCCGCCGGAATCGTCATCCCGCTGTTCCATCGCCTGCGCGTCAGTCCCGTGCTTGGTTTTATGCTGGTCGGCATCGTCGTCGGCCCGTTCGGTCTGGCCTCGCTCGCGCCCCGTCTGCCTTGGCTCTCGGTCATTACCATCCCCGATCCCGAATCGATCACGCCGATCGCCGATCTGGGCGTCGCCCTGCTGCTGTTCATGATCGGCCTGGAACTGTCGTTCGAGCGTCTGTGGCTGATGCGTCGCTTGGTGTTCGGCCTTGGCTGTGTGCAGGTCGTGCTGTGCGCGGGCGTGCTGGCCGCCGCCGCCGGCGCCCTCGGCTATGGCTGGCACACCGCCGTCGTAATCGGGCTGGCGCTGGCGATGTCGTCCACCGCGGTGGTGATCCAGGTCTTGGCCGGCGAGAGTCGCCTCAACACCCCGACCGGCCGCACCGCCTTCGCCATCCTGCTGTTCCAGGACCTCGCCGTCGTGCCGGTGCTGTTCGCGGTCGGCGCGCTTGGTTCGGCGAATGATGGCCTCACCGCACGCGGCATCGGTCTCGCCATTGGCCAGGCCGCGCTGGCCGTCGCCGTCATCGTCGCCGTGGGCCGCCTCGTGCTGCGTCCGCTGTTCCGCAGCGTCGCCCACACACGCAGCGCGGAATTGTTCATCGCCGCATGCCTGCTGGTGGTCATCGCCACCGGTCTCGCCACGGCCGCCGCCGGACTGTCCATGCCGTTGGGCGCCCTGATCGGCGGACTGCTGCTGGCCGGAACCGAATACCGTCGCCAGGTCGAGGTGACCATCGAGCCGTTCAAGGGACTGTTCCTCGGCGTCTTCCTGATCTCGGTCGGCATGAGTCTGGACATCCGCACGGTGGGCCACCATCCGTTGCTGGTGTTCGCGGCCGGCGCCTCCATCGTCGTCCTGAAGCTGCTGATCATCGCCCCCGCGGTCCGCGCCTTTCGCCTGAACTGGGCAACCGGCCTCCAGACCGGCCTGCTGCTCGGCCCGGGCGGTGAGTTCGGCTTCGTGATCGTGTCGGTGGCGATCGGCGAAAACCTGCTGACCCGGGACACCGCCAGCGTACTGCTGTTCGTCACCGCAATGACGATGGCGACCGTCCCGTTGCTGTCAAAGCTTGGGACCCGGCTCGCCCCCCACCTCACGCCGAAAGTGCCCGTCGACGCGACGTTCCTGCTGCCGGAGACATCCGACGCTCTGCCGCGGGTGATCATCGCGGGGTTTGGCCGGGTCGGGCAGACCGTCGCGGCGATGCTGGAGCGGCACCGGGTGCCGTATGTCGCCCTCGACAGCGACCCGACACAGGTCG
>DASWON010000166.1:0-2344 GCA_036398735.1 Rhodopila sp.
GGCGACCGGCGCTGCACGCAGCGGCTGGACGTTCGACGAAGCCGATGGCGGCGGTGCAGCGGCAATGCTGCCGGTCCCGGTGCTCGCGAGCGGCGGCAGCGTCGGTCCCGCCATCCTCGGATAGGTCGATGGACGTTCCACAACCGGCTTGACAACATCACGCCGGATGGGCGAGGGGCGGGCGTCAAGGTCCAGCCGATGGGCCTTACCGACAATGGCGTTCTTGGACACGCTGAGCCGGCGTCCGATCTCGGCCGTCGACAGACCTTGCGCCCAAAGATCCTTCAGATGACGGATCGCCTCCTCATCCCATACCATATACTGGTTCCTTGTGCCGTGTTGCCTACTAGATACAGTAGGAGGCTGCGGAATGGCTTGGCAATGATTGATTCGGGTCGAACGGCAGAATCCTGTGGACAACCGGAGACTCCGACTGCTCATCGCCAAAGTTCACCGATCCAGCCATCGCGCCGAAACATCGGGTGGCTTGGTCGTGCGTCCAGCCGGCGGCGGACACCCGGATCGCGCTCAGGCTGATTGGCGGCTTGCGTCGTTCAGGACGCGTCCGTTCGTCACCATCGAAGGATGCCTATACAACTGCCATCGCCCAACGACGTGGTGCGGCGCGATGGTCAGGCGCCTGATCAGGACGATCCGAAGCTCGCCCCACGCCCCGGCAACGTAACGGTCTCCGGTCCCGCTTCCGGGCGTCGCGGGATGCGGCCGCGATGGCGGGTCACGGCCGCGAATCGCAGCATGACCATCCTATTCACCGCCACAAGTGATGTTTATCATAGTCTGGCGTCACCAGAGCAGGATCAAACCGCCGTCGCCCGGAGCACAGTAACGATGGATCGATGCAACGCCGCCTTGCGCCCCGTCCTTTCGGCCGCCGCGATTGTCCTCGTAATGGGATGGGCCACCATCTCTCCGACCTTTGCCGACGACATCGGCGCCAACAAATCGGAACTCATCCAGGGCTTGCTTCCGACCGTCGTCAACATTTCGGTCCGCAAGGCGGAGACGGCAACACCCCCCGCGGTCAATGCGGGCGCCGATGCGACGACGCCGTCGACCAGCGCCCCGCCGCCGGCGACCGACGCCACGCCGACCATCAAGAGCTATGTGGGATCCGGCTTTGTCATCGATCCCTCCGGTCTCGTCGTGACGAACTACCACGTGGTGGAGGATGCGTTCGAGGTGACGGTGACGTTCTCCGACGGCAGCCGGCTCCCCGGCAAGATGCTGAGCGCCTCACGCCTCGCTGACCTTGCTCTGGTCAAAGTGGACAGCGACCATCCCCTCGCGGCGGCGCACTGGGGCAACAGTGACAAGCTTCAGGTGGGGGATCAGGTCTTCGCCGCGGGCAATCCATTCGGGATTGGGCTGTCGGTGTCCGCCGGCATTGTCAGCGGGCTCAACCGCGACATCCAGAATTCGCCGTACGACGATCTGATACAGACTGACGCCACGATCAATCACGGTAATTCCGGCGGCCCGCTGTTCGATATGCAGGGTGATGTGATCGGCGTGAATTCGACGATCATTTCGCCTACCTCCGGGTCCGCCGGCATCGGCTTCGCCATACCCTCGGCCAGTGCCCGATTCGTCATCGACCAGTTGCACACCTACGGGTGGGTGCGTCCCGGCTGGATCGGAGTGAAGGTGCAAACGGTGACGCGAGAGATCGCCGATGCCATCGGTATGCCGCGCCCGGAGGGCTCGATCGTGGCCTGGGTGTTGCCGAACGGGCCGGCCAAGAAGGCGGACCTGTCCATTGGCGACATCATCCTGCGCTATGGCGGCACCGCGCCCAGCGATGAACGGGCGCTGCTGCGCGATATCGCCCATACCTCGCCAGGCACGACGGTGCCGTTGGTCGTGCGGCACGGCGGCGCGGAGCGTACTGTCCCGATCTCGGTTGAGGCCTGGCCGCGCGACCAATGGGACGCGCGCGATGCGCCGGTGCTGGTGCAGCGGCCAAAGCTGACGATCCCGCCTGACCTGGGCCTCACGCTGTCGGGAATAGCCCCCGACCAGAAGGCGAAGTTCGGGCTGGAGGGTGGCGTGGACGGTGTGCTCGTCAAGGATGTCATCCCCGACTCCGATCCGGCCCATCGTGGCATGGTCAGCGGCGACGTCATCCTGCGCGTACAGGACCGGCCTGTCGCGACGCCGGAGGAGGTTCAATCCGGCATCAACGCCGCGCGCGCGGCCAAGCACGATTATATCCTGATGCTGGTGCTGCCGAAGGTGCGTGTAGTGCAAGGCCCTAAATGGGTCCCCCTGCAGCTGACGACAGCGGGCGGCTGACGGTTCGGCCCGACCAACTGCGCCGCGTTGC
>DASWON010000167.1:0-2409 GCA_036398735.1 Rhodopila sp.
ACGTCCGCGCGGAACGTCGCGTACAGCTCGTGCTGCGTCCGGGACTCCTGCACCCCGCTGAAGAACGTGAGGTAGCAGAACGTCCACACCAGCAACAGGGACAGCGTCAGCAACGCAACCGTGAGGATCATGACCGGCAACGACGGCGGCCGCGGCTCACGCCGCTCCCATCGCGGCGAGTTCGCCCGCCGCGCCCCTCGCGGTCCTTTACCGGGTGGCGAGGCCGATGGCGGCGTCGGCGGAGCCGCGACGTCGAGCGACATCAGCGCACTCGCTTCGGCACGCGCGGCGCGACGTACAGCCCCGCTGCCAACAGGCCCGCCAGCAGGCCGCCACCCAGGATCACCGGGATCAGCACACCGGACAAGCCGGAAAACATGCCCGGCGTCTTACCGAAGGCTGCCACCGGCGAGGTCGAAGGCGACGGCAACGCCGTGCCGCTTCCCGACGGTGACCGCGTCGACGGCGACGAACTCGCCGCCGCCGGTGTCGACGCGCCTGATGACGGACCTGACGATCCGCCCGAGTCATTCGGGTTCGAACCGGCACCGCCCCCGGACTGGGCCTGCGACGACGCCGCCGTCTTCGGCGTGCCGTTCTGCGTGGCGACCGCGTTGGCATCGGCCAAGGTCGCGCTGACCATGTCGCCGAGCCCGTTCGCCGCCGTCATGGGCAGGTAGCCACCGGGAAGCTGCCCGTTACCGCTGCCGCTGATCTGCCCCGGTCCGGCCGCGAAGCGCAGGAATTCCGCGTAGTCCTTGGCATCCGATGCCGACAGGCCGCTGGTCGGAATATCGGCGTACACAGGCATGGTGCCCGGATAGGCGCCGACCGGCAGCGACCCGTAGGGCATCTGCCAGGTACCGGAGCCGCTGTCGAGCACCATGGCGTCGGCCGCGTTCTTCATCGAGTCCGCGGTGGGGGCGACGAAGATGCGCCCGCCGGGGTCCGGGAACTGGTTCGTCGCGTCGGGCACGTATGAAGTGGTCTGCAGTGCCGCCGTGTCGAGGTCGTACCTGTTCGCCTCGCCGAGCGAGGTCACGCCCAAGATGAACCGCTGGCCCACCTTATCCGCCGGATACTGGGCCCAAAGGTGGATCGAGCCTGGGTCGGAGGGATTGCCGGGCGTGCAGTTCAGCTTCGCCGTGGAGTGCGCGTACTGCACCGCGAGTTCTGATGAAGCCAGGGTCAGTGCCGGGTTAGCGATCAATTGCATGTACGGCGTCGGCGACTGGGTGATGCACGGCTGATTGTAGGTGTTGTACTGAGGCTGGATGAACGTATCGAGCAGCGGCCATTGATTCACCGGTAGCGAAATATTGCGATAGCTGGGATTCACGACCATGCCCCACGGGTCCGGTTTTCCGTTGAGAAAAGCGCGCGCCTCCGGATCGGCATTTATATAGGACGTCAATGCGTAGGTAACATCGGAGAGTTCGGACAGCGCAATCAGGGTCGCCGGTCCAGGGACGCCTGTGCCGATATGAGGCAGACCCGGATTCAGCGCGATGAACTCCGGATCATTGGTGATATTCAACGGGTTGGCCGCCATCGACCTATATTTCACCGACTCCTTCATATACGGGACGACGTAGTTCGAGTCTTCCGTATACGATTCGGTGAGCAGCTTGGCAAGCAGGCGAGCATCGAGCTGTAAATGTTCGTACGGCTGCCCAGAGGAATCATCGATCGTATAGCTGATGGCAAATCCGCCTATCGCGACGGGAGCCTGAACGGTCGGGTTAAAGAACTGTCCCGGATTCGTACCCATCGCGGCGTTGACGCTGCCGACGGTCAGAAGGCTCCGCGCTGAAGGCTCCGACAGTTGCACGTGGCTCAGGTTGAACAACTTCGGGTTCTGGCAGAACGCCGGGGTCCATTGGTCAGTCGCCTCGGCCATGATCTCTGAGCCATAGAGTTGCACCGGCGCTCCACTCCCGGTGACAGAGCACACTGACGACCCGGCGGTAAAGGACAACGGCACGACAATCCGATTATTCCAGTTCGACGCGCTCCACCACAGCGCACCCGACACTGCGAGCGCACCGCTTGTGCTCTGCTGGGGCTGACCGGGTTGGAAGCTCCCACTCGTTTCGCAGTTGTCCGCCGCGGACTCAGCCTCGGCGGCCGGCGGCAGGTAGGCCGCCGGTAGCGACTGGCCCAGTCGTTTGCTGGCCCCGGTCGGATCGCAACTGATTCCCATGATCGGGATGGCTACCAGCGAACAGGTGGTCGTCGCCGAGCAGCCCAGGTCGACGTTCGTCTCATCAGTCGCGAGAATGAACTTCACCTTGCCACTACCGCCAACGGACGTGGCGGCGAAAGTCGTGTTCTGCGGAAGCGTGCTAGTGGTTCCGGCGTCGATTGTGTCTTCGTCTGGAACGCCAGCGCACCCCTGGTTGCCATAAT
>DASWON010000168.1:0-14320 GCA_036398735.1 Rhodopila sp.
TATTGCGCCCGGTTCCCACCATCTCGAACTGGCCCGGTCGGGTGCCAACTATATCTGCCGTCTGAACGAAAAGCCGACAGTCTCCGGACACCGTCCGTCGGTCGACGTGCTGTTTCACTCGGTGGCACGGGCGGCGGCGGCGGATGCGGTGGGCATCATCCTGACCGGCATGGGCAAGGATGGCGCCGCGGGCATGCTGCAGATGCGTCAGGCGGGGGCATCGACGATCGGGCAGGATGAAGCCTCCTGCGTGATCTACGGCATGCCGAAGGCCGCACATGAGTGTGGAGCCAGTGAGGTCGAGCTGCCGCTCGGAAAGATCCCGGAACACGTCCTGTATCGCTGCCAGGCGACGGCCAAGCGAGGAATCCGCGTGTGACATGTTCGGACTGACCAGAAAGCGCGGCCTGACCGCGGGCGCGGCGGCCAGACCGTCGCCTGGACCGTCGCCTGGACCGCCATCCGGGGCGCCGGAGCCGCCACCCGATCCGGATTCGCAGCTCATGCCCCTGCTGGGGCGTTGGATGTCACTCGCCGATATGCAACAGCGGGTGATCGAGACGTTGGCTGCTGAGATCATGCGCACGTCGGATTTCGTCGAGACTGAGACCGACCAGCTCAGCCGGCGGTTTCAGTTGCTCGCTGCGGGAGCGCAGCAGCAGACGACCCGGGTCGACAGCCTGACCGCACTCGCGATGGGCCTCCAAGTCGAGGGGCGGACGATTCGCATCGACGAGGTCGCAAGTCTGTTCGAGGGCACGCTCGCCGACGTGGTCGAGAAGATCAGGTCGCTGGCAGAAGATTCACTGTCCATGGTCGATGCGATGGACACACTGGGCGCAAGTGTCGAGAACGTCGGCAAATGCAACGCCGGCATTGATGGCATCAACAGCACGCTGAACATGCTCGCCCTGAACGCACGCATCGAGGGTGAGCGAGCCGGCAGCGCGGGGGCCGGGTTCCGTGTCGTGGCCAATGAGGTGTACGAACTTTCGAAATCCACCCGCGGTCTCGCCGCATCGATGAAAACCGAGCTCAAGGCCATGACCGACGGGATCATGGCGAGCCATGCCACGCTCAAGCGGGTTGCGACCGTTGACATGACCGACAATCTCCGCGTGAAGGACCGCATGGAGGCTCTGCTCCGGGCTCTGGTTGATCGGAACGGCGACCTTCAGGCAATGGTGGCGGATGCAGTCAGACAATCCGGGGCGATTTCGGCGGATGTCGAACAGATGGTCACCGGCGTCCAGTTCCAGGACAGGACGAAGCAACGGCTCGAGCTTGTCGTGGATACGCTGCGGGTGATCGGCCAGGCGCTGGAGGAGATCAAGTCGAGCACGCGGGCGGCGGTGCCGGGCCTCCCCGACAGCTGCTCGCCCGAAACCGGATGGGTGAAAGCCCTGCTGGCGCGCTGCACCATGAGTGACATGCGGGAGCGCTTCGTCGCCCAGATTCTGGACGGAAGGCCGGTGTCGTGGGGCGACGACGCGGCCGAGACGGATGCGCGCTCCTCAGCCGGGTCCGCCGAATTGTTCTGAGGTCTGGATTCCAAGCCCGCCGCGACTGGCTTGCCTGCTTTCCGCTCGACGTGACTGTCCACGCTGCTTGATGCAGGGCAACGCTCCGTCGCCGGGTCACGAGCGGCGTCCGGAGGTTGTCGTGCCATCCGGGGTTGGGCGGCAACAATGCCGGGCGGGACTTATCCGTGCGATGCGGGGCTATCGGACCGGGCCTCAGGCTCGGCGGAACATCCGGTTCGATTAAGGGTTGCTTCAGATTTACCAGTGATAATGGGTCCGACGACGCAAAGCCAACGCCAGGGTTCATGGGACAGAATCGCCAGAAGCGCATCATCGGGCGGGCCGCCGGAACCGCGGGTCCCATGGCGCGGGCAGCGACGTACCGGTTGATGGTGGAGAATACCGTCGATCTGCTGATCAGATACGATGCCGATCGGCGGCGCACCTACGTTTCGCCCTCGGCCGGCGCGATAACGGGCTACGCGCCCGCGGATCTGCTGGGCGGGCAGGCCGGCGAATTCATCCACCCCGACGACCGCGACGGGGCAGTCGCCAAATTCCGGCGTATGGGTCCCTGCCATCTCAGCGACAGACTGGTGTTTCGGATGCGGCGGAAGGATCAGCGATACATCTGGATGGAGACGCTCTGTTGCTATCTTCCGGATGATGGCGGCGTGCTGTCGGTTTCGCGTGATATCACCGAGCGAAAGCGCGCCGAAGAACAACTGGCCGAGGTCCATGCGAGGCTGGAGGCCACAAACCAGCTGCTGCGTGTGCTGGCCCAGCAGGATGGGCTGACCGGGCTGGCGAACCGCCGCTGTTTCGATGAGATGTTGCAGACGGAGTTTCGCCGGGCATACCGGGAGCGACAGCCGTTGGGCATTGTCATGATCGACGTCGACCGCTTCAAATCCTACAACGATCTCTATGGCCATCTCGCAGGCGACACGTGCCTGCGGCTGATCACCGCGGCGGTGGCAAGTGCACTGCGGCGCCCGACCGACCTCGCCGCGCGCTACGGCGGTGAGGAGATCGTGGTCTTGCTGCCCTTGACCAGTGTCAGCGGCGCCATGGCGGTCGCACAGCGAATTCGCCGCGCGGTCTCGGCACTCCGGATCACTCACCTCGGGAACGCGGCGCGCATTGCAACCGTCAGTGCCGGCACCAGTTCGATGATCCCAAGGCACGACGATGACAACCCGGACGATCTGATCAGCGCAGCGGACCGCGCACTCTATCAGGCCAAGATGGAGGGCAGGAACCGCGTCCGGCGCACTGTCGCACGACAAAGCGTGGCCGACATCGCCACCGGATGAACCGCGTAACGTTCACCCACATCGCCTGCCGGTGCAGTGGCTTCGCGATCACGGGACACAAACATTCTTGAGAATGTCCGGTATCCGGAGTGCTCTGCCAATGATAACGTATGAGTTTGCCCGATGATAATTGACACGATTGTCCGAATCCGGCCGGTGCGGGCAGAGTGCCGCATAGCCAAGGAGATCACCATGCCGACAGTCAAGAAAGCCTCCGCCAAGCAGGCAGCTACGCCTAAGCAGGCCGCCGCGTCGGCGAAAAAGCCGGCACCGGTTGCGAAAAAGGCGGCACCGGCCGCTGCCAAGAAAGCCGCGCCTGCCAGCAAGAAGGCGGCGCCTCCGGCCAAGAAGGCGGCACCCGCCGCAAAACAGGCCGCGACGCCGACCCGTGGCGCCGGGTCGAAGCAGTCCTCGGCCCGGACCGCCCCGCCGGTCACGGTCACGCTGAAGCAGATCGCTGCCACGTTGGCGGAGGGCCACGATCTGCCGAAGAAGCAGGCAGAAAGCATGCTGGGCGACCTCGTTGCGCTGACAACCCAGCACCTGAAGAAGGGCGACAAGATCCGCCTGACCGGCCTGGGCGTGCTGCAGGTCCGTAGTCGCGCAGCACGGATGGGACGCAATCCGGCCACCGGCGAGGCGATCGAGATCAAGGCCAGCAAGAAGGTCGCCTTCCGTCCGGCAAAGGAACTCAAGGAGTCGGTCTGAGGAATCACCAGGACCCGGTCCGAGGACTCGCCGGGGATGCCTGGCGCGGCCCACGGCACCTGACTGGGTCGGCGACCCATGGTGCGCCGGCCCCTGCCGATCCTCTTGG
This sequence comes from Rhodopila sp., assembly GCA_036398735.1. Classification (GTDB taxonomy): domain Bacteria; phylum Pseudomonadota; class Alphaproteobacteria; order Acetobacterales; family Acetobacteraceae; genus Rhodopila. Next base: position 3,657 of record DASWON010000168.1, read on the forward strand.
TCGATCAGGTCGTGGAAATCCCGACGAGACCTACGAATGTGCGCGCGTCCGGCGCTCCCGCAGGCCTCGTAGAACCGGCAGATGGTACGATTTTCGCTTGATCAGCTTCGCAAGCGAAGGTCAGCCACGACATGATGAACCTGATGACGGGACTGCTGGGCCTGGGCGGCCATCTGGGGGGCTGGCGCCACCCGGACGCCTGGTCGGACCAGGTCATGAACCTCGATCACGCGATCGCACTGGCGCAGATGGCGGAGCGGGGAAGATTCGACCTGTTGTTTCTGGCGGACGGCAACGCCGTGCGGCAGATGGACAAGCCTGCCTTGTTCGCCGCCAACAGCCCGTCCGACCGGCCGGCGGTCTTCGAACCCCTGACGCTGCTGACCGCTGTCTCGCAGCACACCGATTCGATCGGACTGCTGGCGACGGCGACGACCACCTATGACGAGCCGTATTCGCTGGCCCGCCGCTTCGCCTCGCTCGATCACCTCAGCAAAGGCCGCGCGTGCTGGAACATCGTTACCACCTCCTACCCTGAGGACTCGCTGAACTTCAGCCGGACCGAGCATGTGGCGAAGGACGTGCGCTATGAGCGGGCGCGGGAATTCGTATCGGTTACAAAGGGTCTCTGGGACAGCTGGGCCGACGATGCGTTCGTGCAGAACAAGGCCACCGGGCAGTTCCTGGATCCTACGCGCGTGCACGTCCTGAACCATGTCGGCAAGCATTTCCAGGTCAAAGGTCCGCTGAATGTCGCGCGGATGCCGCAGGGCTACCCCGTGCTGTTCATGGCCGGACAGTCGGAGGACGGGCGGGAACTGGCCGCCCAGCATGCCGACTGCGTCTTCGCGGTGACCAACACCAAGGCGGCGGGACAGGCGTTCTATGCCGACGTGAAGGGACGCCTCGGCCGCTACGGACGCTCCCCGGATGCGTTGCGCATCCTGCCCGGCGCGGCGGTCTATGTCGGCCGCACCGCCGCCGAAGCCGACGAGTTGTTCGAGGAACTGCAGGCGCTGATCTCCCCCTCGCTGGGCGTGCCGTATCTTTCGAAACTTGTCGAGATGGACCTGTCAGCCTATCCGCTCGATGGCCCCCTGCCCGATTTGTCCGCCGAGACGCTGGGCATCGCCAGCTTCCGCAAGACCATCGCGGAGATGGCGGCGCGGGATAACCTGACGATCCGGCAAACCTATGAGCGGGTGCTGCCGTCGATGGGCCATGTCACGTTCAAAGGCAATGCGAAGGACGTCGTGGATCAGATGGAGGATTGGTACACCAGCAAGGCGGCCGATGGCTTCAACGTCACCATGCCGGTGCTGCCGCGCAGCCTCGATGATTTCATTTCGTTGGTAATCCCCGAACTCCAGCGGCGCGGACTGTTCCGCCGCGAATATGAGGGCCGAACCCTGCGAGAACGGATGGGTCTGCCGACGCCGCGAAATCCATGGTTCGCCACGGAAGCGAGGGCCGCGGAATGATCGTCTCCCGCCGACTGGCGTTGGCAGGCGCCGGCGCGCTGCTCTGCGTGCGCCGGGCCCGGGCCGCCCCGACACGGCTGGTTGGTGTCATCGAGGAGGATCCGCCGTTCTTCAATCCGGCGATCAGTTCCACGATCTCGAGCTTTGTGGCGGGCTCGCCGGTGTACAGCGCACTGCTGCGGGTCGACAGCACCGGCAAGTTCAGCGGCGACCTGGCGGAGGCGTGGGAGGTCTCGCCCGACGGCATGACCTACACGTTCCACCTGCGGCATGGCATCACTTGGCACGACGGAGCACCGTTCTCCTCGGCAGACGTGAAGTTCTCCATCGGCGAGATCAGCGGCAAGCTGCACCCTTACCGCGGGGCTCTGAACGCGATCGATACCTATGAGACGCCGGACGACGACACGGTGGTGCTGCATCTGAAGCACCCACAGGGATCGTTGCTGATCTCGCTGACCAACTTCATCACCGACATCCTCCCGAAGCATATCTGGGAGGGGAAGGATTTCGCACGCGATCCGCATAACCGAGCGCCGATCGGCACCGGGCCGTTCAAGTTCGTGGAGTTCGTGCCGGGCGATCATATTCTCTATGCACGCAACGACAAATACTTTCTGCCCGGTCTGCCGGCGGCCGATGAGCTGCTGTTCCGGATCATGCCTGACCCCTCCGCGCGCGTATCGGCGTTCGAGAACGGTGAGATCGACATGATCTATTCGTCCGCGGTCCCTGCCTCCGCCATCGATCGGCTGCGGAAGATGCCAGGCGTCGCGCTGCGATTCAGCAAGCTGCAGCAGGGCGGATATCAGGCCTATATCAATATGCGCAACGCACCGTTCAGCGACAAGCGGGTTCGCCAGGCGCTGGCCCATGCCATCGACCGCGGGTTCATCCGCTCGACGGTTTTTCCGGGTGGCCTGGCGCAGAACATGGTCGGTCCGGTGGCGCCCAGTTCCGAATTGTACAACACTGCCCTGAAGGACTACGCGCTGGATCCCGCTCGGGCCGAGGCACTGCTGGACGAGGCCGGCTTCAAGCGTGGTGCCGACGGGACCCGGTTTTCGTTGCGCTATGTCTTTGGGGCGGCCGATCTGCCAGCGAACAAAATCGGCGACATCATGTCACGCAACCTGGCGGCCGTCGGCATCAAGGTGATCCTGCGTCCGGTGGATCGCGGCACCTTCCTGCAGATGGCATTCGTCAACAACGAATTCGACATGGTGGCGGGCTCGTTCAACCTGGGCCCCGACCCCGACGTTGGCATCGAACGTTTCTACAATTCACACAACATCTTCAACATCCCGTTCGTCAACAACAGTCCTTACGTGAACCACGAAGTCGACGACCTGTTCGATCAGCAGCGCGTGCAGACCGACCCGGCGAAACGCAAGGCGATCTATGACCGGATCCAGGAAATCATCTGGGAGGATATTCCGGTATTTCCATTCTGCGCCTACAGCCTGCCCGGCGTGGTGCATGACGATGTCGCCGGCGTCTTCCTGGGTCATTCCAGCCTGCTGGAGGACTTCGCATTCGCCAAGCCAGCGGGTTGAGGCACCTTCACCCCGGGGTGGAATCGTTGCTCGCCGGGGGGAGTCGTTTCTTGATGTGGTAGAATCGTTGCCTTTCCGGAGTGCCCTGGCCACGCATACGAGAACTGCGCTGGCATCCGGAACATGCGGCGTTTCCGGGTGCCGGTCGCGGGTGTTCGGGCCGCCGGCCCCTCGCTCGCCGATGGTGACACAGCAGGAGGCCGCCGCCGGCATCGCCCGTCACCGTGACAGCGCTCTGGCCGAAACGGCGCAGTCGCGCTTACCCCCGCCGGCTGTCCCCGGGGTCGCCCGGACGCAATTGCGGACCGGCCGAGGCGCCCGTGCCGCAGAGTCATGCTCCGGCAGAGGCCAATCAGAACTCGAACAAATGATCCCGTAACGTCTGGCCGCGATACTCATCGCGCACCATGCCGCGCTTCTGCAGCACCGGGATCAGCTTGGTCGACACCTCCAGCAGATACTCGATGTCGGTGAGACCGCGCGCCGGGCGGAAATGAAAGCCGTCGCAGCCGGTATATTCAACCGTATATTCCAGCACGTCCGCGACCTGGGCCGGCGTGCCGCAGATCGGATAGGTCTCGTACAGCCCCTCGTCGCGCGCCCATTCCCGCAATGTCGTTCCTTCCGGCATCGACAGGTAGCGCTGGAACGTGCCGCGCATGCCGGGCACGTGCAGGTCGCGCGGCAGCGGCTGGTCCATATCGAACTGCAGCAGATCGACGCCGAGGAACATCGCCAGGGTCGCCATCCCGGAATCGATATCGGCATTTTCCAGGTTGGCCGCCCAGCGGTCCTTCGCCTCAGCCTCGGTATCCCCCATCACGGGCTTGATCGAGAAGAATATCTTCACGGACGCGGGATCGCGGCCGGCGGCGGCAAGCTGCTCACGTGTCGTTTGGACGTAGTTACGCATGTCCTCGATCGAATTCTTGTGGGAGATCGCCATGTCGCCATGCTGGACCGCGAATCGTTGCCCGCGCGGCGAGGTGCCGGCGACGCTGATCACCGGATGGCGCTGCGGTGAAGAGGTCACCGTGGATGGACCCTTGCAGCGAAAATGCTGGCCCTCGAAATCCACCGCATGCACCTTGGCGGGATCGGCGAAGATGTTTCTCTCGCGGTCCATGATGACCGCATCCGGCTCCCAGCTGTCCCACAGCGCGCGACAGAGCGCGACATATTCGTCGGCGCGATCGTAGCGGGCATCGTGCTCGAGGATGTCATCCAGGCCAAAATTCTGAGCGGCGTCCTTGCTCGCCGTCGTCACCAGGTTCCATAGAATGCGTCCCCGCGTCAGGTGATCCAGCGTGCTCAGCAGCCTGGCCAGCAGGAAGGGGGGATAGAACGTGCTGGACAACGTGCAGCCGAGGCCGATGTTGCGCGTCACCGCCCCCATCATTGCGATCGTCGGCGCGGGATCCTGCACGACGTGATGCCCATGCGCCACGGACCAGTCGCGGGAGCCGCCCAGCGCGGCCGGCACCGCCAGGCTGTCGGCAAACAGCACCATGTCGAACTTGGCCCGTTCGCACAGTCGCGCGACCTCCAGGTAGATGTCCGCCTGCCGCCAGTCGAACAGGCTGCCGCTCGGTTTCCGCCAGCCGCTCGGACTTGCATTGCCAAACCAGGCGAGATGAAACTTCTTCATGGGATCGGCCTCATGCGGCGAAATTCTGAGCTGACGCAGCTTGCCGGCGCTGCCCGTCAGCGAAATGACAGGCGACGAGGCGGTTGCCGGACCGGCTCGACAACGGCGGCTCCTCCTCGGCGCAGACCGGCAGCTGCGCGTGCGGACACCGCGCGCGAAATGCGCATCCACCGCTGTCCGCCGGCGCCGCCTCGGCCACCGCCGGGCCTCGACGGGCCAGGCGCGCCGCCTCGGCACGCGGTTCGGGGATCGGAACCGACCGCAGCAAAAGCTGGGTGTACGGATGCAGCGGACGCTCATACAGGTCGGCGGAGCGACCGATTTCCACCAGACGGCCGCGATACATCACCGCCACCCGATCGGCCATGTGGCGCACCACCGCGAGGTCGTGCGAGATGAACAGATAGGTCAGCCCGAACTGGCTCTTGAGGTCCTGCAGCAGATTGACGATCTGTGCCTGGATCGACACGTCCAGCGCCGACACCGGCTCATCCGCAACGATAAACCGCGGCCGTACGATCAGTGCGCGGGCGATGCCGATGCGCTGTCGCTGGCCGCCGGAGAATTCGTTCGGATACCGGGATGCGGCATGTTTCGCCAGCCCACAGGCGTCAAGCGTCTGATGGATCCGCGCTTGCGCCTCCGCGCCGCGCGCGATACCGAAATTCCGCAGAGGTTCGGCGAGCGTATCATATACCGACATCTTCGGGTCGAGCGACGAATGCGGGTCCTGAAACACCATCTGGGCCTGCCGCCACAGCGCCTTGCGGCCATCGCCGCCGAGCCGAGCGACGGTCCGCCCGCAGACCGTTACATGGCCGTCGCTTGGTTCGGTCAGACCGATGACCATACGCCCGAGCGTGGATTTGCCGGAACCTGATTCACCGACCAGGCCCAGCGTCTCGCCGGCTTCGATGTCGAGACTGACATCATCGACGGCTGCAACGGTCTGACGACGGAACAGACCGCCGCCGCCATAGACCTTGCGCAGCCCGCTGGCCCGGACCAGCGGCGTCACGCGGCTTCCTCCATCGGCCGCCAGCAGCGGGCGTGGTGGCCCGGCGCCACGGCGACCAGCGGCGGCTCCTGTTCCGCGCAGCGGGCCACGGCACGCGGACAGCGCGGCTGGAACATGCATCCGCCTGGCGGCGCGGCCGGATCGGGCGGCTGCCCCGTGATCGCCATCAGCCGTTCGGCGGGCTGATCCAGACGCGGAACGGAACGCAGCAGCGACCACGTGTAGGGATGCCGCGGCCGCGCCAGCAGCGCCTCGGTCGGCCCGTCCTCCATCACACGTCCGGCGTACAGAACCACCAGGCGGCTGCACAGGCTCGCAACGACTGCGATATTGTGGGTGATCAGCAGGATCGCGGTGCCCGCGGATTCATTCAGCTCGCGCATCAACTGCATGACCTGGTCCTGCACGGTCACGTCCAGCGCCGTCGTCGGTTCGTCGGCGATCATCAGCGCCGGACCGTTGGCCACCGCCATTGCGGTCATCGCGCGCTGGCGCATCCCGCCCGACAGTTCATGCGGGTAGGCCTTCGTGCGGGACGGCGCGATGCCCACCTGGGCCAGTAACGACGCAACCCGCTCCGCCAGTGCGCTGCGGCGCTGCGGATGATGCACGGTGATCGCCTCGCCGATCTGCGCGCCGATGCGGTGGACCGGGTCGAACGACGTCATCGGATCCTGGAAGATCATCGAGACCGACGACCCGCGCAGCGCCCGCAGCCGCCGCTCGCTCATTCCGTTGACGTTTTCACCGGACAACCGCACTTCGCCGCTGACGGCAGCCGTAGCGGGCAGCAGGCGCAGCACCGCCCGTGCCGTGATCGACTTGCCGGAGCCGGATTCGCCAACGAGTCCGACGATCTCCCCCGCCATCACGTCGAAGCTCACGCCCTGTACGACGCGGACCCGGCGGCCGGATCGGTGCGGAAAGCTGATGCTGAGATCGCGCACCGACAGCACCGGCGTGTCGCGCCCAGCCTGATCCAGCATCAGCCGCGCCCCTTGGACAGGCCGTCCCCGAGCAGGTTCATGCCCAGAACGGTCATTGCCAGCGCGATCCCCGGCAGCGTCGTCAGCCACCATGCCTGTTGCAGAAACAACTGCCCCTGCTGCAGCAACAATCCCCAGCTTGGATGGCCGGGATCGCCGAGGCCGAGGAAACTCAGGAACGATTCGGACACGATCGCCGAGGCGATCTGCAACGACGTGCTGACCAGCACATAGGCGAAGACGTTGGGCAACAGGTTGCGCCACAGGATGCGCAGGTGCGATGCGCCGCCCATTCGCGCCGCCGCAATGAACTCCTGGCCGCGCAGGACCTGCACGCGCCCACGGATCACCCGCGCGGTGGCGGGCCAGCTGAGAAGCCCGATGACCAGGACCTCATTGGTCAGGCTGCTGCCGACCAGCGAGACGACGACCACCGCGGCCAGCAGCTTGGGCATCACCTGGAAGATCTCGGTGACGCGCATCAGCACTTCATCCAGCACACCTCCGGCGAACCCGGCGACCATGCCGACGCTGACGCCGAACACCACGCTCAGAAGGCCGCTGAACAGGCCGATGCCGAGCGAAACGCGGCCGCCGTAGAGGACGCGGGCGAACAGGTCCCGCCCCAGGTCATCGGTCCCCATCGGATGCAACCGGGTCGGCGCCGACAGAATGTCACCCCCGAGGCCCAGCGGATCGGCGCTGGTCAGCAGCGGGGCGCAGATCGCGCCGGCCACGACGATCCCGGTCAGCAGCACGCCGACCGCCGTGGCAACGGATGGCAGTCGCGGACGGGGCCATGGCGGCCGCAGGGCAATCGTTACGCTCATCCGTCGCGTAGCCGGGGATCGAGCATGGCACAGGCGATTTCTGACAGAGTGTTCATCGCGATCACGACAAGGGCGGAGAACATGAAGCTGCCGGTCAGCAGCGGGAAGTCACGCCGATAGATGGCGTCGTAGAACAGCCGCCCCAGGCCCGGCCAGCCGAACACGATCTCCACCACCACCGCGCCGGCAAGCACCGCGCCGAATTCCAGCCCGATCACCGTGATGGTCGTGACGACGGCGTTGCGGAACGCGTGGTGCCACAGGATGGCCCGGGCGCTGACCCCCTTGGCGCGGGTGACCAGGATGAAATCCTGGGACATGGCCTCGATCATCGCGGTGCGGGTGAACCGGGCGATCAGCGTCACCAGATACACGGCGAGGGTGGTGACCGGCAGGATCATGTGGATCGCCACGTCCCAGATATGGGCGAATCCAACGTAGCGGGCGCGTGGGGCGACCATGCCGCTGACCGGCAGCCAGCCCAGCCAGACCGCGAACAGCAGAATGAGCAGCTGGCCGATCCAGAAGCTGGGGACCGAGGTGCCCAGCAGCGACAGCGCGCTGATCGCCGCATCGCCGGTGGTGCCGGCGCGTTTCGCGCTCGCGACACCGAGCAGCACGCCGGCGACCGAGGCCAGCAGCATCGCGGTTCCGGCCAGCAGCGCGGTCGCCGGCACGCGCTCCAGGATGACGTCGAACACCGGCCGGCCGGCATAGATCGACCTGCCGAAGTCGCCGGTCGCGGCGTGACCGAGGAAGGTGAGGAACTGTTGCCAGACCGGCTTGTCGAGGCCGTTCTCGGCGCGCACCTGGGCCAGGAATTCCGGCGTCGGCGCCTCGCCGGCCAGGATCACGGCGGGATCGCCGGGTGCCAGGCGAATGACGAAGAAGGTCAGCGCGACGACGGCGAAGACCAGCGGAACCGCACCGATCAGCCGGCGCAGCAGCAGCCGGACGATCACGCGGGTCATGCCCTGCCCCGTTCGGACCGCGGGAGCAGCCGGGGCGCCCCGATACGCCGGTGAACCATGACGGGCGACAGTCTCACTCGGCGGCCATCTCGCGCTTCGCGGCGAACGGATCGGGGGGACGCGCGAGGCCCATGTTCTCACGCAACGTCGTGCCGCTGTACTCGGTGCGGAACAGTCCGCGCCGCTGCAGTTCCGGGACGACGAGGTCGACGAAGTCGCGCAGGCAGCGCGGCATGACCGGCATCGACAGCACGAAGCCGTCGCAGGCCTGGCCGGAGTACCAGTCCTCGAGCACGTCCGCGACATGCTTCGCGTCACCCTTGACCATGTTGCCGCCCATCGACGGCAGGATGCGTTCGTAGGTCTGCCGCAGCGTCAGGCCCTCGCGCCTGGCCAGCGCACGAACCGAGCGGCCGATGGCGGTGCCGCCAACCTGCTCGACGGTGCTCTCGGGCATCGGCCCGTCGAGCGGGAACTGCGACAGGTCGTAGCCGACGATCTTCGACAGGTACGGCACGCCAAGCGCCGGTGAGATCAGCGACTGCAGCTGCTCGTAAAGCGCATCGGCTTCGGCGGCAGTCCGGCCGGCGAACACGCTCATGCCCGGCAGGATGCGTAATTCGTCAGGCGCGCGCCCGTATTTTGCCATCCTGCCCTTAATATCGGCATACACCGCCTGGGCTTCCTGCTTGCTGCTGGCAGAGCCGAACAGGGCCTCGGACCCGTAGGCGGCGAGCTCCTTGCCCGCCTCCGACTGGCCGGCGCTGAACACGACCGGCTGGCCCTGCGGCGAGCGGGCGACATTCAGCGGACCTTTGACCGAGAAATGCGTCCCCCTATGGTTGGTCAGGCGGACCTTCGCGGGATCGAGAAACTGGCCGGTCGCCTTGTCCTGCACGAAGGCGTCCTCGGCCCAGCTGTCCCACAGCGAGCGGACGACATCGAGACTTTCGCGCGCCCGGTCGTAGCGCGTGTCGCGGCCGACGTGCTCGCTGTGGCTGAAGTTCAGCGCGTCCTCGGCGTATGAGGTGGTCACCAGATTCCACCCGGCGCGGCCGCCGCTGATGTGGTCCAGCGAGGCGAACTTGCGGGCGATGGTGAACGGCTCTTCGTAGGTCGTCGTGGAGGTGGCGACGAAGCCGATATGCCGGGTGTGCTGCGACAGAGCCGCATAGAGGGTCACCGGTTCGAACACCACCGGGCGGTCGGACGGGCTGTTGGCGGCGAACAGGGCGGGCTTGTCCATCTGCCGCACACCATTGCCGTCGGCGAGGAACAGCATGTCGAGTTTGCCGCGTTCGGCGATCTTCGCGGTCTCGATCAAGGCGCCGAGATTCATGGCGGTGGTCGGAAAGGCATCCGGGTGTCGCCAGCCGCCGAGGTGACCGCCGAGAGCGACGGCATTCACGCCTAGGATCATCATGCCGGACCTCCGTTTGGGCAGGACCGGGATGCATACAGTATGCCATACAGCCTGCGATGCGGTGGCTCGTCCGGGCGGCGATGTGATGGCGGGGCGCCGGTCGACGGCGGCTGATCGGCGGCGGCCGGCGGGAGGCGGTGGCCTGCGGCTCAGCGGGCAGAAAGCGGCGTTGCTACCCGCGGCGGCGCCGCCACAGCAGGGAAAGCAGCAGCAGCGCCGTTGCCACCACCGCGACGATTGCTGTCGCCAGGGCGTAGATCTCCGGCGTGACTCCCAGCCGCGTCATGGAAAACACCACCATCGGCAGGGTCGAGGCGCCCGGTCCGGAGGTAAAGCTCGCCACGACCACGTCGTCCATCGACAGGGTGAAGGCGAGCAGCCAGCCCGACACCAGGGCCGGCGCCATGAGCGGCAGGGTGATCACGGCGAACGCCTTCCAGGGTGGCGCATACAGATCCATCGCCGCCTGTTCGAGCGCAACACCGGCGTCGGCCAGCCTGGCGCGGACGACGACAGCGACGTAGGCAACCGAGACCGAGGCGTGCGCCAGGGTCACCGTCCCCGCGCCCCGTCCTGCCGGCCAGCCGGTCATTTGCTCCAGCGACACGAACAGCAGCAGCAGCGACAGGCCGGTGATCACCTCGGGCAGCACCAGCGGGGCGGCGAGCGCGGCCTCCAGCACGCCGCGTCCACGAAACCGCCCGAACCGGGCCAGCGCGTAGCCGCCGGCGGTGCCGACCAGCGTTGCCAG
>DASWON010000169.1:0-3040 GCA_036398735.1 Rhodopila sp.
CTCAAAACCGCCTTGATCACCCGCTCGCGTAAATCAGCCGAATAGATCTTCGTCATGGCCGCCTCCGAATCAGACGGCACATCTTCAACCCAACCCGGAAATCTGGGAATCCCGAGTCAGGTCAAAGTGAAAATGCTCTAGCGCGCGTGATCGTCTAGCGCGGTGGTTGCTGCCATCCGAACGTTTCGGCCGGCACGGGCGCGGCGGCAGGCGGTGTTTGCTCGGCGCGGGCATTGAGGCGGCGGCGTTTCGCCGCCCTTTCCCTTACGCGCGCCTTTTTCTGCACGGGCTTTGCGGCCGGTTTGGCTTTCGGCAGTGGCACTGGATCGATATCCAGCGGCGGGTCGCCCAGCGTCGCGATGGTGGTGGCGGCGATCTCGGCATCGGCCGGCGTCAGCGTCGAGCCCGGCTGGTCAGGCGAAGCGGATGGCGCGGTCGCGGGGACCGCCGCCGGTTCGGTCGCCGCGGGCTCGGCGGCAGGGGGCGATGGCGTCGCTGTTGCCACGGCCGCGGTCTCTACGGCGGCGCCAGGTTCCAGTGGCTCGGGTTCCGATCTGGCCGGTTCGGCGGCGGGCCCACCTGCGGATCCCGGAACGACCGGACGCAGCGACGCCTCGGTGTCGGGATCGGGTGCCGATGGCGCCGCCAGGGCGGGGCTGTCCTGGCGGATGGTGACAGCCGTTTCGGCGGGGGCAACGACCGCGGTCTGCGGCGTCTCGACGCGCAGCATCGACAGGCTTGGCGGGGCTTCGGACGACTGCTGCTGGGCGAACATCGTCTGCGGCGCCGATGGACGCACCGGTAGGTTGGCAAACTCTTCATGGGCGGAGCGCAGCAGCGAGGCGGCGCCGAAGCCGAACACCAGCATCGACAGGCAAAGCACGACGGCCGCAACCAGAAAACGGAAACCGGGAAGCATGAATAGGGGGTCCGCCTTCGCCGGCAAATGCGCGAAGGCTCTCGAGCCATCGGGACGCGGTGACAGTACTGGGGAGCAGCCGGTCCGCGGCAGCAAGAGGCCGCTTGTGTTGCGAATCAGCGACATGAGAATACCGCATGCCCCCGAAACCGTTTGTTAAAAATTTACCCTCACAACAAACGGTGCGGGACCCGGTACGGATAGCGCCGCGCAGTGCGACAAGTTGGTCACGCGGGCAGACTGATCGTGCGAATATGATCGAAATAAGCGGCTTTTTGCCGGATTTGTCTTGAATGCGCCGTGATCGCCTGCGATCCCAAGGTCAACGATCCGGTGTCGGCTTGGATTTATACAAGGGCCATGATGATCAAGCATGTTTTGACAATTTTCGCGACGGTGGCGGTGACGGCCGCCGGCGGTTCCGCGGCGATGGCGCAGAGCTATTCCACGCCGTCCGGTACCTATACGACTGCGCCGGACCCATCTTATCCGCCGGGCGGCTACCCTGCTGACTCGCGCTCGCGCGACGCGATGCCGGATTTCGATGCGCCGGACGACGATGACGCTGCGCCGCCGCGCGGGCGTTCCGCCGTGGCGCTGCCGACCCCTGGTCCGATCCTGTCGCCGGACGATCCACGCTACGGTCGCGGCCCGGCCGTTCCTGCCACTCCCGTCTATTCCGATCGCGCCACGCCGCAGGGCCCGGTGATGTCGCCCGATGATCCGCGCTACGGCCGCCCGATGGGCCCGCCGCCGGTGATCTACTCCGACCGCAGCCCCGACGATGGCCGCGGCATCCGCCCGCCGGAAGCGGTAGGTGCGCCGGTTGGTAACGCCACCGGTTCGGTCGCACCGCAGGGCGGCGAGCCCCGCACCGCGTCGCTGTCGGCGCTGCCGCCGGAAGATCAGCCGGAAGATGGTCCGGCCCAGTTGCCGCCGAACCTGCGACGCCAGGAAGTGGCGTTCGCCACCAAGGAGCCCGCCGGCACCATCGTCGTCGATACGGCCAACACCTACCTGTATTATGTGCTCGGCAATGGCCGGGCGATCCGCTACGGCGTTCGTGTCGGGCGCGATGGCTTCACCTGGACCGGCGTGCAGAAGATCACCCGCAAGGCGGAATGGCCGGATTGGCATCCGCCGACCGAGATGATCGAGCGCCAGCCCTATCTGCCGCGCTTCATGGCTGGCGGTCCCGGCAACCCGCTCGGTGCCCGCGCGATGTATCTCGGCTCGACCGTGTTCCGCATCCACGGCACCAACCAGCCCTCGACGATCGGCAAGTTCGTGTCGTCGGGTTGCATCGGCATGATCAATGAGGACGTCTCGGACCTGTTCGAACGCGCCAAGGTTGGCACCCGCGTCGTCGTGCTGCCGGGCGGCAAGCCGCCGATCCCGACCACCACCGCTTCCGCAGCGCCGATCCCCGGCCCGAATGCCGGCGGTGCTCCGCTCGCCCCGCTTCCCGGTACCCAGCCGAACTCGGTCCAGCCGCTGCCCGCGCCGGTCACGGTCCGCTAGCCGAGGACGCTTTCACGATACGAAGGGCGCCGCGTGCAAACGCGGCGCCCTTTTTCGTTGGAGGGTATTAGCCAAGACGCCGCAGCGGCGCGCCCTTCAGCCAGCCTTCGATACCCTCGATCATCTCGCTGTAAATTCGCCGGTAGTTTTCCGCGGTGACGTAGCCTAGATGCGGCGTGATCACGACGTTGCCGAGCGGGCGCAACGGGCTGTCCAGCGGCAGTGGCTCATGCGAGTAGGTGTCGAGCCCGGCACCGGCAATCTTGCCCGCCTGCAGCACTTCCAGCAATGCGCCCTCGTCGACGATCGGGCCGCGCGCGGTGTTGATCAGGTAGGCGGTGGGCTTCATGCGCGCCAAGTCGTCGCGTCCCACCAGCCCGCGCGAGCGGTCGCTCAGCACCAGATGGATGGTGATGATATCGGCGCTGGCGAACAGTTCTTGCTTGGTCGCATAGGTGACGCCGGCCTTTTCGCAGGCCTCGGGCGTCAAATTCGTGCTCCAGGCGATGGTCTTCATACCCAGCGCGCGCGCGATGGCCGCGACGTGGCTGCCGAGCTTGCCGAGCCCGACGATCCCCAGCGTCTTGCCCTCGATATCCT
>DASWON010000170.1:0-5862 GCA_036398735.1 Rhodopila sp.
CGCCGGAACGCGATGGCAGCGCGCAGCCGACATCGCCGACACGCCGACCGAGTTCGCCGCCGATATCATGGCCAAGGCGCATGACGAGCCCGATCCCGCCATCGTCGCCGCGCTCACCACGCAGTGCGGGCCGGCCCTGGAGTGGCTGGCCGAGGCGCATGGGCTGCCGTTCTCTCTGGTCGAAGGCTTCAACTATCCCGGCCATCGCGCGCGGCGGATGCACGGCCTACCGACGCGATCCGGCGCCGAGCTGATGGACCGGCTGTTGCAAGCTGCCAATGACGCCGGGCTGGATGTGTTGTGCGACGCGCGCATGACCACGCTGTATGCGTCCGGTCGTCGCGTCGCCGGCGTCGCCTACGCCCGGCCGGATGGCAGCGTGGAGCGGGTGAGCTGCGATGCGCTCGTGCTCGCCTGCAACGGCTATGGAGGTCACGCTGACCTGGTCGCGCGCCATATCCCCGAGATGGCAGGGGCTTTGTATTTCGGCCATCCCGGCAACCAGGGCGACGCGCTGCACTGGGGTGAAGCCCTCGGCGCAGAGGCGCGTGACCTATCGGGGCATCAGGGCCACGGCTCGGTCGCGCACCCTGCCGGAATCCTGATCACCTGGGCGACGATCACCGAGGGCGGCTTCCAGGTGAACACCGCGGGCGAGCGCTTCTCGGACGAGATGCAGGGCTATTCGGAACAGGCAGCCTTCGTCCTGCGCCAGCCCGGTGCCATCGCCTGGACCGTGTTCGACAGCCGCATCGCGGAGATCGCCCGCCAGTTCCAGGATTTCCGCCAGGCCGAGCAGATCGGGGCCATAATCAGCGCTGGCAATGCCGCCGCGCTCGCTGCTGCGATACACGTGCCGGAAGCCGCCTTTGCCGCAACGGTCGAAGCGGTTGCCGCACTCAAGGCCCGCTGCGGCACCGACCGGTTCGGCCGCGATTTCGCCAACAGCCCGGCGCTGCAGCCACCGTTCCACGCCGTGCGCGTCACCGGAGCACTGTTCCACACCCAGGGCGGCTTAGCGGTTGACGCGAACGGCGGCGTGCTGGATGCCGCCGGGCAGGTATTCAACAACCTGTTCGCAGCCGGCGGTGCGGCCTGCGGCGTCTCCGGACGGCAGGCCTCGGGCTACCTGTCCGGCAATGGCCTGCTGTCGGCCGTCGCGCTCGGCGCCATCGCCGGCGAGGCCGCGGCGCGGCGCGTCGGAGAAGCGAGGAGACATCCCCATGCCTAAGACGCTGCTTGAGAAGATCTGGGACGCGCATGCGATCGTGACCCGCGAGGATGGCGCCAGCCTACTATGGGTGGACCGCCACTTCGTGCATGAGGGCAGCTTCCACGCCTTCGGCATGCTGGACCACGCCGGCCGACGCGTCCTGCGGCCCGATCTGACGTTTGGCGTCACCGACCACTACGTGCCGTCGCATAGCCGCGCTCTGCCGATCGCCGATCCCGAGGTCGCCGGGATGATCGACCGCCTGCGCGGCAATGCCCGGCACAACGGCTTTGACCTGATGGATCCCAACGATCCGCGCCAGGGTATCGTACATGTCGCCGGGCCGGAACAGGGTCTGACGCTGCCTGGCCTGACCATCGTGTGCGGAGATTCGCACACCTCCACCCATGGCGCGTTCGGCGCGCTGGGGTTCGGCATCGGAGCGTCCGAAGTAAGCCACGTGCTCGCCACCCAGACGATCTGGCAACGGCGCCCGCACGCCATGCGCATTGCGATCGATGGCACGCTGCCGGCGGGCGTGGCGGCCAAGGACCTCATCCTCTCCATCATCGGCAAGATCGGCGCTGGCGGCGCCACCGGCCACGTCATCGAGTATGCTGGCAGTGCAATTCGCGCCCTCGGCATGGAGGCACGAATGACGATCTGCAACATGAGCATCGAGGCGGGAGCCCGAGCCGGGATGGTGGCGCCCGACGACACCACCTTCGCCTTTCTCGCTGGCCGTCCGCGCGCCCCACGGGATTTCGACGCCGCCGTCGCCGCTTGGCGAACGCTGCCGACCGACGATGACGCCCGCTTCGACCGCGAGATTACCCTGTCGGCCGCCGAGATCGCACCGACCGTCACCTGGGGCACCAGCCCGGAAACTGCGCTGCCGATCACCGCAAGCGTCCCCGACCCGGCCGGCGCCTCTGACGCAGCCGGGCGCGGACGCATCGCCGAGCAACTTGATTACATGGGCCTGCAGCCGGGACAGGCGCTCGACGGGATCAGGATCGACCGGGTGTTCATCGGCAGTTGCACGAACGGACGCCTGTCCGACCTTCGCGCCGCGGCTGCGGTCCTGCGCGGGCGCCGAGCCACGGTGCCGGGTCTAGTCGTGCCGGGCTCTGTCCCGGTGAAACGCCAAGCCGAGGCGGAAGGCCTGGATCGCGTGTTCCTAGGTGCCGGGCTGCAGTGGGGTGAGCCCGGCTGCTCGATGTGCGTTGGGATGAACGGCGACCTCGTGCCGCCCGGCGAGCGCTGCGCGGCCACCAGCAACCGCAACTTCGTCGGCCGCCAAGGTCCGGGCGCCCGCACTCACCTGATGTCACCCGCAATGGCCGCCGCTGCAGCGATCGCCGGCGCGCTCACCGACGTGCGGAGGCTCGCATGACGGCGTTCGTCACCCTTGAGGGCGAGGCGGTTGCAATCGAGGCCGCTAATGTCGACACCGACCAGATGATCCCCGCGCGGTTTCTGCGTAAGGACCGCAACGCCGGCTACCAGAATTTCCTATTCCACGATCTGCGGCAGGATCCAGCGTTCCCGCTGAACGGCCATGCACCGGTTGTTCTTGTAACCGGGCCGAATTTCGGCTGTGGATCTTCGCGCGAGGGCGCGGTCTATGCCCTCGTGGACGCTGGCGTACGCTGCGTAATCGCACCTAGCTTCGGCGACATTTTCGCCTCCAACGCCGCCAAGAATGGGCTGTTGACTATTACCCTTCCGGAGTCCCAACTCCGGGCCGTGCGGAGCGAGCTGCCCGGAAGAGTGGCTGTCGATCTGCCCGCTCAGTGCATACGCTGGCCCGACGGGCGCACGGACGCGTTTGAGATCGATCCTTTCCGGAAACGCTGCTTGATCGAGGATTTGGACGATGTCGCGCTCACGTTCGAGCACCGTGCCGCGATCGACGCGTTCTGCGCACGTGATCGGTCGGGACGTCTCTGGGCGCAGCCCGGCTGAGCACCTTTCACCTGCTCTTCAAGGCTTCCACAACCGCCAGTGTCGCGCGGTCGGTCCTGAGCAGATTGAGTGACATTGACCAAGGTTCTGGCCGGCGAGGGCGCCCCAAAAGACCATCATGGGCCATTTGCTGCATGTTGAGCGGATCGAGAGCGATCATTAAACGCGCAAGCATGCAGCCGGGCCAGGCTCTCAAATCCCGAAATCGCGGTTCAGGCGGGGATTGTCTTGGATCGATGGGCTTTCGCACTGACATTCCGTGGCCCAGCCGTCATTGTGAGCCGCGCTTGCGGCGCGGAAACCCAGGGCTGCCGGTGCGGTCCTTGCCGTCCCGGAGGGCAGAGTCGCTAGGAGATCGCAATAAAAATAACGGTTACAGCGAAGGGTGTGTGTTATTAGATCAGTCCGGGACGGTAACCCGCCCCGCCGAGACCTTGATGCGATCAGCCTCGGCCGGGGTCAGGGCGATCGGCGGCACGTTGGCCTCCTGCAACGGCGGGGCATGGCCCGGCTCGCCGCCGCGGGGAGTGGTGTGCACCACTTGATTGTCCGGCAGTGGTGCTCCAGCCGTCAGGTGGTCCCACATCATGTCCAGCGCCCGCAGATGGTACAGTACCAGAGGGACCATGCGGGTGTCGAAGCCGGGTAGGTCCGTGCCGAAATGCTCGGCGTTGGTGACTTCGATGAAGCGGAGCTGCGAACCGGCGCCGTCCACTAGCGAGTTCAACCCCAGGTAGGGGCGCGAGGAAAAAGTCACCGGCACCCGGTCGTCACTTCGCCCGTGTACGATCAACGTGGGCAGCCCATTCAGCCGCCCGGTCGCCAAGAATTCCCCGATGCCCGCCTGCACCCGCCCGGCATTGGCCGAATGTCCGGTCATCAGGTCACGAATGCATATGGCCCCATCTATGTCGTAGTCCTGCCGCCCGGTGCTGCGGCTTGTCGATACCCAGGACCGCCGCGGCCCGCTTGGGTCGTCGTCGTTTACCGTGTCGATGCTTCCGGCCGGGGCGCCACCGGGGGCGATGGCGAAGTTCTGCGCCATCTCGGCCGCAGGAACTGTCATTGGGTGGCCATCCTTATCGGTAGCGGCGTAGCTGTAGCCGCATAGCCGGTCACGTACGTCGAACCGACCGTGGTCGTTGGCGTATTTCGTGGCCGTCGCGTCCGGCGCCACGAAGTAGCCGAACGCATGGCCCACATCCGTCTCGGGATCCCATCCATACCCGTGCATCCGCGACAAGGCCTCTGCCGCCTGCGCGTCAGTGGTGTCCGCAGTCAAAAGGCCCTTGTCGTGCAGCGAGGCGCATCGGTTGGCTGCGAACTCCACCCGATCCCGCAGCGGGATGCCGGGGACCGCCAGCACGGCGCAGGGCTGGTATAAGTTGCCGAAACTGAAGTAGTCCAGCAGCGTGCGCCCGCTGCCACGCCGCTCGAGCTGGCCGCGCACCACGACGACGCGGTCATCCGGACGGCTTTGCTCCTGTGGTTCCCGCACCACCACGCCATCAATCAGGTGCTCGGTATCGGCCGCGTCCTTCTCGGCCGCATACAGGGCCGCACCGCCGCCATTGGAGCTGCCAGTGACGAGCACCAGCGTGTTGGCCCGGGTGAACGCAGGGTCCCGGCTGCCGAGCCGGACGAAGGCAAAGCGGACGGCTTGGCGCACGTTCTCGCCCCAGTCCTTCTCCGGGTTCTGCTTCGAGAAGGCCGCCTTGAACGCCACGCGATGAGGGAAGTCCGCCAGGAAACGCGTGCGGGCTGCATCGTCGAGGTCGGCGCGGAAATGCGCGTCACGCCCGGCCTCTGCCGCTGGCGCCTGCCGTCCGTCGATCAGTTCGACGCTGTCGGCTTCCAACATATGGAAGCCGTTGCCATGCCCCTTGTCGGTGTAGACCACCGCGCAGCTATGGCGCAGGCCCCAATAGCCGAAATCCGCCACGTCGCGGAACAGGCTGGCCGAGCCGTTTACCGGGACCGCAACCAGGCAGCGCCGCTCGGCTCCCAATCCGGCGGGCACCTGCAGCAGCATGGCGACGTTCTGCCGTCCCTCGCCGCCATCGGCGTAGGCCAGATATTCCTCGCCGGCAATCTTGCCGTTATCGTCCCGCAGCCGGCCGCTGGCGCTATCCACACCAGGGCCGAACAACCGCCCGTAACCCTGGCCGCTGCTGCTGCGCAGGAATAGCGCGTGCTGCCGTAGCTCGGCCGCCGCGGGATGGATCGGATCGGCATACGCGGGTGGCGCGCCGCTCATCATTGCCTTGGCCCCCAGTCCTCCCGTCACCAGGTCGTCCGACTGGCCGTCCAGCACCGTATGCGGCCCCGGCCGCAGCCAGGCCGGGTCCGCGGCCCGAGCCGGGGCGATGGCTACGGTCAGCAGCAATGCGGAGTAGGCCAGTAATCTCATGGACAGGCTCCTCAATCTTGATGGGCGACGTGGCTACAGCGGACACGGCCATGCTTGTTGGGGTGGACGGCCCTGCGGCATCTTGTGCCAAGGTCTGGTTGTCAACATTCGAACCTGGAGGACAGTCCGCATAAACCTTAGGCGCATTGGCCTCGACACGTCCAAGGCCGTGTTCACCTTGCATGGCGTGGACCACGACGAGAAAGCCGTCCTGCGCCGCAACATGAGGCGGACGGAGATGGAAGCGTTTTTCGCCAAGCTGCCGCCGACG